>NC_007948.1:317857-635714 GCF_000013865.1 Polaromonas sp. JS666
GAATCACGCCGGGCCGAAATCGGTGCCCAGCTTTACATATCGCAGGCCCAGTTGTCCCAGCGCCAGCAGGAGCTCAATGAAGTCCTTGCCCGCCGTGACCAGGCCGAACGCAGCCTGGAACTGATGAACAGGGAGCTCAACGCCACGCGCCCCATGATCGCCACCGGCGCCGTCTCCGAGGTAGAGGTGTTGCGCCTCGAGCGCGACGTCGCCCGCTTGCGCGGCGACCGGGAGCAGGCCACGGCGCAAATCTCGCGCGTGCAGTCCTCCATCCTGGAGGCCACGCGCAAGATCGAGGAAGTGCAGCTCACCAGCCGCAACCAGATGAGCGGCGAGCTGTCAGAGACCATGAACAAGCTGGCCACCCTGTCGCAAGGGGGTCGGGCGCTTGAAGACAAAGTCAAGCATGCCGATATCAAGTCGCCCGTGCGCGGCACCGTGAAGCGCCTGCTGGTCAATACCATGGGGGCGGTGGTGCAACCCGGCAAGGAAGTGGTTGAGGTGGTCCCGCTGGACGACGCGCTGATCCTGGAGGTACAAATCACCCCCAAGGACATTGCCTTCCTGCGTCCCGGGCAGCAGGCCATGGTGAAGTTCAGCGCCTATGACTTTTCCATTTACGGCGGACTGGAGGCGGATGTGATCAACATTGGCGCAGACTCGGTCATCGACGAAAAAGGCAATGCCTTCTATCATGTGCGGGTGCGCACACACAAACCCAGCCTGGGGCCCAACCTCCCCATCATTCCGGGCATGGTGGCGCAGGTTGACATCCTCACTGGCAAGAAGTCGGTGTTGGCTTATCTGCTCAAACCCGTACTGCGGGCCAGAGCCAACGCCCTGACTGAGCGCTGAGCAAGCGATGAACGAGCGATGAGTATCGAGCACCTGTTCCTCACCACGCCCGCCGCGCCCGTGCCGGAGCGCTGGTGCGAGGCGTTTCCCGCCGGGCGGGTGCACGAGGCGCCGGCCATGCTGGCCCATTTGCGCGGTCGGCCAGCGAATGCCAGCCTGATATGGCTCAGCACCGCCGATGCGCAGTGGGCCGTGCAGCTGCGCCAGGTTTTGCAGGCCCTGCCCGGAGTGCCTGTCGTGGTGGTGTCCGGCCGGCCCCACCCCCTCGAAGGCCTGGATGCCCTCGACAAGGGTGCGCGCGGCTATACCCATGCCTATGCCGTGCCTGCACTGTTGCAGGAGGTCGCCCTGGTCGTCGAGCATGGCGGCCTGTGGGTGGGCCCGGACCTGATGCGCCGGCTGGTCGCCTCGACCCATGCGGCGCTGGCACGCCTCCCTGCGGCACCCGCTGCCGCGGTGGCGCCTGACCAGAACGCCTGGGCCCAATTGTCCGCACGGGAGGCCGAAGTGGCCCACGCCGTCTCGGCCGGGCGCTCCAACAAGGAGGTGGCCACCCTGATGCATATTTCAGAGCGCACCGTCAAAGCCCACCTCGGCGCCGTGTTCGAGAAACTGGGCGTGCGCGATCGCCTGCAACTGGTGCTGCGCCTTGCAGCCTCCGCTGATACGGCGCAGACCCCTGAGCGGGAGCTATTGTCATGACTGATACACCGCCACCCTCAAGCGCGCTGCTGTGCCGTCGCGATGCCGCGGGACGCATCGTCGCCGTGACCCGGCAAGCCCTGAGCGCGCAAGACGCGCTGGCCGCAGGCTGGGAGGCCGTGCATGCGGCCGATCCCGGGGTGGAACAGTTCTTACGTGAAGTGTCCAGCCAGACCAATCCATTGAGCCAGACCGATGCCGGCCTGGCCCGCGTGCTTGAGGACCTGATCGACGTGCTCATCAACCGGGGGCTCATTCAGTTCACCGACCTGCCCGCTGCGGCCCAGGCCAAGCTGCTTGAGCGACGCCAGACCCGGGCCAGCCTGGCCAACCGGCTGGAACTGCTGCCCGACGACGGCGACAGCTTCCCGCTTTGATGCGGCGCACGGGGTAGCGCCAAAACGGTTCAGTTAATCCCTTGCCCCTGGCTTGTCATCCCGGACTTTGATCCGGGATCCATGGATTGCGGGTTAAGCCCGCCATGACAAGTCAAGGTTTTGGTCATTCCGATTCAGGGTGAATAACTTGACTGAACCGTATTGGGGACAGCGCCGCCCCACGTAGTCGCGGAATTGCGGAATTATTACCGGATAGCCCAAGATATGGACCTAAGTCCAATAGACGGGCCGGCAACACCCCCTTAATCTTCAGGCCATCAGTGTTGATAACCTGGGCTCACGGGCCCAGGCTCTTTTTTCTTACCGGAGAGCATCATGGCCCAATTCGCAACCGTCGCCGCCATCACGGGAAATGGCTCGGTCCTCGCTGTCGACGTGCAGGGCAGGACCCGCGTCCTCAAGGTTGGTGACACCCTGCAAAAGGGTGAAACCGTGCGCACCGTGGGCGACGTCCGGGTCGAGCTCCTGATGGAAGACGGCAGCCTGCTGGCTGTTGCGCCCGCGCAAAGCATCCGCCTGGATGAAAACGTGGTCCAGTCCGACCAGCGACCCACGGCCCAGGACAGCGCGGTCACCACGCCGGCCACGGCAGACGCCGTCATCCAGGCGCTCGAACGCGGGACCGATCTGAACCAGTCACTCGAAGCCACCGCGGCCGGTTTGGTCCCCGGCGGCGGTGTTGACGGCGGCAGCAGCTTTGTGCAGTTGCTGCGCATCGCCGAGGGTGTGAGCCCGCTGGCCTACGAGTACAACTTTGTGCCGCCCGAGCTGCAGCCTGATATTGAGTCGATTCCCGAGCCGGTGCCACCCACGGTCAGCGTCGGCGTTACCGTGGGTGTGCAGGTCGGTGTAGGCGAGGGCGGCCCGGGCCTGATCACCGGCGAAATGATCCAGGGCACAGTCTCGACCGCCGATGTGATCGAGGGCTCCGGCGGCGGCAGCAAGGCCGTCACCTTCCTGATTACCCTGAACCAGGTCTCCACGACCGATGTGACGGTCACCTACACCATCGTGCCCGGCACCGCGAGCAATCCGGCGGACTATTTCGACGGTGCGGTCACCGGCACGGTTACCATCCCGGCCGGCTATATCGGCTTCTTCGTGACTGAAAACATTGTGGGAGACATCCTGGTCGAAGGCAATGAAACCTTCACCATTGTCCTGAGCAATCCGATCGGGGCCACCCTGATCAACGACACGGCGACCGTGACCATCATTGACGATGACCACGCACCGGTGGCGGTCGACGACAGCAACAGCCTGACTGAAGACCAGATCTCCGTCTCGGGCAACGTGATCCCCAACGATACCGATGCAGACGGCCAGACCCTGTCCGTGGTCGGCCCCTCGATCACGGCGACCAATGCCTACGGCACGCTGGTCATCGACAGCGCGACGGGCGGCTACACCTTCACGCTGAACGAAGCCACCCAGGCAGCGGCGCAGGCACTGGACGACGGCGAATCCATCAACATGGTGTTTGCCGATGTCTACCAGGTGACCGATGGCGCCAACCTGAGCAATCTGGCCGATGTGAGCATCACCATCACCGGCACCAATGACGGGCCAATTATCACCGCCGATCCCGGCAATGAAGGCGGCAACGACGTGGTGTACGAGTCTGGTCTGGCAATCGGTTCCGATGCGGCGGCCGGCACCGAATTTGCATTCGGCACCTTCACGGTATCGGATGCGGACGGCCTGGACGACATCCAGAGCGTCACCATCAACGGCGTCACCGTCGCGATTGGCAGCCTGGTGGGCCAGAGCTTCGCGGGTACGAACGGCACCCTGACGGTCACCGCCTACGATGCCGGCACCGGCGTCGCCAGCTACACCTATGAGCTGACCAGCCCGACCACGGATGTGGATGGCACGGAGACCGATGTCTTCACGCTGACCACGTCAGACGGCACGGCCACTTCGGCACCGGCCGCGATCACCATTGAGATCATTGACGACGTGCCGACGGCACGTGCGGACACGGACAGCGTGGCCGAGGGCGCGGATACGACCGGCAACGTGCTGACGGGCGCGGGCACCACGAGCGGGGGCGCTGGCGCCGACACGGCCGGTGCCGATGGCTTTGGTGCCGGCGCGGTGGTGGGCGTGGCGGCGGGCAGCAACACAGCCGTGCCGGTGTCCGGTGGTGTGGGCGGAGGCATTGCCGGCACCTACGGCACGCTGACGCTGAACGCGGACGGCAGCTACACCTACGAGGCCAATCCTGATGCGGTGACGAGCAACCAGACCGACACGTTCGTGTACACCATCGTGGATGGCGACGGCGACCTGTCGACCACGACGCTGACGATCAGCGTGAACAACGTCACGGTGACGGCAAGCGACACGGACGCGCTGGTCAACGAAGCGGGCCTGCCCGTGGTGGGCAGCGATGCGGCGAGCAACAGCGAAATCTTCAACGGCGCGATCACCCCGTCGGGCGGCACGGGCCCGTACACCTACACGCTGACCAGCACCGCCAACGGTGCCTATGGCAACCTGGTGCTCAATGCCGACGGCACTTACACCTACACGCTGGACACGACCTTCGACGGTGCGACGCTCAACAACGGCGTCACCACCGAGCAGGACAAGGACAGCTTCAGCTACACGGTGACGGACGCCAACGGCAACACCACCACCGGCACCATCCTGGTGGACATCATTGACGACGTGCCGACGGCACGTGCGGACACGGACAGCGTGAACGAGGGCGCGGATACGACCGGCAACGTGCTGACGGGCGCGGGCACCACGAGCGGGGGCGCTGGCGCCGACACGGCCGGTGCCGATGGCTTTGGTGCCGGCGCGGTGGTGGGCGTGGCGGCGGGCAGCAACACAGCCGTGCCGGTGTCCGGTGGTGTGGGCGGAGGCATTGCCGGCACCTACGGCACGCTGACGCTGAACGCGGACGGCAGCTACACCTACGAGGCCAATCCTGATGCGGTGACGAGCAACCAGACCGACACGTTCGTGTACACCATCGTGGATGGCGACGGCGACCTGTCGACCACGACGCTGACGATCAGCGTGAACAACGTCACGGTGACGGCAAGCGACACGGACGCGCTGGTCAACGAAGCGGGCCTGCCCGTGGTGGGCAGCGATGCGGCGAGCAACAGCGAAATCTTCAACGGCGCGATCACCCCGTCGGGCGGCACGGGCCCGTACACCTACACGCTGACCAGCACCGCCAACGGTGCCTACGGCAACCTGGTGCTCAATGCCGACGGCACCTACACCTACACGCTGGACACGACCTTCGACGGTGCGACGCTCAACAACGGCGTCACCACCGAGCAGGACAAGGACAGCTTCAGCTACACGGTGACGGACGCCAACGGCAACAGCACCACCGGCACCATCCTGGTGGACATCATTGACGACGTGCCGACGGCGCGTGCGGACACGGACAGCGTGAACGAGGGCGCGGATACGACCGGCAACGTGCTGACGGGCGCGGGCACCACGAGCGGGGGCGCTGGCGCCGACACGGCCGGTGCCGATGGCTTTGGTGCCGGCGCGGTGGTGGGCGTGGCGGCGGGCAGCAACACAGCCGTGCCGGTGTCCGGTGGTGTGGGCGGAGGCATTGCCGGCACCTACGGCACGCTGACGCTGAACGCGGACGGCAGCTACACCTACGAGGCCAATCCTGATGCGGTGACGAGCAACCAGACCGACACGTTCGTGTACACCATCGTGGATGGCGACGGCGACCTGTCGACCACGACGCTGACGATCAGCGTGAACAACGTCACGGTGACGGCAAGCGACACGGACGCGCTGGTCAACGAAGCGGGCCTGCCCGTGGTGGGCAGCGATGCGGCGAGCAACAGCGAAATCTTCAACGGCGCGATCACCCCGTCGGGCGGCACGGGCCCGTACACCTACACGCTGACCAGCACCGCCAACGGTGCCTATGGCAACCTGGTGCTCAATGCCGACGGCACTTACACCTACACGCTGGACACGACCTTCGACGGTGCGACGCTCAACAACGGCGTCACCACCGAGCAGGACAAGGACAGCTTCAGCTACACGGTGACGGACGCCAACGGCAACACCACCACCGGCACCATCCTGGTGGACATCATTGACGATGTGCCCGTTGTTCTGGATAAGACGGATCTTATTTATTCGAATTCCAGCAATCCGTCTCCTGGTGGCACGGGCGTTTTCGACTACATCATCGGCGCGGACAGCCGGACGACGTTCAGTTCATCCGACTCCGATTTTTCGGCAATCACGCTGGCCGGCATGGTCGGCGCGACGGCAATTTCCACACCATCCGTGACCTGGGCTTCCGAAGATTCGAACGAGGCGGTCTTCGATGTGCAGTTCTCCTATGCAGCGAATCCGCTCACCCCTGGCGTACTGACAGAGGCCAATGGGACGCTCACCTTCGACAAGGTAAGCGGTACCTATGAGCTAACGCTGGATGAGCCGATCGAAAGCTTCAGCATTCTGACCACCAGCGGTACGCTTTCCAAAGAAAGCTACAACCTGGTTGGGCCGTCGGAAGCTCAGCCGGAAATCGTGGTGTCCAAGCTGGCAGAAGAGTTCTTTGTGCGGTTTACCGGTGGCGAAGAGCAGGGCGGCGGCCCGGTGGATTTCAAATCGAGCGACGGCAATACGGCGTTCACTAACGGCGAGACTTTTGTCGGTGCACAGGCGTGGGTGAGTATTTCAGGTAGCTCCAACGGCGTTTCCAGCGATACCTTGCAAGCCGGCGAAGTGCTCAATATGGATTTCTACAACTCCAGCCCTGGGTCAAACGGTACCCCCGGACCCGGTACTGCAACGGCGAACGGTATCTATCTCAAGCTCGATCAGCTCGGTGCTGGCGAGGATTTCGTTGTGATCCTCAAGCTCGTCGATGCCAGCGACCCGACAATTACAACAACCAGAGCTATCGTGATCGATTATGCTGATATTTACCTGTCTTCGGAATCGAACCCTTATGGGATTACGTTTGTGGACGACAGCGATGGCGTGGTGATCATTGAAAGCAATGACTACAACAGCGGTGGCAGCAATTGGGTGATCAACGGCGTGCAACTGCTGGTTTCGACCGAAACCGTGACCGGCTCGGGCATCGACCTCAATCGTGCTACGGGTGATGCCGGCGGATCGAGCGGGACAGATGTATTCGGGAGCGATACCGTCGACAATGACGTGATCAAAATTTCCGATATTGGCATCATCTCGACCACGAGCGACACGCAGGATGCTTCGCTGGACTTTAGCTTCACCCTCGTGGATGCCGATGGAGACAACACGGCAAGCCAGACGCTGAGTGTCACGATCGAAGGAAGTTCCACCTTCGAAGGTACGGCCAGCGCCGAATCCATTACGGGAGATGGCAGTGCCAACGTTCTGATCGGCGGTGCCGGCAACGACATCCTGGAGGGTGGCGGCGGCGCCGACGTCTTCAAATGGAGCTTGACTGATCAAGGTACCGTCGGAACGCCGGCTGCCGATGTCGTGACAGATTTTGCTGCAGGAGACACGTTGAATCTTCTGGATCTGCTGCCGGGCGCGCCTGGAACGGATCTAACGCAGTATCTGGATGTTACGCAAGAGGCTGGCGGGATCATGATCCATGTGACGGATGGCACCGGAGCTGCATCGACGAACGATGTGCAGACAATTCTTCTTGCGAGCTACACCACGACAGATACGGTGACGGACATACTGAACGAGTTGAAAGCGACCCAACAGTACACAGGGTAACTTTCAACGCAATCCAAACAGCAAGTATTCAGTCCCAACCCCGGCGCGCCAACGCCGGGGTTTTCTTGCGTCCCGCGTGGCGCGCTCGCCAACCCGCCTCAACGCCCCTTCGCCTCCAGCCAGGGCGAGACATCGGTGATGTTCTCGTCAAACTCGTGGCTTCCGCGCCCATTGAAGCGCTCGGCGGTGTCGGGAATTACCCAGCGCTTGCTGCGGGCCTGCAGAAGGCAGTTGATCGACGGGGAGGCGCCCGACGCCATGTCGAACTGCAGGCCAAGCTGCTGGAGCGGCGCCAAACCCGGGCCAGGCTGGCCAACCGGCTGAATTGCTGCCCGGCGACGGCGACAATGTCCGGCTTTGAGGGGGGCGTCCGCGGGGTTGAGCTACCGCCCAAACAGCCCAAAAACAGCCCAAAAGTAGCCTCAAATATGGACCAAAGTCCAATAGACAGGCCGGTGGCGCAACCTTAGTCTTTGAGTTATCAGGGGTGATACCCTGGGCCTGCGGGCCCAGGCTCTTTTTCTTTACCGGAGAGCATCATGGCCCAATTCGCAACCGTCGCCGCCATCACGGGAAATGGCTCGGTCCTCGCTGTCGACGTGCAGGGCAGGACCCGCGTCCTCAAGGTTGGTGACACCCTGCAAAAGGGTGAAACCGTGCGCACCGTGGGCGACGTCCGGGTCGAGCTCCTGATGGAAGACGGCAGCCTGCTGGCTGTTGCGCCCGCGCAAAGCATCCGCCTGGATGAAAACGTGGTCCAGTCCGACCAGCGACCCACGGCCCAGGACAGCGCGGTCACCACGCCGGCCACGGCAGACGCCGTCATCCAGGCGCTCGAACGCGGGACCGATCTGAACCAGTCACTCGAAGCCACCGCGGCCGGTTTGGTCCCCGGCGGCGGTGTTGACGGCGGCAGCAGCTTTGTGCAGTTGCTGCGCATCGCCGAGGGTGTGAGCCCGCTGGCCTACGAGTACAACTTTGTGCCGCCCGAGCTGCAGCCTGATATTGAGTCGATTCCCGAGCCGGTGCCACCCACGGTCAGCGTCGGCGTTACCGTGGGTGTGCAGGTCGGTGTAGGCGAGGGCGGCCCGGGCCTGATCACCGGCGAAATGATCCAGGGCACAGTCTCGACCGCCGATGTGATCGAGGGCTCCGGCGGCGGCAGCAAGGCCGTCACCTTCCTGATTACCCTGAACCAGGTCTCCACGACCGATGTGACGGTCACCTACACCATCGTGCCCGGCACCGCGAGCAATCCGGCGGACTATTTCGACGGTGCGGTCACCGGCACGGTTACCATCCCGGCCGGCTATATCGGCTTCTTCGTGACTGAAAACATTGTGGGAGACATCCTGGTCGAAGGCAATGAAACCTTCACCATTGTCCTGAGCAATCCGATCGGGGCCACCCTGATCAACGACACGGCGACCGTGACCATCATTGACGATGACCACGCACCGGTGGCGGTCGACGACAGCAACAGCCTGACTGAAGACCAGATCTCCGTCTCGGGCAACGTGATCCCCAACGATACCGATGCAGACGGCCAGACCCTGTCCGTGGTCGGCCCCTCGATCACGGCGACCAATGCCTACGGCACGCTGGTCATCGACAGCGCGACGGGCGGCTACACCTTCACGCTGAACGAAGCCACCCAGGCAGCGGCGCAGGCACTGGACGACGGCGAATCCATCAACATGGTGTTTGCCGATGTCTACCAGGTGACCGATGGCGCCAACCTGAGCAATCTGGCCGATGTGAGCATCACCATCACCGGCACCAATGACGGGCCAATTATCACCGCCGATCCCGGCAATGAAGGCGGCAACGACGTGGTGTACGAGTCTGGTCTGGCAATCGGTTCCGATGCGGCGGCCGGCACCGAATTTGCATTCGGCACCTTCACGGTATCGGATGCGGACGGCCTGGACGACATCCAGAGCGTCACCATCAACGGCGTCACCGTCGCGATTGGCAGCCTGGTGGGCCAGAGCTTCGCGGGTACGAACGGCACCCTGACGGTCACCGCCTACGATGCCGGCACCGGCGTCGCCAGCTACACCTATGAGCTGACCAGCCCGACCACGGATGTGGATGGCACGGAGACCGATGTCTTCACGCTGACCACGTCAGACGGCACGGCCACTTCGGCACCGGCCGCGATCACCATTGAGATCATTGACGACGTGCCGACGGCACGTGCGGACACGGACAGCGTGGCCGAGGGCGCGGATACGACCGGCAACGTGCTGACGGGCGCGGGCACCACGAGCGGGGGCGCTGGCGCCGACACGGCCGGTGCCGATGGCTTTGGTGCCGGCGCGGTGGTGGGCGTGGCGGCGGGCAGCAACACAGCCGTGCCGGTGTCCGGTGGTGTGGGCGGAGGCATTGCCGGCACCTACGGCACGCTGACGCTGAACGCGGACGGCAGCTACACCTACGAGGCCAATCCTGATGCGGTGACGAGCAACCAGACCGACACGTTCGTGTACACCATCGTGGATGGCGACGGCGACCTGTCGACCACGACGCTGACGATCAGCGTGAACAACGTCACGGTGACGGCAAGCGACACGGACGCGCTGGTCAACGAAGCGGGCCTGCCCGTGGTGGGCAGCGATGCGGCGAGCAACAGCGAAATCTTCAACGGCGCGATCACCCCGTCGGGCGGCACGGGCCCGTACACCTACACGCTGACCAGCACCGCCAACGGTGCCTATGGCAACCTGGTGCTCAATGCCGACGGCACTTACACCTACACGCTGGACACGACCTTCGACGGTGCGACGCTCAACAACGGCGTCACCACCGAGCAGGACAAGGACAGCTTCAGCTACACGGTGACGGACGCCAACGGCAACACCACCACCGGCACCATCCTGGTGGACATCATTGACGATGTGCCCGTTGTTCTGGATAAGACGGATCTTATTTATTCGAATTCCAGCAATCCGTCTCCTGGTGGCACGGGCGTTTTCGACTACATCATCGGCGCGGACAGCCGGACGACGTTCAGTTCATCCGACTCCGATTTTTCGGCAATCACGCTGGCCGGCATGGTCGGCGCGACGGCAATTTCCACACCATCCGTGACCTGGGCTTCCGAAGATTCGAACGAGGCGGTCTTCGATGTGCAGTTCTCCTATGCAGCGAATCCGCTCACCCCTGGCGTACTGACAGAGGCCAATGGGACGCTCACCTTCGACAAGGTAAGCGGTACCTATGAGCTAACGCTGGATGAGCCGATCGAAAGCTTCAGCATTCTGACCACCAGCGGTACGCTTTCCAAAGAAAGCTACAACCTGGTTGGGCCGTCGGAAGCTCAGCCGGAAATCGTGGTGTCCAAGCTGGCAGAAGAGTTCTTTGTGCGGTTTACCGGTGGCGAAGAGCAGGGCGGCGGCCCGGTGGATTTCAAATCGAGCGACGGCAATACGGCGTTCACTAACGGCGAGACTTTTGTCGGTGCACAGGCGTGGGTGAGTATTTCAGGTAGCTCCAACGGCGTTTCCAGCGATACCTTGCAAGCCGGCGAAGTGCTCAATATGGATTTCTACAACTCCAGCCCTGGGTCAAACGGTACCCCCGGACCCGGTACTGCAACGGCGAACGGTATCTACCTCAAGCTCGACCAGCTCGGTGTTGGCGAGGATTTCGTGGTGATCCTCAAGCTTATCAATCCCGATACGCTGGAAACAACCACCAGAGCCATCGTGATCGATTACTCGGATATTTACCTGTCTTCGGAATCGAACCCTTATGGGATTACGTTCGTGGACGACAGCGATGGCGTGGTGATCATTGAAAGCAATGACTACAACACCGGCAGCAGCAATTGGGTGATCAACGGCGCGCAGTTGCTGGTTTCGACTGAAACCGTGACCGGCGAGGGCATCGACCTCAATCGTGATACTGGAGACACCGGTGGATCGAGCGGGACAGATGCATTCGGGGGCGATACCGTCGACAATGACGTGATCAAAATTTCCGATATTGGCATCATCTCGACCACGAGCGACACGCAGGATGCTTCGCTGGACTTTAGCTTCACCCTCGTGGATGCCGATGGAGACAACACGGCAAGCCAGACGCTGAGTGTCACGATCGAAGGAAGTTCCACCTTCGAAGGTACGGCCAGCGCCGAATCCATTACGGGAGATGGCAGTGCCAACGTTCTGATCGGCGGTGCCGGCAACGACATCCTGGAGGGTGGCGGCGGCGCCGACGTCTTCAAATGGAGCTTGACTGATCAAGGTACCGTCGGAACGCCGGCTGCCGATGTCATCAAGGACTTCACGCTGGGCGGCGGAGGCGATGTGCTCGATCTGCGTGATTTGCTGCAAGGCGAACTGGCTGGAACAGACGCTGCTTCTGCAACCAGCCTGAGCCAGTACCTGCACTTTTCGGAGGTGGGTGGCAAGGCCGTCTTGTCGGTGGACCATGACGGAGGAAGCTTCGCGGCGACGCAAACCATCACGTTCGACAACATGAGCCTGGATGGTTTGAAGAGCGGACTGGGTCTCGCCCCTTCTGCAACCGACACCAATATCATTCAAAAGCTGCTGGATAACGGCAACCTGAACAACACCCCCTGATTGAGAACCGTCCGGCCTGTTTCCGCAGGCCGGGCTGATCTTCTCCGGGCAGACCGCGCAGGCGGCCAGCCCTTTTTTTATGCGCTTGAGACTGGGCTGAACGGTTCAGGGGACTGTGTCAGGGGACTTTGGGTCGCAGCCAGGGCGAGGCATCGGTGATGTTCTCGTCAAACTCGTGGCTGCTGCGCCCGTACAGGCCCATCACGCGGCGCACATAGGCACGGGTTTCAGGGTAGGGCGGTATGCCCTTGTAGCGGTCTACCCGGCCCTCTCCGGCGTTGTAGGCGGCCAGCGTATAGGCGATATTGCCGCGGTAGTAGGCGAGCAGCCAGCGCAGGTAGGCCATGCCGCCGCGCATGTTCTGGGTGGCGTTGTAGGCGTTGCGCACATTGAAGCGCTCGGCGGTGCCGGGAATCAGCTGCATGAGCCCCATGGCCGCCTTGGGCGACTGGGCGCCGGACTCGAAGTTGGACTCCACCGCAATGACGGAGAGGACCAGCCGGGGATCGAGCGAATACCAGGCGCTCAGCGTTGTTGCCAGCGGAATCACCCAGCGTTTGCGGGCCGGCAGGGCCTGCAGAAAGTGCTCGATGGAGGGCATGTTGCCAGACGCCATGTCGAGTTGCAGATCCTGAAAAACGCGTGTTGGCGCCTTCTCGGGCAATTGGGCCTGCGTCACACAGGCGGGCAGTTCGGCCGAACTCAACTGAATGCTGTCGAGCATCTGGCCTGCCTGCGCATGGCCCTGCGAGGCGGCTTGGGAGAACAGGGCAGCAGCGAGCGGCCGGCTTTCGGGGACGCCTTTGCCAAAGGCATAGAGCACGCCCAGGCGGTATTGCCCCTCAATGCTGCCTGAGCGGGATGCTTCGCAATAGAGTACGGCGGCGCGCCAGGCGTTGTCGTTCGTGTCGACCGCCGACTCCAGCTCGCCGGCTTGCTGCATCAGACGGCGCAGCGCGGGTGGCTCGTCCGCCAGTACGGCCGCTGGTGTTTGCAGGGCCGCTGCTTCCAAAGCCCGGGGAGCCTGTGCCAGCGCGGAGCCTGCAGCCCAGACCAGGCCAATTGCCCCAATGACCCCCATGGACCCAAGGGGCCATCCGGCAGGCACGGACTTCATGCAGTTCACGGCAATTCCGATCGATAGGGCGTGGCATGAATGAACCGGCCACCGCCTTCAGCACAACTGACTCACTTTACACCCGGCCCTGTCACCCCGTCAAATCCGAGCGAGGCCAGCAGCGGCAGGTCGCTGTCGGACTCGACGCCGAGCGCTATCACCACGATGCCGAAATTGCGTGCCACCTTGCACAGGCCCTTGAGGAATTCCTGGTTACCCGGGTTGTGGGCAATGTCGCGCACATAGCTGGGGTGGACCTTGATGTAGTCCAGGCCCAGGTCGGCGAGTTTGTCACCCTCGGCAAAGCGCTGGCCGAAGTATTCGATGCCGACGCGACAGCCCAGTGGCTTGAGGGTGAGCACCAGGTCGCGGAAGGCATTGAACTGTTTGAAGACGCCTTGCTCGGGTACCTCGAACAGCAGACGCTTGCAGATCTCGGGGTGGAATTCCAGCAGCATCCTGAGCTCATAGCGGAAGCTGAAGTCGGCGATGGTTTCGGCCGACAGGTTGACCGCGATGTCGCCGGGCGTGGTGCGCAGATGGGCTATGGCGAGCCTGACCACCTCGAGGTCTATCGGCGCGCTGAGGTTGAGGTGCGCGGCCATCGGCATGAAGTCACGGGCGGGCAGCAGGGTGCCTGTGTCGTCGATTTGCAGGCGGATCACGCCTTCCTGGTGAATGGCGTTCTGGCTGCCGCTGCCGACCACGCGGTAGAAGGCGAGCCTTAGCTTGCCGCTGGCGACGGCTTCGGTGAGCAGGCTGCGCCACTGCTCGGCGGGGCGTGCGGTGCTGCCGCTGTCCGCTTCGCTGGCATGCCAGCTGTTCGGCCCCTCGGCCTCGGCACGGGCCAGGGCCTCGTCGGCGCGGCTCAGCAGATCGCCTATGCTTTCTGCGCGCTGATAGGGTACGGCCGCCAGATGGAACAGGTCAGGCACTTCGGCCACCCAGTTGGGCAGCCAGGCCTGGTTCAGGCGCTGGTGCAGCTCGCTGGCCGCTTGTGCCGGGGAGGTGATGCCCGGGCAGGCCAGGGCAAAATCACCGCCCTTGAGCCTCCCCGCCTGCTGGCCGCTGTGCTCCCGCATGCTGTCCTTGAGCACGCCACCGAGTTGCTGCAGCAGCGTATCTGCACGCTGGTGGCCAAGACGGGCATTCAGCATGTTCAGGTCGTTTACGCGCAGCATGACCAGCACGCCCTCGGCGCCAGAGTCCTCGCCCACCAGCAACTCGCGCAGCTGCGACAGGAAATGCTCGCGCCCGGACAGCCCGGTTAGCGCGTCGAGGTTGACCTTCTGGCGCAGTGCTTCGAGGCGGGCGGCCTCCTCGCTGAACAGGGCTTTGAGGCGCTCCACCATGCTGTTCATGGCGCGCACCACGCTGCGCAGTTCGGGCGTGCGGGGTTCTGCGATGCGCAGGAAGCGGCGCTCGGCAATGGCCTCGGCCTGGCCCACCACATCGCCCAGCGGCCGGGTGATGAAGCGTATGGCCAGCGTGCCGGCGATGCCGGTGATCACGCTGCCGAGCACAAACCACAGCAGCAGCTCCAGCGTGCCGTCCCACAGGCTCTTGTACACATACTGCTCGTGGCTGGCCAGGGTCAGCGTTCCGTACTGTTTCCAGCCATCCTGGATCAGCGCCTGGCCGGGCACTGCGCGGATCGGGATGAGCCGGGCGAACCAGGCCGGTGCGCCTTGCAGCTGACCGGTGAAGACGCGCTCCACCACCGTCTGGCCGGTGGGCGAAACGATGCGGATGAAGCGGTAGTGCCCGGCGTCAAACTGCGTCGCCACCTGCAGCTCGACCGTGACTGGGTCCTTGGGCAACTGCGACAGCGACAGGGCCAGCGCCGTGGCGTTGTCGATGTTCTTCACTTGCAGCTGCTGCTCCAGGTAGTGGCGTGCAGACAACACACTGACGACCATGCTGCCGCCGAAGGCAATGGTCATGACCACGATGATGGCGATCCAGAGCTGTTTGATAAGGGACATGGTGGTAACTCGCTGAGTGAGGGAATGAATCAGGGCGTAAATGGTCAGGGCAGGAACGGATCAGGGGGTGAGGAGATCATGGCGACAGGCCTTCCTGGCGCATGCGGTCAAGCACATCGCGCCAGCGCGACAGGCGTGTGGTGGGGTCGGCCAGGGAGGACGTGCCGCCACCCACCCACAAACCGGCGCTGTTGAAACTGAAGACCGGTGCAAGGTCGCTGCGCATCGAGGCAGGGCGCACGCTGCTGATCAGGTTGTCGAGAATCAGCGGTTCGTCGGTCGGCTGGGGATAGAAACCCAGCACCATGTGGGCCACGGTCGTGGTCGAACCGATGCGGGCGCGGACGTAAATCAGGCGCAAGCGGTCGTTGCCGATGCCCAGCATTTGCAGCGTGAGGTACTTGGCTATCGAGAAATCTTCGCAATCTCCGGCACCGCGGCCCATGAACTCGAGCGGCGTGGCCCAGTAATCCTCCTGCTGCCAGATGGCTATGTCGCTTTCAAACAACACGCGTCGATTGAAGAAGGTGTTGACCTTGTCGAGCTTGTCCGCATCGGGCAGCGCGCGCGATTCTTCGATCAGCCGGCGCCACGCCACCACCGTCTCTGAAGCCCGCGAGCCGTAGCGCTGCAGGGCCAGGGCCTGTGTTTTGTCGAGGTCAGGTGCCGCGATTGACGCGCCCAGCGCCACCAGCAGGGCGAGCAAGCACCCTCTGCCCCAAGGCACGAGACGGGCGCGAAGGGCCTGACGTGTCATGGCAGCGGTCCACATGGCGGCAAGCCTAACCCAAAGCCGGCGGGGCAGCAAACCCTGCGCGGCGCGTGATGCGCATCCCAAGAATAGGGGATATCCAAACCAACATTTTGAGGCTATAACCAATACCCCGAAACACTAACTAACAAGGTGGTTGCATGAAAGCGAACTTCTCAATAATCGCTGCGGCCGTGTTGACGAGCCTGGCAGCGCAGGCACAGACATTGCCCGAGCCCATGATTGACGCAGCACGCAAGGCGGTAGTCAGCAACCCCGAGGTGCAGGCCCGCTGGCACGGCTTCCAGGCTGCCGGCAACGAGCGAGACGTGGCCCGTGGCGGCTACTTTCCCCAGATCGACCTGCGCGCCGGCACCGGCCGCGAGAGCCGCGAGACGCCATTGACCGACTATGGCCGTTACAACTTCCGTGGCACGACGCTCACGCTCAACCAGATGCTGTTTGACGGGCTGTTCACGCCCAACGAAGTCAAGCGCCTGGGCTACGCCAAGCTCACCCGCTACTACGAACTGCAGGAAGTCTCCGAGACCGCCGCGCTCGAAGCCGTGCGCGCCTACGCCGACGTCGTGCGCTACCGCGAGCTGGTCGATACGGCCACGCAAAACTACGTCGTGCACAAGCAGACCACCGGCCAGGTCGAAGAGCGCTCCAGTGCCGGCGTGGGCCGCCGCGTCGACGTCGAGCAGGCCACCGGCCGTCTCGCGCTGGCCGAGGCCAACCTGCTGACCGAGCTGACCAACTTGCACGATGTGAGTGCACGCTACCTGCGCATTGTTGGCGAGAAGCCGCCGGAGGCCCTGCCCAAGCTGCCCGCCAAGTTTCAGATCGGCCCCATGCCCGCCTCCACCGAAATGTTGATGAAAGACGGCCTGCCCAACAGCCCCACCATCAATGCCGCGCTGGAGAACGTGCGCTCCATGAAAACGGCCATCGCCTCACGCAAGGCCGCCTACATGCCGCGCGTGGACCTGCGGCTGTATGACTCGCGGGACCGCAACCTGCAGGGCGTGACCGGCACCACCCGCGTCAATGGCATCGAGCTGGTGCTCAACTACAACCTGTTTCGCGGCGGCGCCGACAAGGCGCGCGAGCGCCAGGCGGTCGACCTGCACGAGCAGGCGCGCGACCTGAAGGAAAAGGCCTGCCGCGACGTGCGCCAGACCCTGTCGATCGCCTTCAGCGATGTGAGAACCCTCAACGAGCAGCTGGCCTACCGCGACCAGCACCGGCTGTCGACCGAGAAATCGCGCGAAGCCTACCTGCAGCAGTTCGAGCTGGGCCAGCGCACGCTGCTGGACCTGCTGGACAGCCAGAACGAATACTTCCAGGCCAACCGCTCCTACGTCAACGCCAGCTACGACCAGATCATTGCGCAGGCGCGCACGCTGGCGGGCATGGGGCAGTTGGTGACGGCGCTCAACGTCAAGCGCGGCGATGTGCCCAGCGCCCAGGATGCCGGGCAGGACCGCACCGGCATCGACCCGGCCGAGCTGTGCCCGCAGGATGAGACCGTGGTCGATACCATGGAGAAAATCAAGGCGGGGACGGTCATTCCGCCGCGCGCACGTGCGACGGTGGCACCCGCACCCGGACAGGCGCTTCCCGCCAAGATCAGCTTGTCGGCCGATACGCTGTTTGACTTTGACAAGTCGACCATCAAGGCCGGTGGCACGGGCAAGCTCGACGCGCTGGTGGACCGCCTCAAGGGCGTCAACGTCGACGTGGTGATCGCCGTGGGCCATACCGATTCCGTGGGCACGGATGCCTACAACCAGCGCCTGTCACTGGCACGCGCCGATTCGGTCAAGGCCTACCTGGTCAGCAAAGGCGTGGATCGCCAGCGCATTCGTACCGAGGGGCGCGGTGAAAGCCAGCCAGTGGCCGACAACGCCACGGCAGAAGGCCGCGCCAAAAACCGCCGTGTGGACATTGAAGTGGTAGAGGCACGGCCTGCAGCCAAATAAGATGCCCGCGGACTGAACCCGGCGCTTTGAACCGGGTAGGGAGGAGGGTGGTGATGGCGCGCAGCCGTCGCCACCCTTTCTTTATTGCCCGATCGTACGTTTTGTGGGGGCCTGACTTGCCTTGGCTATCTTGAGCGGGTGCCCAATACCGCAGCGCCCAGAATCAACAAGGCGGCAACGGCGATGCTGGTGGTCAAGGCCCTGCCACTGACCACCAACAGCAAGGCGGTGGAGCCCAAGGGGGTCAGGTAACTCAGGATGCCGATTTGCCGCACATCGCCTGATTTGAGCGCTTTGTCCCACAGAAAAAAAGCGGCGCCCAGCGGACCCAGGCCTGTCACGGCCAGCAGCAGCCAGTCCTGGCCAGACAATGCCACCTGCGGCTCCAGCAGAAAATGACACAGCAGCGACAGCAGCCCCGAGACCATGCCAAAAAGCCCGATGGCGGCGGTGGGAAAGGCTGGTACGCGCCGGGTCAGCAGCGAGTAACTGGCCCAGATCAAGGCCGCGCCCAGCGCAGGCAGGTAACCCCAAGACCAGCCATGCGCTCCGCTTCCTCCCGCCAGGCCCTGGTCGGCGCCGAGGATGGCAATCGCCGCGCCGGCAAAACCCAGCAGCGCCGCGATCACATGCAGGACGCGCAGTCGCACACCTGGCAGGAACAACGGCGCGAGCACCACCATCAACAGCGGCCACAGGTAGTTGACCAGGTTGGCCTCCACGGGTGGCGCGTGGCGCAGGGCGATGAAGAGCAGGAAGTGGTAGCCGAACAGGCCATAAATGCCCATCACAAAGGTCCTGGCGGGCACCTTCCACAACTGTCTGTCTTTCAGCACCAACGGCAATGCCAGCAGGCTACCCATCAGCAGCGCCATGCCGGTCAGCAAAAAGGGCGGAATGTGTTTGAGCGAGACGCCGAGCGAGGCCAGGGAGATCCATAGCGCGATGGCGCCCAGTGCATATAAATTGGCGGGCATGGCGCAAGCATAGGGTGTTTGGGTTGTGCGATCGTCGCGCAAGCACGGTCTCGCCAGTGCGCAACGACGCCCGGGCCGCCTGCATTCGGTCACCGGTCTCCGATAACCCGTTCCGCGGGGCGGGGGCTGGGCAGGCAAATGCCGCCCGAATGATCCGTGCCGTTATTGGTCGGCCTTGTCGGCCTGGTTGGACTCGGTGAGCTTCTGGCGCCGCAGCGCCGCTGTCAGTGCCGAGGGCGACTGGTAGCCGCATCGCAGGGCCGTGTCTGCAACCGTCACGCCGCGCCCCTGCAATTGCAAAGCCAGTGCCAGACGCTGGCTGCGCAGCCATTGCATGACGCTCTGGCCGGTTTCGCGACGGCACCGCGCTGCGAACTGGGTCGGGCTCAGGAAAGCCTGCGCGGCGAGCTGCGCAACGCTCAGGGGTTCGTGCAGCCGCAGCTGCGTCCAGCCAGCCAGCTGGTGCCAGTCAATGGCGCGCTGATGTCGCGCTGGCCGCGCCGTCTTCTCGGCGAGAGCTGCCGGCCTTTGCCATGCCTGCAGCAACAACAGCGGGCCGCAGTGGTGGGCCAGGCTGCCCTGCTGCTGCAAGGCCTGCTCCAGATAATGGGCCAGGGCGATGGCTTCTGTGCTTTGTGCCGGCGACGGGTCGCAATACGACCAGCCGGCGTGGTGCGTGTCCAGCACCAGGCAGCGGCTGCCCTGCTTCGATTCAAAGTCGTGCCGCTCGCCTGGAATAATCACGCAGCCCTCGCCGGCGGCAATGCGCCTGCCGCGGCCCTGCACCTCGAGCTCCAGCACGCCCTCCAGTCCGAGCAGCACCTGAAAGTGCGCATGCGCATGGCTGCCGTGCGAGGCGCCGTAGCGGCGTAGCGACAGCGAGCCCTGCGGCCTGTCCATGGGTCAGGGCGCCGATGCGGCGTCGGCCTTGTCGGCGACACCCGCGGCGTGGGCCTGCTGGTCGGCGTGGTAGCTGGAGCGCACCATTGCACCCACGGCGGCGTGGGTAAAGCCCATCTTGTAGGCTTCCTCTTCAAACATCCTGAAGGTGTCGGGGTGCACATAGCGGCGCACCGGCAGGTGGCTGGTCGACGGTGCCAGGTACTGGCCAATGGTCAGCATGTCGATGTTGTGGGTGCGCATGTCACGCATGACCTGCAAAATCTCTTCGTCGGTTTCACCCAGGCCGACCATGATGCCGCTCTTGGTGGGCACGTTGGGGTGTAGCGCCTTGAATTTCTTGAGCAGGTTCAGGGAGAACTGATAGTCGCTGCCGGGACGCGCTTCCTTGTACAGGCGCGGCGCGGTCTCGAGGTTGTGGTTCATCACGTCAGGCGGTGCAGCCTTGAGGATTTCCAGCGCGCGGTCGTCGCGGCCGCGGAAGTCGGGCACCAGGATTTCGATGGTGGTGCCGGGCGACAGTTCACGAATTTTCTGGATGCATTCGACAAAATGCCCGCTGCCGCCGTCGCGCAGGTCGTCGCGGTCCACGCTGGTGATCACGACGTATTTGAGCCTGAGTGCGGCAATGGTTTTGGCCAGGTTCTCGGGCTCATTCACGTCCAGCGGATCGGGCCGGCCGTGGCCGACGTCGCAAAACGGGCAGCGGCGCGTGCATTTGTCGCCCATGATCATGAAGGTGGCGGTGCCCTTGCCGAAACACTCGCCGATGTTGGGGCAACTGGCTTCTTCGCACACGGTGTTGAGCTTGTTTTCCCGCAGGATCTGCTTGATCTCGTAAAAGCGGGTGGTTGGGCTGCCGGCCTTGACGCGAATCCAGTCGGGCTTCTTCAGCACCTCGGCGCGTTCCACCTTGACCGGAATGCGCGACAGCTTGGCCGCCGCCTTCTGCTTGGCCAGCGGGTTGTAGGTTTCCAGGGCCTGGACGTCGCGGACAACTGGATTGGTGGCTTCTGATGTGCTCATGTCGGGTGCCGTTTGCCCTGAGCCTGTCGAAGGGCTGGGTAATCCGCTCATGGCCGGTGTGAACCGGGGGCTTGGACAGGCTCAGCCCGAGCGGGAAATCAGGGTGCCAGATAACTTGACAGCTTCTGCCCCAACACGTCCGCAGCCTCTTGCCACGTGACAGATACCCCGATTGTACGAAGGTCGACCGTTTTCAGTCCGGCATAGCCGCAAGGGTTGATGCGTGAGAAGGGTTCCAGGTCCATGGCCACGTTGAGCGCCACGCCGTGGTAGGTGCAGTGGCGGCTGACCTTGATGCCCAGTGCGGCGATTTTCCCCAGGCTGTGGAAAGGGTCGGGATCGGGCCCTCCCCCCCCCCCGCCCTCCCCCGGAAGGGGAGGGAGTAAAACCGGGGTGCTGCTCCCTCTCCCTTTGGGAGAGGGTTGGGGTGAGGGCCGCAGCCGTGCATGGCTAAACGGATCATCCAGCCGCACATAAATCCCCGGCGCGCCGGGTACGCGGTGCCCTGTGACGCCAAAATGCGACAGGGTCCTGATGACCGCTTCCTCGATGCGGTAGACATATTCCTTGACGTAGTAGCCGGCCTGCTTGAGGTCGATCAGCGGGTAAGCCACCACCTGCCCGGGGCCATGGTAGGTCACCTGGCCGCCGCGGTTGGTTTGCACCACGGGGATGTCGCCGGGATTCAATACATGTTCTATTTTTCCCGCCAGCCCTTGTGTATAGACCGGTGGGTGCTCACAAATCCATAGCGAATTCGGCGTTGCCGCGGTGCGCTCAAGCGTGAAGGCCTGCATGGCCTCGTAGGTGGGCAGGTAATCGACCCGACCCAGGTGACGTATTTCCATATTCATGCAAGCAAGGCGTCCAGTTGCCCGGACATTCCCACGCCGTCCCGTTCAGGCTGTGACGTTTCGGTTTTGGTGGTTGGTGTATGTATCGATACTTCTTCCAGCAGGCGGTAAGGAACGCAGCCGGAAGTGGTGAAGGCTTGAGCGCGGTTGAGCCAGTCGAGGGTAGGCATGTGTGATCGGTGTCCGTTGTTCAGCTGACGCCGACGCTTGTTTGAATGGGAGACTGCGCTGCAAAGGTGGCCTCCACGGTTTCGCGGTGGAAGAGTTCCATATAGGGCTGGTAGCGATACAGGCGATTTCGCTCAAAGCCAGTGACTTCACGCAGCCAGCCGCGTTCTTCCAGGTCGCGCGCGAGTTTGACGGCAGTGGGGTGGGTGCAACCCACAATTTCTGCAATGCGGTTGGGTGAAACCAGTGGCTGCTGGAAGAGGCTGTCCAGCAGCTTGAGTGCTTTGGGGCTTTTCATGAGGGCGTTACGGTGCGCCTCGCGCATTTTGACGATGTCAGTGGCTGTCTGTGTGGCCGCCCGAGCCGTCTGGCTGACGCCACGCAGGAAGAATTTGAGCCACTGTTCCCAATGGCCGTGGTCCCGGATGGCGGTAAGACGGTCGTAATACTCGCTGCGATGCGCCTTGAGAAAAACAGACAGGTAGAGCAAAGGGCGTGACAGCGCCTGCTCCTCGCACAGGATGAGCGTGATCAGCAGGCGACCTACGCGGCCGTTGCCATCCAGAAAAGGATGAATGGTTTCAAACTGCGCATGTGCCAGACCGCAGCGAATGAGCAGAGGAACTGTGGATTTGCCTTCATGCAGGAATTTCTCAAGCATGCCCAAAGCGTTCATCAACTCATGAGGTGGGGGCGGCACAAAGGAGGCATTGGCGAGCGTGCTGCCGGCTGATCCGATCCAGTTTTGCGATGTGCGGAATTCGCCTGGCGTTTTTTCGCCACCGCGCACGTTCTGCATGAGCTCGCCATGGATCTCTTTGAGCAGGCGCAGACTCAACGGCAGCTCATTCAGACGCCGCAGGCCGTGGTTCATGGCGCGCACGTAGTTAATGACTTCTTCTACGTCTTTGGGCGTGTCGTTGCTCGTGCCCTGCGCCTCAAAAGCCAGTACGTCTTCCAATGTGCTCTGAGTACCTTCGATTTGTGACGACAGCACAGCCTCGTGGCGCACGTACATGGCGACAAACAAGTCCGGGTTGGGGAGCAAAGTGGCGATAGCGTCAAGGCGGGCGATGTCCCGGTCGGCGGCGGACAGCAAGGTGCGCAGTTCTCCGTCGAATTCAATGTCCGGATTCGGGGGCAAGCCTTCGGGGACAAAAGCTCTGTAGCCCGTTAGTTGTTGGATGTAGCGCCCAGCTCTTTGCGTTTGTTCTGCCATGGGAATTTTTATAAGAATTCCATGATGATAATCTTGTGAAAATAAGTGTCAAATTATTTTCACAAGAATTGTGGCGCTATTCCTTATGAAATTTTGAGCGGTAAAACTGATGCGATTTACAGAACCACCTTGACCATCGGATGGGTGGACAGTGTGCGGTAGAGCTCGTCCAGCTGCTCGCGACTGGTGGCGGTCACCGTGATGGTGACGCCCAGGTATTTGCCGCCCTTGCTTTCGCGCAGCTCGATGGTGGTGGCGTCAAACACGGGGTCGAACTGGTGCGCCACGGAGGTGATTGCCGCCACCAGCCCATCGACTTTTTCGCCCATGACCTTGATGGGGAAGAGCGAAGGGTAGTCGATCAGCGACTCCTGACGCGGTGCGGGTTCGGGCGCGGCGTTCGGCGGGGTTGTCGGCGGGTTTTTCGGTGAAGTCGTCATGTTGATTGCTCTCGCTTGGCCTGCTGGTATGCAGCATACAAGCTGGCATAGATGGGGCCGGGCTTGCCATTTCCAACCGGTTGACCGTCCAGCAGGGTGACGGGCAGTACCTCCTTGGTGGCCGACGACAGCAGCAACTCGTCGGCCGCCAGTACTTCGGCGCGCGTGATGCGGCGCAGCTCAAACCCCAGGCCCAGGGCCCGGCACATTTCCTCCATCAGGCCGTAACGGATGCCCTCGAGCACCAGCTGGTCCTTCGGCGGTCCCATCACCGTGCCGTTCTTGACGACCCAGACGTTGCTGGAGGCTGCTTCGCTCAGGTAGTTGTCACGGAACATCACGGTTTCGACCGCGCCGGCGTCCACGCTGATCTGGCGCGAGAACACCGCACCCAGCAGGCTGACGCTTTTGATGTGGGCCTTTTCCCAACGGAAGTCGTCAGCGGTCACGCAGGCCACGCCCTGCTCGCGCTGCTGCGCGCCGGGCAACTTCAGGGCGTTGGTCATGACGAAGACGGTGGGCGTCAGGCCGGGCGGCATGGGGTGGTCGCGCATGGCCACGCCGCGGGTGACCTGGATGTAGATCAGCTGGTTGCCTTTCTCCATGTCGGCCGGCATGGATTGGTCGTAAGACGCTATCAGTTTGAGCGTGAGTTCGCGCCACTCGGCGTGTGTCATGGGGTTGGCGATGCGCAGTTCCGCCAGGCTGCGGCTAAGGCGCGCCATGTGCTGCTCAAAGCGGAACAGCTTGCCCGCGTAGGCCGGCACGACCTCATACACCCCATCGCCAAAGATGAAGCCCCGGTCCAGCACGCTGATCTTGGCGTCTTTCAGGCTGGTGAACTCGCCGTTGAGGTAGCACGGTGTGTCGGGCAGGGTAGAGGGGGAAGAGGACGTCATGATGAACGGGAAAAAGTAAGGTCGGAGGACTGATTGGAGGCGGTGAAGGCGATGGAGGCGGATGGGGCGGTGTTGCGGGCGAAGCTGATTGTCTATCGATGGCGGCGCTTGAACCAGATGCGCAGGCGCCAGACAAGCTTGACGAGCATGTAGCTGGTAATCGAGCCGCCTACGGCAAAGATGCCCATGCCAAGAATGGCGGGGGCGCCGAAGGACGTCAGCCAGGCGACTACGCCGGCTCCCTCCGCCACGGTCGGCGGCGGCGGGGCGTCCAGCAAGGGGCGGCCCACCTGGTAGGCCAGCCAGAGCCAGAAGCCTATGGTGAATGGGTTGGTGATCAGTGTGACGCCGGCGGCTACCGGGATATTGGCGCGCCACCATACGCTGTGGGCCGCCGCCACCAGGAATTGCGCGAACGGAATGGCGAAGGCCCAGAAGATGCCAATGGCCACGCCGCGTGCCACCGATTCGTGGTGCGGCCGCCACAACTGGGGGTCCAGCAGCCGATGGGCCACAGGCTTGAGCCAGGGGTGGGCCGACAGCGTTTCGCGGGTGGGCAGCAAGGCCTTCAGCCGACCGGTCCATCCTGTGCGACGTGGCGCCGTGCTTTTCTGTGCTCTCACAGCAAGGACCGGAAAAAAATATTGACCTGCACCATATTCAGACCAGGAAGATGACCGCAGCGATGGCCAGGGCGCCCAACGCCAGGTTGGTGATGGCCAGGGTGGCGATCTGTCCGGCGCGGCGGCCGCCTTCCGGCCAGTTCGAATTGCCGAGGGCCTGTTTCATGCGGCGAAAAGGTCCGAAGTAAAGATGGCCAAACAGCGCAAACATCACAAGCCCGATGCCGAGCATCAGGTGCCAGCCGAGCGGCGCGTTTTTCATTCCGATGCCCAGCAGCATGGCCAGGCCGCTCAGGAGCAGGATGCCGATGGCGGGCCATACCAGCCAAAAAAAACGGCGCAGCACTTGCGCAATGAGGGGTAGCCGCTGGGGCGGAGCCAGCAGTTCAGCCGCCGCAGGGCGCAGGGCAAACAGCATGAAACTCACGCCGCCCAGCCAGGCGATAGCGGCAACGACATGGAGAAATTTCATCAGGGCGTGCATGGCAGATATTCTTTCGCGAATGAGGGGGACGGCCATGGGGGCAGCCCAAAACCCCGATTGTGGACCACCCGGCTACACCCCTGGCCGGGCGTGTCAATCGCCCCTAATTCAGATTCAAATTCCGGGTTTTGTCGGCGCGCTGGGGTTTCTACGTATAATCAAGGGCTTTGCTGGCAACGGCCCTGTAACTTTCCCGTAATTTGTGATGTCCAAAATAGCAAGTTCGGCCGAAAACTCCAGAGCCCGGCACTCCGCGCAGGACGCGTGGGAGAGAGATGAAGATGGCGCGCTCGACGAGGGTTTCAAGCCCCTGACGCGCGAGGAAGCCCAAAAGCTTCGTGAAGCGAAGCCTTCCATCTCTCCGTGGGCTGTGTTGGCGGGGCAGTTGGTGGTCGGTGTTCTGGTGGCGTGTGCCGCCTGGCTGCTGACCGGAAGGCCAAGTGTGGGCTGGTCGGCGATGTATGGGGTGCTGGCTGTGGTTGTGCCGGGTGCCTTGTTTGCACGCGGCCTGACCAGCAAGGTGTCGGCCATGAATCCGGGCGCTGCGGTGGCTGGATTTTTTTTGTGGGAAATGGTCAAGATTGGCCTGACGGTGGCGATGTTGTTTGCCGCCCCCCGCATGGTTTCGGATTTGAGCTGGCCAGCCCTGCTGGTCGGTTTGGTGGTGACAATGAAGGTGGTCTGGCTGGTGCTCTGGTTCCAGTCCCGATCGAACAGATTAGCCTAATCAATATTAAGAAGAGTTGAGTGATGAGTTCTGAAGCCACTTTAGCTACGACTGCCCAAGGCCCGACCGCCGGTGAGTACATCGGTCACCACCTGACGCATTGGCAAAACAAGCCCATGAGCGGCGTCATCGATTTTTCGGTGTACAACCTAGACTCCATTTTCTGGGCGCTGCTGTTGGGCATCACTGGCAGCTTTTTCATGTGGTGGGCCGCGCGGTCCGCAACGGCGGGTGCTCCTGGGCGCTTTCAGGCTGCGGTGGAAATTCTGGTGGAAATGGTGGACACCCAGGCCCGCGGCATCATCAAGAACACCCACAGCCGCAAGCTGGTCGCGCCGCTGGCCCTGAGCGTCTTTGTCTGGATTTTCCTGATGAACGCCATGGACTTGCTGCCCGTGGACTTGCTGCCCAGGATCTGGGCGGCGATTTATGGCGCCGCCGGGCATGACCCGCACCACGCCTACATGCGGGTTGTGCCTACCGCCGATCTTTCCACCACGCTGGGCCTGTCGACCTCGGTCTTGCTGGTCTGCATTGCCTACAACATCAAGATCAAAGGCGCAGGCGGCTGGCTGCATGAGCTTTTCACGGCGCCGTTCGGTAGCCACCCGGTGCTGTGGCCGGTCAACTTCCTGATGCAGATGATCGAGTTCGCGGCCAAAACGGTTTCGCATGGCATGCGACTGTTTGGCAACATGTATGCGGGCGAACTGGTGTTCATGCTGATCGCGCTCATGGGCGGCGCTGCCGCTGCCTCGCTGTCGGGCGTCCTGTTGCCGGTCGGCCAGATCCTGACCGGCGCTGTCTGGGCCATTTTCCATATTCTGATCATCACCTTGCAGGCCTTCATTTTCATGATGCTGGCGCTGGTGTATGTGGGCCAGGCCCACGATCACCACTAGGTTTTGTCGGTCTGGTTTTCTTTTCCTTTTTTCTTTTGTTTGTTAGTTAATTAAATCCATAGGAGCTTTAAATGGAACACGTTCTCGGTTTCGTCGCTTTGGCCGCTGGCCTGATTATTGGCCTGGGCGCTGTCGGCGCATGTATCGGCATCGGCATCATGGGTAGCAAATACCTCGAAGCCGCTGCCCGCCAGCCTGAGCTGATGAATGAACTGCAAACCAAGATGTTCCTGCTCGCAGGTCTGATCGACGCCGCCTTCCTGATCGGCGTGGGTATCGCGATGATGTTCGCGTTTGCCAATCCTTTTGTGCTGAAGTAATCATCACAACATTCGACAGAAAGGCGTTGCCGTGAGTATTAATGCAACCCTGTTCGTCCAGGCGATCGTTTTCGCGATCCTGGTGTGGTTCACAATGAAATTTGTGTGGCCACCCATTATGAAAGCGCTGGACGAGCGTGCCCAAAAAATCGCTGACGGCCTCGCCGCTGCCGACAAGGCCAAATCCGAACTCTCCGTTGCCAACAAGCGCGTCGAAGAAGAGCTGGCCAAATCGCGTGGCGAATCGGCGGTGCGCCTGGCTGAGGCCGAGCGCCGTGCCCAGGCCCTGATCGAAGAAGCCAAAGCCAAGGCGACCGAAGAGGGCAGCAAGATCATTGCCGCCGCCAAGGTCGAAGCCGAGCAGCAAACCGTCAAGGCCCGCGAGACCCTGCGCGAGCAGGTGGCCGCACTGGCCGTCAAGGGTGCCGAGCAGATTCTGCGCAAGGAAGTCAATGCCGGCGTGCATGCTGACTTGCTGGGCCGCCTGAAGACCGAACTTTAAGCGAGCGTATACATGGCCGAACTAGCCACCATTGCCCGTCCCTACGCTGAAGCGCTGTTCAAGGCCTCCGGGTCTGATCTGGGCGCCGCCGCTGCCTGGCTCGATGAACTGGCGGCCATTGCCGCCAACGTGCAACTGCAGCAGTTTGCCGGCAATCCCGGCGTCACGGTGACCCAGACTTTTGACGTGATCTCCGGCGTTGCCAAAAGCCAGCTGCCGGACGCCGCGAAGAATTTCCTGCGCACCGTCATCGAGAACGGCCGCATCAGCGTCCTGCCGGAAATTGCCGCCCAGTTCCGCGTGCTGAAAAATGCGCAGAGCGGTTCCTCCGATGCCACCGTATACAGCGCATTTCCGCTGGAAGGTCCGGCATTGGCTGATCTGGCTGCAACGCTGGAAAAGCGCTTCGGCCGCAAGCTCAACTTCGCGGTGGAGCTGGAGCCGGCCCTGATTGGCGGCGTACGTGTCGTGGTGGGTGACGAGGTGCTGGACACCTCGGTGAAAGCCCGTTTAGAGCAAATGAAAGTGGCGCTGATTTCTTGAGCCGGCGCCTTCGCGCATCTCCCAAGTCTTTAGCCAACAACCTAGAAAGAAGGAAAGAGTCATGCAACTCAATCCCGCAGAAATTTCTGAACTGATCAAGAGCCGTATCGAAGGCCTGACTGTCAGTGCCGACATTCGCAACCAGGGCACCGTGGTTTCGGTGACCGACGGTATTGTCCGCATCCACGGCCTGTCCGATGTGATGCAGGGCGAGATGCTGGAATTCCCCGCGACCGCCGACGGCACGCCTACTTACGGCCTGGCGCTGAACCTCGAGCGTGACTCGGTCGGCTCCGTGATTCTGGGCGAGTACGAGCACATTGCCGAAGGCGACACCGTCAAGTGCACGGGCCGCATTCTGGAAGTACCGGTCGGACCGGAGCTGCTGGGCCGTGTGGTCAACGCGCTGGGCCAGCCGATCGACGGCAAAGGCCCGATCAATGCCAAGATGACCGACGTGATCGAAAAGGTGGCGCCCGGGGTGATCGCCCGTAAATCCGTTGACCAGCCCCTGCAGACCGGCCTGAAGTCCATCGACTCCATGGTGCCCGTCGGCCGTGGCCAGCGCGAACTGATCATCGGCGACCGCCAGACCGGCAAGACCGCCGTGGCCATCGACGCCATCATCAACCAGAAGGGCAAAGGCGTTTCCTGCGTCTATGTCGCGATCGGCCAGAAGGCCTCCTCGATCAAGAACGTGGTTCGCTCGCTGGAGCAGGCCGGCGCGATGGAGTACACCATTGTGGTGGCGGCTTCCGCTTCCGAGTCGGCCGCCATGCAATATGTGAGCGCCTACTCCGGCTGTACGATGGGCGAATACTTCCGCGATCGTGGTGAAGATGCGCTGATTGTGTATGACGATCTGTCCAAGCAGGCCGTGGCTTACCGCCAGGTCTCGTTGCTGCTGCGCCGTCCACCCGGCCGCGAAGCCTACCCTGGCGACGTGTTCTATCTGCACAGCCGCCTGCTCGAGCGCGCAGCCCGCGTGAACGAGAAGTATGTTGAAGACTTCACCAAAGGCGCCGTCAAGGGCAAGACCGGCTCGCTGACCGCACTGCCGATCATCGAAACGCAGGCTGGCGACGTGTCCGCTTTCGTGCCGACCAACGTGATCTCGATCACCGACGGCCAGATCTTCCTGGAAACCAGCCTGTTCAACGCCGGTATCCGTCCCGCGATCAACGCCGGTATCTCGGTGTCCCGCGTCGGTGGCGCCGCCCAGACCAAGCTGATCAAGAACCTGTCCGGCGGTATCCGTACCGACCTGGCCCAGTACCGTGAACTGGCCGCTTTTGCGCAGTTCGCTTCCGACCTGGATGAAGCCACCCGCAAGCAGCTGGACCGCGGTGCCCGCGTGACCGAGTTGCTCAAGCAGGCCCAGTACTCGCCCCTGTCCATCTCCAACATGGCCGCCACGCTGTTCGCTGTGAACAAGGGCTTCATGGATGACGTGGAAGTCAAGAAGGTCCTGGCTTTCGAGCACGGCCTGCATGCCTGGCTCAAGGACAAGAACGCTGCGCTGATGGCCAAGCTGGAAGCCAACAAGGCCATGGACAAGGACGCCGAGGCCGAGTTGAACACGGCAGTGGCTGCGTTCAAGAAGGCGTTTGCCTGAGCCAGCCTGAACAGTAGCCCTCAAGAAACCATCAGGAACCCTTAGGACCAACTATGGCAGCAGGCAAGGAAATACGCGGCAAGATCAAATCGGTGGAAAACACCAAGAAGATCACCAAGGCCATGGAAATGGTGGCCGCCTCCAAAATGCGCAAGGCGCAGGAACGGATGCGCGCCGCCCGTCCTTACAGCGACAAGATTCGCAACGTCGCGGCCAACCTGAGTCAGGCCAACCCCGAATACACCCATGCCTTCATGGAGTCCAACGACGCCAAGGCCACCGGGTTTATCGTGGTGACGACTGACAAGGGCCTGTGCGGCGGTTTGAACACCAATGTACTCCGGGCGGTCACCAGCAAGCTCAAGGATCTGCAGGCTGCGGGACATGATGCGCTGGCCGTGGCCATTGGAAACAAGGGCCTGGGTTTCCTTAACCGGGTCGGCGCCAAAGTGGTGTCGCATGCCACCCAGCTGGGTGACAAGCCGCACCTCGAAAAACTGATTGGCCCCGTCAAGGTGCTGCTCGACGCCTACAGCGAAGGCAAGATCAATGCGGTCTACCTGTGCTACACCAAGTTCATCAACACCATGCGCCAGGAACCGGTGGTTGAGCAGTTGCTGCCGTTGACGGCGGCTCATCTGCAGGCCGACAAGGACCAGCATGGCTGGGACTATATCTACGAGCCGGACGCGCAGACCGTGATTGACGACCTGCTGCTCCGCTATGTGGAGGCGCTGATTTACCAGGCCGTGGCCGAAAACATGGCGTCCGAGCAGTCGGCCCGCATGGTGGCCATGAAGGCTGCAACCGACAACGCCGGCAGCGTCATTGGCGAACTCAAGCTGATCTACAACAAAACGCGTCAAGCGGCGATCACGAAAGAACTTTCGGAAATCGTTGCCGGTGCAGCAGCTGTCTGACCCCGGGTCAACAGCGATTCAAGATTTAAAGAACGGAAAAGGATTCAATCATGGCTCAGGCTCAAGGCAAGATTGTTCAGTGTATTGGTGCGGTGGTGGACGTGGAGTTTGCGCGTGACCAGATGCCCAAGATTTATGACGCACTCAAGATGGAAGGCTCCGCGCTGACGCTGGAAGTCCAGCAGCAGCTGGGTGACGGGATTGTGCGTACCATCGCGCTGGGCACGTCGGATGGCCTGCGCCGCGGCAACACGGTGTACAACACCGGCGCCAACATCACGGTTCCCGTGGGCAAGGCCACGCTGGGCCGCATCATGGACGTGCTGGGTGCGCCCATCGACGAGCGCGGCCCGGTTGATCAGACGCTGACCGCCCCGATTCACCGCAAGGCTCCAGCCTACGACGAACTGTCGCCATCGCAGGAACTGCTGGAAACCGGCATCAAGGTGATTGACTTGGTGTGCCCGTTCGCCAAGGGCGGCAAGGTGGGCCTGTTCGGCGGCGCCGGCGTCGGCAAGACCGTGAACATGATGGAGCTCATCAACAACATCGCCAAGGCGCACTCGGGCCTGTCCGTGTTTGCCGGTGTGGGCGAGCGTACCCGTGAAGGCAACGACTTCTACCACGAGATGGCCGATTCCGGCGTGGTGAACCTCGAGAACCTCGGCGAGTCCAAAGTGGCCATGGTGTATGGCCAGATGAACGAGCCCCCAGGCAACCGTCTGCGCGTGGCGCTGACCGGCCTGACGATCGCCGAGTCCTTCCGTGACGAAGGCCGCGACGTGCTGTTCTTCGTGGACAACATCTACCGCTACACGCTGGCTGGTACCGAAGTGTCTGCGCTGCTGGGCCGCATGCCTTCCGCCGTGGGCTACCAGCCAACGCTGGCCGAGGAAATGGGTCGCCTGCAAGAGCGTATTACCTCCACCAAGGTCGGTTCCATCACGTCCATCCAGGCCGTTTACGTGCCGGCGGACGACTTGACCGACCCCTCGCCTGCCACGACCTTTGCCCACCTGGACTCCACCGTGGTGCTGAGCCGTGACATCGCCTCGTTGGGTATCTACCCCGCCGTGGACCCGTTGGATTCGACCAGCCGCCAGCTCGACCCCAACGTGGTGGGTGAAGACCACTACGCCACTGCCCGTGCAGTGCAGGGCACGCTGCAGCGTTACAAGGAACTGCGCGACATTATTGCGATTCTGGGCATGGACGAACTGGCCCCTGAAGACAAGCTGGCCGTGGCCCGCGCCCGCAAGATCCAGCGTTTCCTGTCGCAGCCCTTCCACGTCGCTGAAGTGTTCACCGGCTCGCCCGGCAAGTACGTGAGCCTGGCCGAAACCATTCGCGGCTTCAAGATGATTGTGGCTGGCGAGTGTGATCACCTGCCAGAGCAGGCTTTCTACATGGTCGGCACCATTGACGAAGCGTTTGAAAAAGCGAAAAAAGTTTAACGGGCGGTTCATATGAATACCATCCACGTCGACGTCGTCAGCGCAGAAGAGTCCATCTTCTCCGGTGAAGCCAGGTTTGTGGCTTTACCCGGTGAGGCCGGCGAGCTGGGGATTTACCCGCGCCACACGCCGCTGATCACCCGCATCAAGCCGGGTGCCGTGCGCATTGAAAAAGAGGATGGCACGGAAGAGTTTGTGTTTGTGGCCGGTGGACTGCTGGAAGTGCAGCCCAATTGCGTGACGGTCTTGAGCGACACCGCCATTCGTGGCAAGGACCTGGACGAGACCAAGGCCAGCGAAGCCAAGGCAGCCGCGGAAGAGGCACTGAAAAACGCCAGAAGCGACATTGACATCGCCATGGCCCAGTCTGAACTCACCGTCATGGCCGCCCAGATTGCCGCACTGCGCAAATACCGCCAGAAAAAATAAAAATAAAGGCGTACAGCGGGTCAAGCCTGTTGCGCCGGTTCCCTCGATGGAGCCGTACGAGCCCCTCCCGCAAGGTGAGGGGCTTTTTTATGGCAGCCCGCTAGTGCTCATGGCGGGCGGGCTGCAAGTCAGTTTCCACAACAGGCCGGCACGCCATCTTCTGATTCAGATGGCTATGTCCCACCATACAGGCACTACCAGCGAGTCAATCTGGAGTGCCCGCTGCTCCGCTTAACAGGGATTATGCAGCCTATCCGGTAACAACTGGATACCCAAACTGACAATGACTCACGACGCGGCGCCTTATCGTATGACGGCTCCAAACTTGTCGACGAGGTAACACATATGGACAGTGCACTGGACAGCTTGGCAGGGGTAGACCGGCTTTCGCCCCGGCGCAAGGCCAAGCGGTCGCGCAAAACATGGTTCCGGCGAGTGGCGCTGGTGTTGACTGCGCTGTTTGTTCTGGGTGTGCTGTTCGCGCGTTGAACGGGTCCCGCGAAGGTTCGCGTATCCGATGGCGGCTTACTGAAGCAGGGGGGTGTCCGGCAACTCGTTTGACTGGCCGGGCGAACCGTTCTGCGTCGCATTCACCGCGAAGTGCGTCATCAAGACGGCCGAGGTTTCTTCAAGCGCCTGGGTCAGCCCGTCTTCATAGCGCTTTTCCCGGAACGCGCTGGCCATGCGTGCCACCATGGCCTGCCACTGCGCCGGGCTCACATGCCGGGCCACGCCGCGGTCCGCCACAATTTCGATGGCATGCTCGGCCAGCAGCACATAAATGAGCACACCGTTGTTGTGCTCGGTGTCCCAGACGCGCAGCTTGCCAAACAGGCTCAGCGCACGCTGCCGCGTCAGGGCGCTGATGGGTTGCTGCTGGCTCAATCGCCACAGATAGCTGGCTGGCAAAGACGCTTCCACGCAAATGCGGATTTCGCCGCTGTGGCGACGCTCGCTGGCAGCCACCCGCTGTGTCACGCGCTGCAGCATGTCGGGCGGGATCGCGCGCCGGGCATCGGAGGCGTCCATCCACAGGTGCTTGATAAAGGTTTTGAGCTTGTTCGCCATGAGGGTCTACCAGTCACCCGAGGCGCCGCCGCCCCCAAAGTCTCCACCGCCACCGCTGCTGAAGCCGCCGCCGCTGCTGCCGCCCCAACTGCCACCGCCACTACCAAAGCCTCCCATGGTGCCCGGGCCACCCCAGCCCGAAGAGCGGCTACCCCGGCCCAGCGAGCCCAGGCTTGCAAACAGGGCGAATACCAGGCCCACCAGCGCGGCGATGCCGGCGACAACCAAGCTGCTGGTGAATATCCAGGCCAGCACGCCAACCGCGCCGCCGGTGGCCACCGAACCGGCCTTGCGCCCCAGCACACCGGAAATGATGCGGGCGCCAATGGGCACTGCAAAAAACAGGAAGACGGCCAGGTCCATCCAGTCGAAGCCGCTGTCCTGCTGGCGGCTTGCGCTCTTGCTCTCGGGGGTGGGCAGGTTCTCCCCACTGATGCGCGCCATGATCTGGTCCGCGGCAGCGTTCAGACCGCCGGCAAAGTCGCCCTGCCTGAAGCGTGGGGTAATCGCGCTCTCGATGATCTGGCGCGCCGCCAGGTCGGGAATGGCGCCTTCAAGGGCTTTGGTGGTTTCGATCCGGACCTTTCGGTCGTTCTTTGCGACCACCAGCAGCAGGCCATCACCGATATCCTTGCGCCCTATCTTCCAGGTGTCGCCCACCCGCTGGGCGTAGGCGGCGATGTCTTCGGGCTGGGTGGTCGCCACGATCAGCATCACGACCTGGGCGCCGCGCGCTTGCTCAAAGGCCGTCAGCTTGGCCTCAAGCGCCGCGCGCTGGGCCGCGTCCAGCGTACCGGTACTGTCCATGACATGGGCCGTCAGGGCCGGCACCGCCTGCACGCCTTGCGCCCACGCCAGCGACAGCCAGCCGGCCAGCAGCATGGCCAGCATCAGGAGGACGCCGCCCCGAATTGGAAAACCCGCAAAACGACGCACGGTCAATCCCAGGGTAACGCTTATTTCTTGAAGTCAACGACAGGCGGTGTGGAGATCTGTGCCTCGTTCTGCACATTGAAGTTGGGTTTGACGCTGTAGCTGAACACCATGGCCGTCAGGTTGCTGGGGAAGCTGCGTGTCAGCACGTTGTACTCCTGCACCGCCTGGATGTAGCGATTGCGCGCCACCGTGATGCGGTTTTCGGTGCCTTCCAGCTGTACCCGCAAGTCACGAAAACCCTGGTTGGCCTTGAGTTCGGGATAGCGCTCGCTGACCACCATCAGCCGGCTGAGCGCGCTGCCGAGTTCGCCCTGGGCCTGCTGGAATTTGTTGAAGGCGGCCGGGTCGTTCAGGGTTTCGGGCGTGACCTGGATGGATGTGGCCTTGGCGCGCGCCTCTATGACCTTGGTCAACGTGTCCTGCTCGAAAGCGGCCTCGCCCTTGACAGTGGCGACAATGTTGGGGACCAGGTCAGCGCGGCGCTGGTACTGGTTCAGCACCTCGGACCAGGCGGATTTGGTCTGCTCGTCCAGGCGCTGAAAGTCGTTGTAGCCGCAACCGGTGAGCAGCGCGCTCAGCGCGGCCGCCATCATCCAGCCGGCAAAACTAAAACTACGGGATTTCATGGAAGGGCCTCCAAAATACAAGCCGCAACACTAACATAGTCGAATGTCGTCCACTCCTTCCGCACCTCGCAGCACCTTGCCGGTGGGCAATCCGCTGCAGGCGCTGCAGGCGTCACTGCATCCACCTGCATTCGCCCAGCCGGCCAGGCCCCGGCTGCTCGTGGCAGGGGTTGCTGGCGTCCTGGGCAGCGAGGTCTTGCGCCGCCTTGTGGGCAGTGGCCGGTTTGCGCATACGGAAGTGCTGGTTTCCGAACCCATGGCCACCGGCCTGCCGGCGGTGGGTATTGCGCTGGCCGCTCCCCTGCCGATTGAGCAGTGGCCCGCCAGACCGCAACCGGTGCACACCGGCCTGGTCATGTTCGAGCCGCCCCGGCTTTACAACGGACGTGAACGCACGCTCTGGACGCCAGCCCCTGAGCAATTGCCAGCGCTGGCCCGCTGGCTCAAGCGCTGCGGCGTGCAAACCCTGGTCATCGTGGTGCCGCACGCGTCGGGGCGTTTGCCCGATGCGCTCAAACGCGGCCTCGCCAATCTGGACGAGCAGGCCGTTGTCGCCCTCGGCTTTGAGCGCGTGCTGCTGGTTCGTTCGGCCCGCAAGGCTGAAGCGCCGGCGGTTTCGGGTCTGCTGGAGAAGACGGCGGGCTGGATGCTCTCCACCTTGAAGTACATGGTCCCGGCGAGCGAGCAGCCGGTGCGCCCGGCCAAGCTGGCCGAGTTTGTGGATGCTGCCTTGCGCGTGTTGCCCCCGGGCACACATGTGGCTGCGCCGGAACTGCTATGGCAGGCGGGCCAGAGCACCACCACAGGCCAAAGTGCCGGCCAGGCCCGGAGCATGCAGGGCGTGGTTCAAGCCTGGCTTGCTGCAGGGCACAATCCCAAGAAGAACTCAGCACCGGACTCAACACCGGCTCTCCATCGCCCATCGCCAGATTGACTCCATGTCCAAACCCAAAGTCCCACCCGCCACTACCGGTAACGCCGACGACATCGAGGCTGCTTTTTACGAAGCATTGCAAAGCGGGGACATCGAAAAGCTCATGGCCTGCTGGGGTGATGAAGACGAGATCATTTGTGTACACCCCGGCGGCGCGCGGCTGGTAGGCGCTGCCGCCATACGCGCCACGTTTGATGCCATGTTCTCCAACGGCAGCATTCAGGCCCACGCCATCAAGGTGCGCAAGCTGGAAACCATGAGCGCCAGCGTGCACAGCGTGCTCGAGCGCATTGATGTGCTGACCAACGAAGGCCCGCGCCACGCCTACGTGATTGCTACGAACGTGTATCACAAGACCGCGCAAGGCTGGCGCCTGGTCGCTCACCATGCCAGCCCGGGTACTCCGCGCGAAATGCAGGAAGTCTCTGACATCCCGCCCGTTCTTCATTGAGGGGGCCGCAGCGATGAATTACTCAGCGCCCTGGTGGCTTCCAGGCGGCAATCTCCAGACCATCTGGGCCGCGTTGCATTCGCGCCGCTTCCTGGGACCGCCGCCGCAGTTTCGCCGCGAGCGCTGGACCACGCCCGATAGCGATTTTGTGGATGTGGACTGGCTGGTGAGTAATGCCCCCACGCTCCCCGCTTTGGGTGGTTTGCTGCTCTCCGAGGGCGCTGGCCCTGCTGGGGGCGGCCCGGCGCTGTGGCCGTCCCCGCCGATACCTGCGAGTGCAAGCATCCCGATGCAAGAGGCGGTGAGCGCAGGCGCAACACAATTTTCCGCCGAGCCGCGGCCTGCAAGGCCTCGCGAATTACACGCAGTGAAGAGCGTGGAGGCTCCACTGCTGGTCGTGTTTCACGGCCTGGAGGGTTCTTCGGCCAGCCACTATGCCGAGGCCTTTGCCGATGTGGCCCGCAGCCACGGATGGGCTTGCGCCGTGCCGCATTTTCGCGGTTGCTCGGGTGAGCTCAACCTGGCGCCGCGCGCCTACCACTCGGGCGACTTTGCCGAGATCGACTGGATACTCAGGCGCTTTGCGCAGCGGCATGCCGGGCCGGTGGTGGCCGTGGGCATCTCGCTGGGCGGCAATGCCCTGATGCGCTGGGCGGGTGAGTGGGGCGCCGACGCCCGCCAGGTCGTCGCGGGCATCGCCTCCGTCTGCTCGCCGCTGGATCTGGCGGCCAGCGGCTGGGCCATTGGCCGGGGTTTCAACCGTCAGGTGTACGCCCGCATGTTCCTCAAAACCATGGTGCCCAAGGCGCTGAAAAAGCTGGAGCAGCATCCGGGGCTTTTTGACCGCGAGAAATTGCTGGCGGCCCGCGACCTCTACGCTTTTGACAATGTGTTCACCGCGCCGCTCCACGGGTTCAGTAACACGGAAGACTACTGGGCGCGCGCCTCGGCCAAGCCACACCTGTACAAGATCGGGGTGCCGGCGTTGGTGTTGAATGCGCTGAACGACCCTTTCATTCCCGTCAGCAGCCTGCCGCAGGCTGCAGATGTGAGCGGCCACATCACCCTCTGGCAGCCTGCGGAGGGCGGCCATGTGGGCTTCCCCTCGACGCCATTTCCCGGCCATGTGCGCGTCATGCCGGAGGCGGTCGCCGCTTTTCTGGCTGCGCAGCTTTGACCCTGTGTGCATCAGGCGGTATGGGCAAAGCAGGCCGGGACAGCGCAAAATAGCCGCATGGATGACATTGTTCGCCAGGCCATCGCGAAATGGCCCAACGTTCCCAACTGCTACGGCTGGCTCGGGCTGGATGCGCGCGGCAACTGGTACATGCGTGACGACAAGGCTCAGGCTGCCGGACCTTTCACATCCGCGGGGACGTCAGGCAGCTTGGCCGGCAAGGGCTCGCTGCTCAAGCACGACAAGCTCATTGACTTTATCCAGCGCAACTACGAAAGCGATGCCGGCGGCCAGTGGTTTTTCCAGAACGGCCCGCAGCGCGTCTATGTCGAGCTGGAAGCTACCCCGCTGATCTGGCGCATTGACGTGGCGCCCGGCTTTGCGGTGACAGCGCACACCGGCCAGCCGGCCCGGGTCCAGCGCTGTATCGTGGACGAGCATGGCCGGCTGTACCTGGACACGGACCTGGGTTTCGGCCTGGTCCACACGCAGGACATGGCTTGCGCAGCCGATGCGGTGGAACAGGGGCTGTGGGTGCCCGACGAACTCCCCACTCGCGACCTGCCTGTGCGATTCGGCTATGTGCGCAGCCCGCAGCTGCTGCAAAAAAGTAGCGGCATGCGCCTGTAATGTTGGAGCTACAGGCATTTTTCCCCGCCAATAAAAAAGCCGGTCAGTGACCGGCTCTTTGATGAGATGGCAGCCGCGCTGACTATTTGGCCGCGCTCACCATGTATTCAACGGCTGAACGGATGTCAGCGTCAGCGGCTGTGGAACCGCCTTTGGGAGGCATGGCACCCTTGCCCTTGATGACACTGGCAGTCAGGGCGTCCAGGCCGGTCTTGATGCGGGGTGCCCAGGCTGCCTTGTCACCGAATTTGGGTGCGTTGGCCACGCCGGCGGCATGGCAGGCCACGCAAGCCTGCTTGTACAGTGCTTCGCCTGCACCTGCTGCCGCAGGCGCGCTACCAGCCGCCGCCTGCGCGGGTTTGTTGGCTGCTGCCAGCGCTGCCACCACGGAGGCCGGTGGGCTCGCCGCAGCTTCTGCGGCCGGTGCCTGAGCTGCTGCCGCCGGGGCCGCCGGCTCGGCAAATTTGCCGCCGACAGCAGCAGCCATGTACACCACGGCACGGCCGATTTCGACGTCTTCGAAGTCGCCACCGCCCTGCGCACCCATGGCACCCTTGCCTTTCAGTGCGGAATTCCAGAGAGCCGCAAAACCACTTGGGAGGCGCGGCGCCCAGGCGGCCGTGTCGCCGAATTTGGGAGCACCTGCTGCGCCTGCAGCGTGGCAGGCAACGCATTGCGCCTTGTAGACCTCCTCGCCCGATTTGAGGGGGCGGTTGGCATCCCGGATTTCGACCATGCCAATTTTCTGGATGCGTTGCGCAACTGCTTTTTCGGCATCAACGGCGCCGGCTGAGGGCCCTCTGGCGGAGGTCACGTAGTAAACCAGCCCGATGATGGCAAAAATGGGAATGACGAAAGAGAAAAAAACCGCGGCCAGCAGCTGCTGTGGGGTCTTGATCGGGCCGGTGTGGGCTTCTTCGTGGGCCGTGGTGTGATCGTTAGCGCTCATGGCGTCCTCAAAAAACTAAAAATCGGGGGGCTATCGCGGGCTGAGGAAGGCGTCTGCTCAGCAACCTCGCATTATAGCCGGGGGTGCTGTAAATCCCGGGCAGGCGGCGCATCGCTGATAGAATCCTGCGCGCTGTGCGCCGGGAACCATACGCACAGCGCATGAGATTGCAGAGTTCGCAAGTGTCGTGAATCCCCGGTTCTCGTCATTTTCCAGCGTTGCGGCTGTAGCTCAGTATGAAATCTTTTTAATGTGATGAACCGTTTCGGCATGACCAGGGAAAGCGCATGGCGTTTGCTCAACTGCGAAGCGCATCGAAAGCCAAGGCACTGTTGGCTACCGCTGAGAAGGCCGCGAGGAGGCTGCGTTCTTCGCGATCAGGAGACGTTGGCGGCCTCTGATAGAAATCTCTCCGCTTGACTTCGCATTCCTTGCGAGATCGGTTCCCAGATGCGTTCGGGAAAGCTCTGGGGCAGTTGTGCCTCGACGGTGTCGAGGGCCAGCACGACGCGATCAACCAAGCCTAGCATCGCTTCCCAGACGAAGGGGCCACCGTTCTTCATGGCAAGGTCGTGCCAATGGCGGGCGCGGATGGTGTGGATGTCGTAGTGCGTGTTCTTTGAACGCAGCGCCATGGCAAGACGCGCGTTGCGCAGATGCAGTTGCCCGCGGCCTTTGCCCACATAGGGCCACACGGACAGGACGTCGTACAGTGGCGTCATGTCGTAGGCATTGCCTTGGCGCAGGAAGATCGAAAAGTTCTTGGCATGACCGTCGGGCGCCGCCATGAGCCAGAAGGCCAACTGGGCGAGTTGGAAGGCAGTTCTGTCCGTTTGCGCGTCCGCGCTGCCAGACAGCAGCTTGAGGCCATCGGCGACGGACGGGCCCCCATCGTCTTCGTACTTCAGACGGGGAGGCAGGCCCAGCGCCTGGCAGAAGTCTTCCTGGGGAAGCCGGGCAATCCACTTCCCCTCCTTCATCCATCCCCGGTCGAAGCGCTCCACGACCAGCGCGCGCTGGTCGCCAAACATGGCCATCTCAGTGTGCGCCATGGGCAGCCCGAGCGCCTGGATGATCTGCGCGCACAGCCATTCGTTCTCGACGGAGTCGAACATTTCCACCCTGGTCGTGTTGGCGATCACTCCGAGTGGGAGCTTGAAGATATGAGTGCTCGGGGTGGCCCCGAGGGGCCTGCACCACTGGCCGTCGACCTGCACGAAGGCGGTTTTTTCCTGGGCGCCCGCCAGGGAAATGCGGAACGGTGGGGCTTCATTCACTTGGCGCGCAACCGGGTCGCCGGGGACGGCGCGAAGGGCGTCGGCGACCTGTTCTTCGGTCAACGGCTCGCACTCGACGTGGTTCCACCCGTCGGGCACCGTTCCTTCCGGAAGCAACTGCACGGCGCCGACGCAGTCACGGCCGATGGCCTCCAGCAAGGCGAAGGCATCGAGCGTCTTGGTTCTGAACCTCCGGCCGATGCGCTCGCGGATCTTGTCGTTGTCAGGCAGCAAATTGTCGAAATAGTTCGCAACGACCTCCCCCTTGATCTCCAGGGTGCGGGTGAGAGGCAGAGACAGGGACAGCGGCCGGGATTTCTCGGACTCCAGCCATGACGGTGCGTACGAAAAGTTGTGGGTTCCGCGGTTGACCTGCCAGGCACCGACGAATTCGCCATTCATCCACGCGTTGAGCGCCGCCATCACCACGAGCCTTTCTTAGGCCGGATGACGAAGTTGCGCTTGGATGTTGCTGTGACATCGGCGTGTGGATTCGCATCCCGCAGCGCTTGCGCGTCCGACGGGGTTTTTGTGTCGCTGCGACTGACTAGAACCGACTTCGCTGGGTGCCCGCCGCCTCCGGTCAAGGGCACCGTGCGCCACTGGCCCGTCGGCGGGATATTGACCGACGGTTGCTTGGCAGGTTTTTTGGGCTTACTTGCCTGGGGGGTGGCATGCAAGGCTGCCGCATTCGGTCGGTCCGCGACCACCTCGACAACGTCGTCCCTCAACACCAGGGAGGCGCGCAGCGCTGAGAGCACCTTCATCAACTGGTCGACGCTCACGGCGCCTGGATTGTTTTCGATCTCCGCGACACGGGCCTGCCCGACGCCGAGCAGCCGTCCGAGTGCGGCCTGGGTTAGGCCGTGCGTCTTCCTGAGCGAACGCAGGTGCTCACGAAGCTGGCTGGTCAGGTGGATGGGGAAGTCCATGTGCATCTCTATCGGGAAACACCAATATATATGTCAAAGCAAGTTTATGCAAGATACTTGCTTTGGTGTATGAAGTTGATTTATCGGAGATATGCGATATATCGCTCGCTTCGGAGGCGGGCGATGAACACGTGCCGAAGAGGACGTTCAACGCGGCGTTCACTGCCGTCTGTGGTCATCCTGTTGGCGCCGACACCAAATTGATCAGGTGGGGGTGCGGATGAAAACTTGGACTGGTTTATGCCGTAAGTCCAAGACTCTCTCGGTATTCGATGGGGCTAAGAGAGCCAAGAGATATCTTGATCCGCTTCTCGTTGTACCAGCGGATGTAGGAATCGACTACCTGAATGAACTGTTCAATGGTTGTGGTCTTCCAGTCCCGAGGGTAGAACAGTTCCGTTTTCAATCGCCCGAAGAAACCCTCGCAGGCCGCGTTGTCAGGCGAACACCCCTTGCGCGACATCGAGCGAATCAACTTCGCGTCACCGATCCTCGATAGCCAACCGGGCCAGCGATAGTGTGCTCCACGATCAGAGTGGACGACGGGCCGGTCATTGCCGCCGGCCACCGTCTCGATGGCTGCATCCAGCATCGTGTTGACGAGCTCAGCGTCGGGATGCGTCCCAATGGTCCAGCTGATGACCAGGCCATCGAAGCAGTCGATGATGGGCGATAGGTACACCTTGCCGGCCGGGATCTGGAACTCTGTGATGTCGGTGAGCCACTTCTCGTTCGGGGCCGCTGCGTGGAAGTCGCGATTGATGAGGTTCTCGGGCGCTGGGCTGATTTCGCCCAAGTAGGAGCCGTACCGACGCCGCTTAGGCTTGGCAACGACCAAGCTCTCTTGTTTCATCAACCGCTGCACGACCTTCTCAGAGATGGTGACGCACTGCCTGGTCAACGAAGCCTGCAGCCTGCGGTAGCCGTAACAGCGGTGGTTCAGCTCGAAGATGTCGGTGAGGGTTTGCCGCACTGCAAGGTACTTGTCCGCCATCTTTACACGGGCTCGATGGTAGAAGTACGAGCTGCGCGCCAGATCCAACTGAGCAAGGAGCTCTGGCAGGGCATAGAGCTCTTTGAGGGCGTCAACCAGCAATGTCTTCTCCCGGTTGGTCAGGAGTTGCATATCGACGCCCAGGCCTTTTTTTAACAGTTCATTGGCCTTCTTTAATAGGTCATGTTCAAGCTGCAAACGCCGGATGTCACGTTCGAGCAACTCAACTTGCTGCTGTAGTTCCGTGAGTTCTTTCGGCTTGGGAGTTGACCCGGAATCGTTACTTCGCTTCATGGATGCGGGAGCCTCTCGACCGAGTAGTTGATTTTTCCACTTGTACAACGTTGGTCGAGTCACGCCAAGCTTTTGAGCAATTGCTTGCGCGCTTACCTGCCGAGTGCACAGCTCGATGACTGCCGCCTGCTTTGCTTCTCTGGGGAGCAGCACGGCCTGCGCCTTGCCGACAACTTTTCTTCGTGTTTCGGGGAGCAACTCGTGGACCCAGGCTGCGAGAGTATCGCGGCACGGATATCCCAGTGCTTTTCGAGTTCCAGCAAGAAAGCGATCGTGGTTTAGGTAATGCTCGACGGCAACTCTTTTCTGTTCGGCTGAGTATTTTGATCTTGAACGCACATGGCCCACCCGCAAATTGCCACCTTGCTCGTATTCTCGATGCCAGCTCTTAAGCGCATTCTTTGTCGGGTAACCCAATTGCCGAATGGTCGCACCTGTGCGTTTCCCGAGTTTTATGTAGAGCCTAACTGCTCGAATGCGATCTTCGTATGAATACATGAACTACCTCCAAGTAGTCCAAGTTTTTGTCCGCACCCCCAGGTTCCGACTTCGCACTGACCCAGGACATTACCTCGCAATCCCACTGCAGGCAACGGTTTGCATAAACAATGCATGGGTCAACGAAAGCTCGGCACCTGGGTCAATTCTTGGGTGGCACGCAACAGGCGTGCTCTCTCACCCGCTTCAATATCATTCCAGCCATGGCTGGAGTACGCTGAAGTCTTCTCAGAAAATGCGAAGACATAACTTGTTAGTGACTAGAACAGTGATATCCAAGTAAGCGTCCGCCCGGTACCGTTCTTGTCATCTCATAGGTGACCTGAGAGCACGGCCTGCATGACAACACCTGCAGGCACCCCCTCCGAATCCGCCGTCACGCCAGCAGCACCGATGCTGGTGCTGGACCGCAAGAGCAACGGCCGCGCCATCTACGACCCCGAAGCCAAACGAGCCTTGGTGCAGCAGTGCCTGCAGCCCGGCGTATCGGTGGCGGCCACAGCCCTGCGCGCCGGCGTGAACGCCAATCTGTTGCGCAAGTGGATCACCAAACACCAGCGCGGCATCGGCGAGCGAGCATCTGCGCCGCCCAGCACCATCGCTGGCGACCGGATGCCCGTCGTGCTGCGCTGCGATACTGCTGCCGCGATGACCGCCGCACCAGCGCCTGGCAGCTTGGCGGGCGCGCCGGCTCCCATCACTATCGAACTGCACGGTGCGCGCGTGCACGTTGCCAGCGGCGTCGATCCTACAACGCTCGCAGCCGGGTGCGGGCGTTGCGCACCACCGCATGATCGCGCCCCCATCGGGCACGCGGGTGTGGCTGGCCGCCGGCATCACTGACATGCGCTGCGGCTTTGACAGCCTGGCCGCCAGGATCCAGACCGCCCTGACCGAGAATCCCTTCTCGGGCCACATCTTTGTCTACCGTGGCCGCCGCGGTGACCTCATCAAGCTGCTGTGGTGGGATGGCGACGGCCTGTGCCTGCTGGCCAAGCGCCTGGAGCGCGGCCGCTTCATCTGGCCCCAGGCCGAATCCGGCGTGATCTCACTCACATCAGCCCAGCTGTCCATGCTGCTCGAAGGCATCGACTGGCGCCGTCCCGAGCGCACCTGGGTGCCGCAGCGGGCCGTCTGAGCACCTGCTGCTGGCCCGGTTCGGTTGACAGTGAATCTCCCGTGGCACGGGCCGCGCCGTGCTGGCAAAGTTCTGGGCGTGACACAAGCCACGCAGCAGCAACTCCTTGACCGCATCGCCCAACTCGAGCAAATCGTCAGCCGGCGCGATGCCGAGGTGGTGCTGATGCAGACCCTCATCGAGAAACTCAAGCTGCAGATCGCGCGCTTCAAGCGAGACAAGTTCGGCGCCTCCAGCGGGAAGGCCGGCGAGCTCGCCCAGATGGAGCTGCTGCTCGAGGAACTGGAGACCACCCAGGCGCAACTGGACAGAGCCGCGTCAGAGGCAAGTGCGCCGCCTCGCCCGGCACGCCGGTCCAGCGTGCGCAAGCCGCTGCCCGAGCACCTGCCCCGGGAAACCCAGGTGCATGAGAGTGCCTGCGGTTGCCCCGAATGCGGATCCGCCGATCTGCTCAAGATTGGCGAAGACGTGTCCGAACAACTGGAACTGGTGGCTGCGTCGGCGCCAGGCCGTCGAGCCGGCGATCGGACACCTGAAGTCCGATCACCGAATGGATCGCTGCTGGTTGCAGGGGGCACTGGGCAACGCGTTGCATTCGATCAGTTGTGCGGCCGGCTACAACCTGCGCTGGCTGCTGCGCGCGATCGCTCGCCTGGACTTGGGAACAGTTTTTTTTTTGCCTGTTGCAGGCGGCGTTGTCGCTGGCGCAGGCCATACCAACGTCGTCTGGCGCACATGAACGCACACAGGTTCGCGTCTGAACACTTCTGTCCTCGGCGCAACGACAGCGTGAGGTGCGGCTTCGGGACGCGTCATGGACGGTGCGTGATCCGCAAGCCGATTTTGCAGGGCCGACTAATCTTGTTTTCGTGGAGACCTTGTGGACTGCCGAACTACCAGCTCGGGCTTCAGCCTAATTTCCGCTTCACCATCTTGACCTTGCTGGATTCGCCGGAGAATCAGCTGAGCTGCTTGAATGCCCATTTCGTGGTGGCGAATACGAACTGTCGTCAGCGCCGGCGAGACCAAGTCCACGAAGGGCATGTCGTTGTATCCCACGATTGACATGTCCCGTGGGCATTTGATCTTCTTTTCCAGGAGGACGTCGTAGCAGCCTAGAGCCACAAGGTCATTGCCGGCTAGCACGGCAGTGGTTTTTGGAAAAGTCTTGAGGAGGGTTTGGCACGCAACTCTGCCGGCCTCACGTGTGTAGGCGGTGCAATCGACCATGTTGAGCTTGCTCTTTTGCCAGCCGTTGGCGACTGCAGCTTGAATGAACCCGGCACGACGCAAATAGCCTGTAGAGAGATTTTGCGGGCCGACGATATGCACGATTTCTGTATGCCCAAGGGACACGAGATGATCAAACGCCAAGCGCATGCCTAACAGCTCGTCGTTCATGACGCTCGATACCCGCCCATGATCCTCGCCTCGGTTGATGGTGACAACGACAGTATTCTTGGAAAGGCAATGGTCGATCAGGCGATCTTTGCGCGTTGCGGTCGCCAAAATCAAGGCGTCGACTTGGCGCGCCAGTAGTTGATCAACCACCGTGCGTTGTTGCTTAGGATCTTCCCCGCCGTTCGCCAGCAGTGCCACGAGGCCGTGCTTTCGGAGCTCGGTCTCGATGCCCAGAAGGATGGGGGGGAAAACGGGGTTCGAAATATCCGGCAGAACGATGCCAACAATATTGGAACGGCGCGTACGAAGAGACGAAGCAACATTGTTTGGCGTGAAATTGTGGCGGGCCGCTGCAGCTAACACTTTGGCAGCGACCTCCTTTCCAACCATGTGCCGAGTTGCCGGATTCAATACTCGGGACACAGTGGACGCGTGGACTCCCAGGGACTTAGCAAGTTCTTTCAGATTCATCGGATAACCATTTATGCAAACGAATGCAAGCTTACCAGCTGTCGAGAAGTATTTTCCAAATCAGGTAATGAGCCTGAGCGAAGGCCGGACGGGAGGCTGAATCAGGCGGCGGTTTTGGATCGTCGGTGGAACATCTCGAAGAGATTAAGGCGGGCAGCATTCATGGCGTTGGCGGCGTCCAGGTCACTCTGGGCATGGGCCTGTTCTTGAAGACGTTTGATGGTGATGCCCTTGCACAGGAACTTGCCCGCGCCGTCCAGGCTGGCCAGCTTCTCCAGCGGGGTTTTCACCATGTCGTGCGGGTAAGTCTTGCTGATCTTGCCTTTGTCATCGATCACCTCCTTGGCAAACAGACAGGGGCGGTGCAGGTTCACGTAGGGGTTGAGATGCGCGCGGCAGAACGCGTTGATGGCAGCGGCAAAGCGCTGCGGGATGTGGCTATAGCCAAAGGCCTTCCTGATCACCGCGCCGTTCTTGCCCTCGGCCAGGGCGTTGTCGTTGGAATGGCGGGCGCGTGATTTGGTCTGCTCCACGCGCAGCTTCTCCAGCAGCTGCGCCACCGCCCGGTTGATGAACTCGCTGCCGTTGTCCGAGTGAAATCCCAGGATCTTGAGCGGAAACTGCTCGATGAGGTCCTCGAGCACGGGCAGCAAATAGGCCTCGCTGATGCGCTCACAGGTGGCCACGACTTCCCACTGGGTGACGACGTCCACCGCATTGACGTGATAGACCCCTTGGTGCCGTCCGGATCGCCCTGGTGAACCGAGTCGATGCGAATGAAGCCCGCTCGGCCCTGCGGGCGTGGCGCGCGCCGTATGCCGATTGGGTCGACCACCGCACGGGTCTTGGTCAAGCTCACGCGCTGGCCCTGGTAGGTCTTGCCGCGGCGCAGGTTGTACAGGTGCGACACCGACAGGCCGGCCAGGCGCTCGAAGCGGCTGTCGCCATGCGCCAATGCCCGCTTGAGCAAGTGCACGGTGGCCGGGCCCGACAGCGTGCCGTGGGCGCGGTCCACCTCGGCCAGCAGCAGGGCATCAGCCGTGGTGTAGCGCCGCGCAAACACATGAGCCGGGCTGCGGTAGCGCTTGTGCAGGCTCTGGCCGTCCAGCACGCGTGCCAGCAGCCGGGTGAGCTGGGTGCGCGAGTAGCCGCTGGTGTGCCCCAGATAGCGCAGCACCACGCCTTTATCGGGCCGATTCAAGCGGGCATAGCCCAAGAGCTGGGCCACCGAGACGATGTGGGCGTAGCGCGCCTCATCGCTGTCGGGCACGCAAAAGCGCACCTCCAGTGTGCCGGCCAGGAAGGCCTGAAGTTGGGGGGTTGTTTGCAGACGGGTTTCGTTCACGTCGATCACCATGCGAAAAATGATCGACCCAACCCAGCCGCTCAGGCTCACACCTCGTTGGATAAGACTTGTCGTTGACAGGACCGAATGAAAGAACTACCATTGAGTTTATGCAAACGTTTGCATGATTCAATTAAGGTGTTGATATGACTAAGGGAATTGATCGCGTTGCTCTTGTTACAGGTGGCTCTGGCGGGATTGGTAGGGCGGTGGCCGAAAAGTTGGCCAGCCAAGGTGTCGCCGTTGGGATTGCCTACGGCAACAGCGAAACCAAAGCTGCGGAAACCGTTGAAAAAATCATTGCCGAAGGTGGCCGTGCATTTGCCATCAAGGGGGATGTAACGCATGCAGCGGACGTCAAACGTCTATTTGACGAGACGGAAAAGAAATTTGGAAAGATAAGCGTCGTCGTCAGTGTTACCGGTTCGTTCCTTATGAGGCCATTTGCAGAAGCTTCGGAAGCAGATTACGACACCGGAATGACCGTCAACGCGAAGGGCACGTATTTGGTTTATTCGGAAGCGGCTCGACGAGTTGTAGACGGCGGACGGATCATTGGCATATCGTCGAATCTGGTTTTATCGGGCCGGCCAGGCCTCGGATTGTACGTGGCCGGCAAAGCTGCAGTGGAGCAGTTTTCGAAGATTCTCGCAAAGGAGCTGGGATCGCGGCAAATCACTGTTAACGCCGTCGCTCCAGGTCCAACGGATACCGAGATGCTTTCTGAAGCTGGTAGGAAAAGTGCGCCGACCATCACTCCGTTGGGTCGAATCGCGCAGCCGATCGAAATTGCAAACGTTGTCGCATTCCTCGCCTCGCCCGAGGGCGGATGGGTGAATGGTCAAGTTGTCGGCGTCAACGGCGGCATCATTTAACGCCTAACTACAGTGAGCACGCGGTTACGACTATGCAGAACACCCTCAGCACCGTTGACTTGGTCATACTTGCAACTAGGCTCACCTACGGCGCCTCGAGCGTCTTTCATGGCTACTCTAAGCTGAGAGGAGGGCCCAAGCAGTTTGCCGCAGCTTGGGGCCTCCCACCTCCTGTCGCCTACGTGGTGGTTTTCACACAAATCATTTGCGGCGCGCTGTTCGCAGCCGGTGTGCTTACTGCGTATGCAGGTCTGGGACTCATGATGATTGCGGCTGGCGCACTTGGAGCAATGCTGAAGCGGGGGGCGCCTTTTGCGGCGCCGGGTAAGTTGGGATGGGACTATCCCCTGATGCACCTAATCGTTCCGCTCGTGCTGGTGGTCATTGGCCCCGGCCGCTATTCCCTTCAAGCACTCGTCAATTAACTTAATTAGCGCGGCGTCCCCTGCATCCAGCCGTTCCCGAATGAGAAATCACCTCTTATCGGTGTCCAGAAGGCGAGCTCTCTCTTCTCCAGGAGCATATAGCCAAGTCGCTCCTCGTGGGGCACGCGGTAAGCGCGCTTCAGTTCTGTCGTCATGAAGTGCTCCCGATTCAGCCAAGTCTCGAACAACAAAAAACTGTTCGGGTCATCGGGGCTGCGGCAGGCAATTGTGTTTACGAAAGTGGTCTCAAGCCGCATGGCATCAAGAACCTCGTTTAGAGAGTTCAGAAACTCTTCGAGATATTCACTTTTCACCTTGAGAGAAACGATCACAACAAACGGTTGCTGATCGCTTGCATCGCTTGAAATAGAGGTGGATTTGTTGTCCATAAAAACCTTTCACAAAAGTATTGACAGTTTAATGCAATCGTTTGCATAATAAATTTACCGAAACAGAATCGAGCAAGTAAATGCTGTTTGCAATTCATGCCCTGGATAAAAAAAATTCCGGCTCCCTGCGTGCGGATGCGGCGCAAGAACATGGCGCATTTCTGGGCAACGCTGCAGCGTGGGGGCTGGAAATCGTGTTTTCCGGGCCTTTGGTGGATGCAAATTCACCCATCGGTAGCTTGCTGGTTGTCGAGGCGCAAGAGATTGGTATCGCCAAGAAATTTATCGAGGCCGATCCTCTGGCGAAGGCGGGTGTCTATGAAAAAGTGAGCGTGACGGGATTCCTCAAAAAGAGGGGTTGAGTAAGTTCGATCAATTGAAAAAGGACCATTGATATGTTTGCGACCAGATTCTCAAAGTTACAAGCCTGCGTGATGTTTGCTGGGGTGGCGCTTGCCTTCTCAGCCGGAGCGCAAGTGAAAGTGGGTGTATTTGTCCCTCTTACGGGAGATGCGGCCGGGTACGGCCAGAGTGCTTTGGAGGCGATTCAGCTTGCAGTTAAACAGAAAAATGATGCCGGCGGGGTGCTCGGCCAAAAGATCGAATTGGTAGTGCGAGACGATGGCGCCAAGCCCGAGCAATCGGTAACCGTTGCCAAGCGCTTGGCCACGAGCGATGGAGTACTGGTCATGCTGGGTAGCATCTCCAGCCCTGCCAGCTTTGCGGCAACACAAGTGGCGCTTCAGACCGGCACGCCGCAAATCGTGTTGTTGGGTACCGCTCAGCGGATTACCACCCAAGGCAACCCATGGGTCTTTCGTGGAACCATCCCCGATACGAAGCTGTCGGGAGATCTGGTTGAGTTCATCATCCGTAAATATCCGGGCAAGAAGAAAGTCGGCTACCTGTACGTGAACGACGATTTTGGTCGTGGCGGCTTTGAGGCTTTCAAGGCACGTGCTGAAAGCTCCGGACTGACTATCGTCGCGGAGGAAAAGTACGCTCCAGGTGACTTGGACTTCACCAGCCAACTGACCAAGATTCAGAGCGAAAATCCGGACGTATTTGTTGATTGGTCCCGCTACACTGAAGGCGCGCTGGTGGCGATTCAGGCCAAGCGCAAGGGCATGACATTGCCGCACTTCGGCTCAGAGGGACTCTCGCACCCCAACTTCATCAAACTTGCCGGGGACGCAAGCGACGGCATGATGTATCCCGTGCCTTTCAGCATGACCACGCAAAGCGGAAACAACATCGCCGTCACCTTGGCGCAGGATATCAAGAAGACCTACAACAAGGAGATTGAGTACACGCATGCCTTGGCCTATGACGCCATGCGGGCTGTCATCTTCGCGATTGAGAAATCCGGCACTACCACCGATAAGCTGAAATTCAGGGACGCCCTGAAGAGCCTGGAATTTGATTCAACCCGTGGAAAGTTCAAATTTGACGCGAAAGGCGATCCCACCTTGCTGCCTTCGATCGTCAAACTCTCAAGTGGTAAAGAGCAAGACGCCAACAAGTAAACGACGAAGGAAACAGTCATGAAAAAAGAATTTATCCGCGGAACCTGGCAGAAGACGCGTGCCTTCTCTCCTGCGGTGATCACAGAGGGCGGAAAAACGATCTGGATTGCGGGCCACACCGGCCAGAAGGATGATCAAGGCAATTCCCTTGCGGCCAACTTTGACGCTCAAACGCGCCAAACCTTCCGCAATATAGAAGCGACGCTGGCGCAGGCCGGCGCCACTTTGAAGGACATTGTCACTGTCACGGTTTTTCTGACGGACGTGCGCAACACCACCCGTATGACTGAAATCCGGGCGGAGGTCTTTGGAAGCGAGTTCCCTGCGAGTGCGGCCATCACCGTTACGGCATTTGCCGACCCAACCATGATGATCGAGATCCAGGGCGTTGCGGTTGTGCCAGCGAAAGGCGTCTGATCATGACATCTCCCACCCCGGTTTGCGTCGAAATTCAATTCCAGATCAAGCCGGAGTTGGAAGAAGAATTTTTTCGGCAGCTAACCGCATTCAGCCATGTCGTCGCAAGCGAGCCGGAGTGCCTCGAGTTCCGGATCTACCGTGACATGGCTGACAAGGCCAAATTTCGCGTTAGCGAGACTTGGGTGAGTCTGGCGCACTTTGAAACCGTTCAGATGGCCAAGGACTATTACCCGCCGTATTTCGAAAAAGTTCGCGATATGTGGGCAGTCCCCATCCAAATGACCAAATGGACGCCACTGGTGACGCATCAAAAGGCTGACTGATGAACTTATCTCAAATATCTGAGCTCGCGGTAGCGGGGTTCGCGATCGGGTGCATCTATGCCTTGATAGCTCTGGGGTTCACCATGATCATACGGACTACTGGTGTTTTGCATTTTGCGCAAGGCGAGGTCGTCATGCTTGGCGCCATGGCTGGCCTGACGGCGCTCCAATTCGCACAACTTCCATTCATTGTTGTGCTGCTCGTTGGGATGCTTTTTGGAGGACTTGTTGCCGTTGTGGTTGAGGTAACCGTCTATCGGTGGCTCAACTACCGCAAAGCTCCGTTGGCAAACGTGATTATCGCCACCGTTGGCGTGTCCATTGTTTTGCAGAACGTCGCGCGGCTGGTGTGGGGGTCGGAGGCTAGAGCCTATCCAAAACTGTTCGAAGTGGATACCTACACCCTGGGTTCCGCACACATACCGCCGCAGCTGATTTGGATCATTGTCCTTGGCGCTATGGTGATGATTGTGCTGCAACTGTTCCTCTCGAAAACGCAAACCGGCCGGGCTCTGCAAGCTTGTGCGCAGGACGCTGACGCTGCCTATTTGATGGGTATTGATGTTCGCAGAATGACAACCTACACCTATGGGATTGCAGGCCTTCTGGGGGGCGGGGCAGGGGTGTTGTTGGGATCGATGTTTTATGCCTCCTTTGGCATGGGCTTCATCGTCGGTATCAAGGCTTTCGTCGCTGCAACGGTGGGCGGCTTGGGCAGTATTGGCGGCGCGGTGCTTGGCGGGCTTGTTTTCGGGCTCGTTGAGACTGCGACCTCCGTTGTCATCTCAAGCGCCTATCGAGACGCAATCGGGATGATTCTCCTGATCCTCATTCTCCTGGTTTCCCCTGGCGGCCTTGCGGGTCTCCGCCGCCCTCAAAGGTAAGTTGTGACAACAGAAAAATTCAATACGAGCTGGTTGTGGGCGGGGCGGCTATCGCTTGCCGCTGTCATGTGCGCCATCCCACTCTTTATCCAGCAAAAATACCTGCTGCACGTGATTAGCCTCGCTATGATTTTCGGCATCGCTGCGCTCTCGCTTCAGTTGCTTTTGGGATTCACGGGCTTGTTATCTATGGGGCAGGCGGCCTTTCTCGGGGTTGGGGCTTACACGGCGGGTATCCTTGCGGTCAAGCTGCAGTATCCATTCCTCGTCTGCTTTGTGGCTGCGGGTGTGGTCAGCGGGCTGATCAGTTTGATCCTCGTTCCCATCACCAGGCTAAAAGGGGTCTACCTTTCAGTCGCAACGCTCGGTTTCACGATCGCCATCCATTTAGTGTTTCTGAATGAAGAGTGGCTGACCGGTGGATCACAAGGGCTGTCTTCAATACCGCCACCAGCGATAGGCTCGTTGGCAATCGGCGGTGAGCAAGGCATTTACTACTTGTGTCTGGCGGTTGCCATCGGAAGCTTCGCCGCCTTTCACTTGCTTGTTTCAAGCCGCTTCGGCCGTGCACTGCAAGCGATCAAACTTGACGAGGATGCTGCTCGTGCAAGCGGCATCAACGTCACTTTGTATAAAAGCCAGGCGTTTGTCACTGCTGCGGTCTTCACCGGGTGGGCCGGCGCTCTTTTCACTTATCACAACCAGTACCTCAATCCCAACGATTTCACTTTCTGGAAGTCAATTGAGATCGTCATCATGGTGGCGGTAGGCGGGATCGGCAGCCTTGCAGGAGCCGTCTTTGGCGCTTTCGCGGTAACGCTGTTGCCTGAGGTCCTGGGCGACCTGGAAAACTACCGCATGATCATTTTTGGATCTTTGGTGGTCCTTTGCATGGGTCTCGGCCATAGCGGTCTAGCTGGCCTGATTGGTAGTGGTTTTCGTAAATGGATTTACTTCAGAGCTGCCGCGCCAGCCGCGGATCTGCAGGAGGTTCCGCAATGACCCAAATTCAAGTGAACGCGATGACACGCCGCTTTGGCGGCGTGTTCGCGGTCGATCAGGTCTCGACGGCCATTCCGAAAGGAGAAATACGGGGGCTTATCGGGCCGAATGGCGCAGGTAAAACGACGTTGCTGAATCTGATCAGCGGCGCCTTGGCGCCCTCAAGTGGAGAGATGTTGATGGAAGGCAAGGTGCTTTCCAACCTGCGCGCAGACCAGCGTGCTGCACATGGAATTCGCCGCACCTTCCAGAACCTCAAGCTATTCGGCGAGTTGACGGTGTTGGAGAACGTGGTGCTCGGACTGCATTCCTCCACGGATTCGGGCATCCTGGACGCCATTTTTAGAACGCCCAGGCATCGCAGGGAAGAGCGGTGGGCTTTGGAGCAGTCACGCCAGGCCCTGGAAATGGTCGGTTTGGGCCGGGTTGCCGATTTGCAGGCGTCTTCTCTGGCATACGGGCATCGGCGCCTCCTGGAGATCGCCCGGGCAATTGTGTCGCAACCTAAAGTTCTGCTTCTTGATGAGCCGGCGCAGGGGCTGAACCCCACGGAGGCCAGTGAGCTGGTTCAACTTCTGCGAAAGATCAATGAAACGGATATGACGGTTGTACTGGTCGAGCACCATATGGACGTCATCATGAAGGCCTGCTCACGCATCACCGTTCTCAACTATGGGCGGGTTTTGGCCGAGGGTACGCCGGCGGAAATCAAAAACGATGCCTCGGTGGTTAGCGCCTATCTGGGCGGGCCGGTCAAACTCGCGGAGGTCTGAATGCTTGATGTTAAAGATCTGAAAGTCAGCTACGGCGAGGTTCCCGCATTGCGCGGCGTCTCACTTGTCGTCAAGAAGAACGAAATTGTCACCGTGATCGGCGCCAACGGAGCGGGCAAGTCCACGCTGCTCAGGACCATCTCCGGACTTTCCAAAGTCAAAGGCGGGACCATTGAGTTTGATGGAATTGCGGTGGGATCAAAGCAGCCACAGGACGTGGTGAAACTTGGTATTGCCCACGTGCCCGAAGGGCGGCATGTATTTCCCTTGCTGAGTGTTGAGGACAACCTCAAAGTGGGCGCTTATTTGAATCGTCGAAAGCAGGTCATTGCGGAAGACCTCGACCGCGCTTTTTCGATGTTTCCACGCCTTGCTGAGAGACGCCATCAGGCGGCGGGAACTCTGTCTGGCGGAGAGCAGCAAATGCTCGCGCTGGGTCGAGCCATGATGACTCGCCCGAGGCTTCTTCTTCTGGATGAGCCGTCTCTGGGTCTGGCCCCAAAAATCGTCGATGAAGTTATCCAGACGATTGTGAAGTTTCGCAGCGAGGGCGTCACCATTCTTTTGGTGGAGCAAAACGCCAACCTCGCCTTGGCTATTGCTGACAGAGCCTATGTGATGACCTTGGGCCAGGTCACCCTGTCTGGAAGTGCCAGCGAAGTGCAGGCTGATCCTGCCGTTAGAGCTAGTTATTTGGGCGAAATTGCAAACGATTGCATGAAAGATTGATTTAAATGAACCACCACCTTATTGATAGCGAAGCAAGCGTCACCCGGTTTGTAATTGCCGCAATGTCCGACACCCAGGATCCTCGCCTCAAACGGATCATGGAGTGCGCTGTGCAGCATTTGCACGCATTTGCTCGCGAATGCGATCTGTCTGAAGATGAGCTTGAAGCCGGACTGCGATTCATTACAGAAATAGGACAGCAAACTCACCATAGCCATAACGAGGTTGTGCTGGCGGCTGATGTGCTTGGTCTGTCTACTCTGGTTGCCTTACGAAACAACCCCTCAGCTCATGGGCAAACCGCAGCGGCACTATTGGGGCCGTTCTGGCGTAAGGACGCTCCAATCTGTACCAATGGGGAAAGTATTGCGAGGACGCCATCCAGTCACCCTTCTCTAGAGGTTTCAGGCTACGTTAGGGACGATGCGGGTAATCCTATAACGCAGGCGCAGGTTGACGTTTGGCAGGCCTCGCCAACGGGACTATATGAGAACCAAGACGCTGCCCAAGAAGACATGAATCTGCGCGGCCGATTCTTAACGGACGACAAAGGTCGATATCTTTTCAAGACAGTCAGGCCCGCTGGCTATCCGGTTCCGACAGACGGTTCGGTCGGCAAGTTATTGCGAGCACAAAAGCGCCATCCATACCGCCCGGCACATATTCACTTCATGGTGTCTGCCCCCGGTCACAAGACACTGATCACGCAGGTCTTTGCCGACGACTCTGAATATCTGTCTACTGATGTCGTTCTTGGTGTGACCAAAGCTTTGGTGGGCATGTTCCAAGAAAAAGATGGTTGTTATTCGCTGAACTATGACTTCGTATTGCAAGAGGGAATTTCAAAGTTCCCAGAACCCCCCATTAAATAGAGAGCCAAATTTTGACTATTTCAACACTCCCTTTATCTGGCCAAGTTGCTGTCGTCGTGGGTGGCGGCGGAGGTATTGGTAAGGCTGCAGCGGGCCGCCTTGCTCGTCTGGGCGCCAGAGTTGCCCTTCTAGATCGGGCAGATGATGCCGAACTCAAAAGGCTGGCTGACGACCTTCCCGGTGCGGGACACGGTGGCGTGTTCGCTCAAATCGATGATAGCGAGACCTTGGTAGCAGCGGCGTCCGCGGTTCAGGCCAGATGGGGAAGGGCAGACATCCTGGTAAATGCCGCAGGCTTTACCAAGCCAATTCCTCATAAAGATCTGGATGCATTGACCGATGAGCTGATCGATCAGATGTTTGCCGTGAACTGGAGGGGGCAATTTGCAGCCATTCGCGCATTCGCACCCCTCCTTCGTCAGAACGGGCAAGGTCTGGTTGTGAATATCTCGTCAATCGCTGCGACGACCGGGGTCGGCAGTAATGTCGCGTACTGCGCGCTCAAAGCAGGGATCGACGTCATGGCCTCCTGTTTGGGGCGAGCGCTGGCTCCGGATATTCGCGTCATGAACGTATCTCCAGGCGTGGTCGACACGACGTTTGTACCAGGGCGCGATCAAGCCTGGAATGACAAGCAGGCCGTTACGACCCCGCTTAGGCGCATAGGTTCTACGGAGGACATTGCTGCGGCTATCGAAGCATGCGCCACAACTTTGAAATTCTCCACCGGAACTGTTTTGCAGGTGGATGGTGGTCGTCACCTCGGAACACCCTAATAGACAAATCCATGGCTCATAAAACCATCATTACCTGTGCAGTCACAGGAAACATCACGACGCCGGATCAACATCCCGGCTTGCCCATCACGCCAGAACAAATTTCGACAGCCTCTCTGGAGGCCGCAGAGGCGGGAGCGTCGATTGTGCACATACACGTACGTGATCCGAAAACCGGCAAGCCGTCGATGGAGGTTGAGTACTACCGCGACGTCATGTCGAGGATCCGTAGCGCCAATAGGAAATTGGTGATCAACCTGACAACTGGACCAGGCGGAAGGTTTGTTCCAAGTGAAGAAGACCCCCAAGTTGCGGGACCCGGAAGTACCTTGTTGGTCCCGGAGAAGAGGGTGGTACACATACCCCTTTTGAAGCCGGATATCTGCACTCTTGATCTAAACACCATGAATTCCGGTGAGCAAGTAGTCATCAACACCCCCAAAAATGTGGCACGCATGGCGAAGGTGATTCGTGAAGCTGGAGTTAAGCCAGAAATTGAACTCTTCGATTCTGGAGATATCCACTTGGCGCATGCCTTGATCAAGGCTGGTGTGTTGGAGGGGCCTGGTCTTTTTAGTCTCGTCCTTGGCGTGAAATATGGGTTCTCTGCAACGCCTGAAACGATGCTCTACGCCAAGAGTCTCTTGCCATCGGGGGCGATCTGGTCCGGATTTGGAATCGGAGGCTCCGAGTTCCCTATGGTCGCGCAGTCTTATCTGCTGGGTGGCCACGTTCGGGTCGGTTTTGAGGACAACCTTTACCTAGAAAAAGGCGTACTGGCCCCGAACAACGCTGCGCTTGTCACGAAAGCTCGCAACATCGTGGAGAGCCTTGGCGGGCAAATTTCCAATTGCGACGAGACGCGTCAGATCCTGTCGCTACACCCATAAATAGCCAAATCACTTCATTCAAAAGGAAAATAGACATGCATGCAATTCGAGTTCATGAGAAGGCGCCAAACATTGATGCGCTCTCATTTGCGTTGGTGGGCCTGGAACAGCCTTCCGCACCAGCTGGTCAATGTGTAGTGAAGGTGCTGAGCGCCGGCGTCAATCCGAGTGATGTGAAGGCTGCATTGGGGGCGATGCCGCATGCTGTATGGCCTCGAATTCCGGGACGTGACTATGCCGGCATAGTTGTTGATGGGCCGAAAGGTCTTCTCGGGAAGGAAGTGTGGGGGAGTGGTGGGGAACTTGGTATTCGCCGCGACGGGACGCACGCGACGTATTTGTTGGTTGATATCGATAGCGTCAGAGAAAAGCCCAAGAGTGTTTCAATCCTGGAGGCCGGAGCAGTCGGTGTTCCTTTTATTACTGCATACGAAGGTCTCCGTCGTGCGGGATTGCCTACCAAAGAGGATGTGGTGCTCGTTTTTGGAGGAAACGGCAAGGTGGGCCAAGCAACGACGCAGCTGGCGACACGCGCGGGTGCCAAGGTTTTCGGCGTCGAGTTGCGGAAAGAGTCTTATCGTGGACATGCATCGGCAGACGTCGACATGATTGATGCCAGTACACAAGATGTGTCGGAATACGTCAAGGAAAAGACCGGCGGTAAAGGCGCCACGATCATTTACAACACAGTTGGAAGTCCGTATTTTGAGCAAGCTAACAAGTCTCTTGCAATCAGTGGACGGCAAATCTTCATATCCACCATCGAAAGAGCGGTTCCGTTCGACATCTTTGCTTTTTACCGTGGCCAGCATACCTATGTGGGTATCGACACGCTCGCCTTGGATAGCTTGGCCGGGGCCAAAATTTTTGACGAACTTGCTCCTGGCTTTAACGATGGTTCGCTCAAACCGTTTCCTGTAGAGAGCGACAGTGTGTTTACTCTGGACAAGGCGGTACAGGGGTATCGCAACGTTCTCGCTGGTGCTCGTGAGCGGGTGGTCGTTCAACCATGAACGTCACCAGGATTTCCGGGGCCCCTGCCTACTTCCCTCCTCATCACGAGGCAATGCATTGTCTGAGGTTGCAGGGCCACGAGGCCGGGCTCTCGGAATCGGTTTGGTTGGGTATGTCATACCTTCTCCCGGGCGGTGGGACTTCCCTTGACGCCTCGTCGGTGGAAAAGCACTATGTGGTTCTTGAAGGTGAGGTAACGGTTTCCACTGAGGCCGATCAAGTCGTTCTAAAAAAATACGATTCCTGTCGGCTTGCAGCGGGAGAGAAGCGGGCGCTTGCGAACAGAACAAATTTTGTCGCATGCATTCTCCTTGCCATGCCTTATCCGCGATAGAAAACCTAGGGAAAGCAAAAAAGATGGCTACGAGTGTTCTGAAAGTGTTGGCGTTTGATGGCGGATACAACGTTCCAATTTGGGTCGCACAGAAATTTGGATTTTTCGAAAGCAACGGCCTGCAGGTCGAGCTTTCTTTTACGCCGAATTCCGGCGCGCTCGTTCAGGCGCTGATGACGGGTTCTGCCGACATAGCGCTGGCGGGGTTCGACAATTTTGTGGCCTACCAAGAAGGGCAAGGCGAGGCAGCACTTGAACTGCCACCAGACATTTTTTCTTTCATGGGCGGAGATAGTGGATTTCTTACGCTGGTCGCCAAGGGGGAGGTTACCTCCATGGAGCGACTCAAGGGAAAAAAGGTGTCTGTTGATGCGATGACTACCGGTTTCGCATTTGCGCTACGCGAAATCCTGGAAAAGGAGGGGTTGCGCGACGGGGACATTGAATACGTCAAAGCAGGCGGCACTGCTCAGCGATTTTTGGGACTGATGGCAGGTCAGTACGATGCGACGCTGCTTCGGACGCCTTACGAGATGCTTGCCATGGACCGTGGCTTCGTAGCCCTCACAACCGTGAGAGAGCAGCTTGGTCACTACATGGGAACCGTCGGAGCTACACGACGGGCATGGGCTAGCTCCCACGAAAGTCAGCTCTTGCAATTCATTGTTAGCTATCGCGCCGCGCTGGATTGGTTGTACACGCCTGGAAACCGAAATACTGCCGTTGAACTACTGGTGGAGAAAGTTGCCGGACTTGATACAGCTATCGCCTCAAGTGCGCTGGACCTGCTTCTGGATGAGCAGGAGGGTTTGATAGCCGACATGCGCATTGACCCCATGTCTGTTCAGACTGTATTAAAGCTGCGCAGCAAGTATGGAACACCTCAAAAAGATCTTATCGATCCCACTAAATACCTTGATCGGAGCTACCTGATCAAGGCATTCAACGCCGGTTAAATCACCTTCGTGTATTTGAAAGACCTTTATGAAACTGTTTACAACGCTACTTCTTTCCATTTCTGCCGCTTTCTCGCTTCCCGCGCTGGCCCAGCCATATCCGACTCGCCCCGTCAAAATACTTGTTACTGCTGGCGCCGGGTCTTCAGCCGACTTGTTGGCGCGTATTGCTGCGGACGAGTTGGGCAAGAGGCTGGGACAACCTTTCATCGTCGAGAACAAGCCGGGCGCAGGGGGAAATATTGCTGCCGACGTTGTGGCCAAGGCCAAGCCCGACGGATACACACTTCTCATGGCGACAGTGAGCACACATGGAATTAACCCTTCGCTGTATGTGAAGCTGCCTTTTGACCCCGTCAAGGACTTTGCGCCCATCGGTTTGCTTGCAAGCAATCCGAATGTTTTGGTCGTGTCGCCGTCCTTGCCTGTAAACAATCTGCAGGAGCTCATAGCTTTGGCAAAGAAAACGCCAGATGGCTTGACATATTCCTCTGGCGGTACCGGAACCTCTCAACACCTCGCTGCGGAAATCATGGCGGCGGAGGCAGGAATCAAGTTGACGCACATTCCCTTCAAGAGTGCGCCGGAAAGCTTGAATGCAATGCTGAGCGGTCAGGTGGTTATGAGCTTCGCAAGCATCCCCGTTGCACTGCAGCAAGTTAAAGCTGGAAAACTGAAGGCGATCGGGGTAACAGCTAATAAATCCGCGCCGGCATGGCGAGACTTGGCACCTCCGCTCGCTTCTCAGGGATTGCCTGGCTACGACGTTTCAGCTTGGTTTGGCTTGGCTGCACCAGCGGGAACTCCAGCTGACATTGTGAAGAGGCTGAACAGTGAATCAACAGCCGCATTCAAGACCTCGGCCGTACAAACCAAACTTGAAAGCCTTGGGATGGAAGAACTCTCGAGCACACCACAATATTTTGATAGCTTTATTCGTTCGGAGATTGTGCGTTGGTCCAAGATCGTGAAGCAGTCCGGCGCAAAACCGGAATAAGCTGTCATGACTTCAAGTGTGCCGAAACAAGGCCTCCGAAAGCCAAACCTCATTTTTACGTTGAATAAGAGGGTTACGGCAACTTTCGTCCTTGTCGCGCTGTCTTTGGCCAATGTAGCGCATGCGGCGGAGCTGGTGGTAGGTCAGGTGGGGCCCTTCGTTGGGCTTCAAGCGCCACAAGCTAAAGCCTATGCCGCCGGAATGAATCTGGTGTTTGATGCGGCAAACAGGATCCGCGGCGCCACAAATACTTTTCGCTTGGTTCGCCGCGATGACGGCGGACGTGCTGAGGACACCGTGTCTGTCACTCGGAAGCTGATCGAGGATGAAAAGCCGATTATTTTGGCCGGATTTTTTGGTAGCAAGAACCTGGCATTGCTGTCGGGTTCTGGATTGCTGGAGAGAGAGAAGATAGCGCTGGTGGGCTACCGCACCGCTGAACTGCAGATTGATGACCCCCAATTCTTTAGCGTGCGGGCGGGTATATCAGAGGAGATAGCCCGGATTACGCAGCATCTCTCCACGATAGGTATCCGCGATCTCGGTATCTTTTATGAAGAAGGCGCGGGTGCTACGCGCTTAGTGGCAGTTGCTGACGAGTTGGCAAAAAAAACCGGTGTGGCATTCGCGGTCCGTGCATCATATTCTCCAGGTACAGCTCGGGTGACTTCCGCTGTAGAGTTGTTCTTGAAACGCCCTCCGCAGGCCATCTTACTAGTCACTTCGAGCGCTGCTGCAGCAGGATTTATTGAGCAATACAGGACAGCAGGTGGTGCTGCAAAAATCTTCTCGCATTCGGGCGTCGATATTGAACAGCTGAATCGCCAGCTTACAGAAGAGCAGCTTCAAGGCGTGGCAATAGCGCAGGTTACGCCTAGCCCTTACAAAAACTCAAGCAGCCTCAGCAAAGAATTTGCAGATGCTGTAGCTGCGTCAGCAGACAAAGGCTTGCCCGTCAGTTACGCAATGATGGAAGGGTACATTGCGGGGAAAGTGATCGTTGAAGCCGTTCGTCGCCAAGGCTCCAAAGTTTCCAGGCAAACAATGATGGCAACATTGGATGCGCTCGCGGCATTCGATCTTGGGGGCTATGCAATTGGCTTTAAACCGGGCTCTCACACTGGTTCGAAATTTGTGGAGCTATCCATCGTCACCAGCAGTGGTCGCATTCGTCAATAGCGTTAGCAATCTCAATGTGAATGGCAAATGGCTATCTATTCCTTAAACGGTGTCGCACCTCAAATCAGCGAGTCTGCGTGGGTCGAAAAAAGCGCGACAGTGATTGGAAACGTCGAACTTCAGAACGATGCGAGCGTGTGGTTTGGCGCCATCCTGAGAGGCGACTCTGACAAAATTCACGTCGGAAAAGGGTCCAACATCCAAGACCGAAGCGTTTTTCATGTCGATAAAGGGCAACCGCTTCACATTGGAAATTTTGTCACCATCGGACATGGAGTGACATTGCACGGTTGCAGCATTGGTGACGGAAGTTTGGTCGGAATTAACGCTGTTATTCTCAACGGAGCAATGATCGGAAAGAACTGTTTGATCGGTGCCGGCTCACTTGTGACTGAGGGAAAAGAATTTCCCGATGGTTGGCTAGTGGTAGGGAGTCCGGCCAAGGCGATACGTCCTCTGACGCGCGAGCAGATTGCAGGCCTTGAACGAAGTGCTAGGCACTATATGAATAATGCAGTGTTGTTCCGCACTAGCTGTCTTGGCATTGCGTAGATTTTGGCCGCGCCAACGTAATACCCGCTAGGCCGATGACTGTTGCATATAGATACGCTCGATTACCTCGGATCACCTCGATACTCAACTTCCAAAATCCCTCGAGGGTTTCAGCCGGATGCTTATTGCCGCATCTAGCTCATGCCATGAGCCTGCAAGGTAAGCGCTCTTTTAACCCCGTCCTGTTGCCGCCGACGCGTTTTTGAGCCGACTTTGGGCTGACCCACCTCAACTCTTGGCGAATCCGTCTACGAAAACGATTTGACAGACGCTCGGCTGGGTCAATGAAATCTCGGCAGGTGGGTCAAAATCACGCCGACGCCAACAAGGGGGCCATCGATTTGAAAAGCATCGATCTCATTGCAGCGTGAAGCAGCGCAATTGGGGGGTGACATAATGTACGCAGGTTGGTCAAGTGGGCAGTGGTTCGAAGCCAGTTTTGCCCCTTCAGCCGCTGGTCAGTTTGGTGTACCCCAACGTGTACCCTAAGGATTGCGACGTGACGGAGAGCGAGCACTGGTACGGCTGAGCATTGGTTTTTGGATTCCGCCCCAGCCACCAGCGTCCATGCGCCCTAGTTCAACTGCCGGTACATCGTTGCTCGGTTCGCACCGCCGGGTTGTTCACCAGGCCGCGCATACCGCCCCCATCAAGCGCAGCATCACCTCCCGATGCGTCAGCTGCGCCGTCGGCCTCCCGTACACATTGACCCGCCAGCCATGGGTTTCGGCCACCCACTGGCCAACCGACAAATCCCGCTCGATCTCCACCCGGCTCCAGTGCAGACCCAGCCAGTCCGGAATGAACGCTTCGACATCCCGCAGTTCAATGGTTTTGTGCACAAAGCTGTTGAATTCAGGCACAGGTGCACGGTCCGGCCTGGAGATGGACAGCCAGATTTGCAGCGACCAGTTTTCCAGGGCAAGGCTCGCACCAGCACGGTCTACCGAGGCGCTCCAGCTTCTGCTGGCGGAGGGGTCCAATCCGGCCAACGCATCCGCGCAATCAGCAATGCGGTCTGCCAGATACCGCTGCGCCTGGCTCAACGCCTCCAGGCACGCCGCCTTCACCCTTAAAGAGTGAATGGACAACAGGTCAACGACCTCCATCTGGCATCCCGTCACACCCACCTGGGATTCAATGCGTTGGCGCAGCTGCCGCCGTTGCCGGGTGGTCATCGGCCGCAGGGGCGCGTAGATCACCATCACCTCCAGCGAGCCGCCGATGAACAGCAGCCGCTCGTCGCACCACTTCATCAGGGTATCGAAGGCCTGTTCCAGCGCCAGTATTGTTTGAGAAGGTGCGGGTTCCAGTGTGGGCTTTTTCAGCTGGGCGTTGATTTGCAGCACTTCAAGTGGCAGCGGGTAGAGGCTCATGATGTGATGACCTCCCGAAACGCGGCCCAGCGCCTGGCGATCACCGCGCCCGCCGGCAGCTTCCTGATCCGCTCCATGGCGTTGAGCACCAGCTCCAGATCCTTGGGTTCATCACCCGCATAGCGGATGAGTTTGACCAGCGGCGTGAACGCTTGCATTGCACCGTCCGGCTTGCTGGGGAGCTTGCCGGTCTTCAGGGCCCACAGCTCATGGCTGGTGAGCGCCAGGCGGGGAGCCAGATGCTCAATCGTCCACCACGGCTTGAAACCCTTGATGCGCAGGGTGCCGGCGCTCGCCTTCTGGTCACTGCTTTCGGTCCAGCAGAAGTCGAGGTGGCGCTTGATCTGCATGAGCACATCGCAGACATGCTCCAAGCGGCCCAGGTTGTAGCGCCCCGCTTCGTGCCTGCGCTGATCCTGCAGGGACCGGTGATCGTCGAGGCGGTCCAGCCAATAAGGCTGGCCGTCCAGGGTTTGCAGCAGCGCGCCTTCTGCGTCATGCAATCCCGGCACGGCGCGCAGCAATTCGATGGCATGACGCAGCCCCGTCAGGCTGAACCATTCAGTCGCCCCATCCCATGGCTGGGACTGGACCTTGAACATGCCCGAAGCACTCATCCAGGACAGCTGCAGGCGATAGCCCGCCAGCCCCTTGTGCAGCAGAGATTCGACCTGGCCGGCACGCTGGCGATCTGGCAGCGCCACCCGCAGCGATTGCGTCCCGTCAATCTGACCGGCTTCGGGCAGCTGGGCTAAACGGTCTGTGGGCGATTTGCTTTTGCCAATCTTGAATCGGTTCTCAGTGGCGTGAACAAACAGGTAGACGTAGCTTGGCTGGTTTGAAGCAGCGTGACGGTTGAATCCGTCACTGGCCGGGTGTCTTGGCCTTCTGGGCAGCCAGACGCCCATGGGCAGGGACGGCTGGGACAGCTCGGACGGGTGGGGTCGGTCAACCCGCTTTTGATGCAGTGGCCGCTGGGAATGAAACAGGGATTTGGTCTGGGTCATGGCTGGTTTCCGTTCTATGGCTTGGCTGGATGGGAGGGAGCGACCGGATCGGATGGATTCAAGGGCTGATCCGACCGCGTAAATTCATCCGGGGTGGTTTTGATGCACAGCGTGCGGGGCAGGTCGCAAACAAAGCGTTGGCCAGAACCGCGCAGCTCCAGGACCAAGGAGGTTCCCTTGCTGATGACGGGCGCCTGCAGCAAGGGGTAGAAACCGCTGTCGGTCTCGATCACTACCCTGCTCTGCAATCCGCCCGGCCCGCTCATGTGGATGAAATTGCCGATGGGCCGGCTGGAGACCACCTCGGACTGCCACCAAGATCCGCCGATCCAGAACAGGAACAGGATCAAGGGCAGCCCCATCAGCAAGGCAAAAAAAGCCATCAGGGACAGATCCAGGGGGGCGCTTTTGCTGTCTTTGCCGGTGGGTGTGGAGGGGATTTCGGGTGGGGCTGGGGGGATGTTTTCTGGCATTTTTTACCTCTTAACAAGTGATGGAGTGGATGAATGCGGCTGAACCAGCACGTCGCATAAACGCTTCAAAGTTCAAGGGCGCTGGAAGTCCCATGACAAGGGCATCCCTGTTGGCCCTTGTCACTCAGGCTCTTTTTCAGTGGCGCTACGCTGCTGGTTCTGGCGGCGCCCAAAGCGTTGTGATCCTGGCGTTGGCCAGATGGACCGCCGTCGCCAGGCGTGACACCTGCTCCAGGTCAACGTCTTCTGCGCTGTGGGCCAGACCCAGAACGGCCGCCAGCGTGTTGCCCATCGCGGTGTGCCGACCCTTGAGTTTCTTCAGGGGTAGCTCCAGCAGCATGCTGCGCATCAATGCGACCTCGTGGAACTGCGGGCCCACGGCTAACGCATGCGGGTCGTCGAGGTAGGCGCAGAAGAAGAGGCCACAGGGATAGACCATGGTGGCCAGGTGGACCAGGGGCCGTTCATGCGGCTTGATCAGCTCCATCGCTGCCGCCCGACTGGCCGCCCGCATCGCCATTGCCATGGGGATCAGCGTGGGCAAGTCCGAACGCTGGGCGGGATCGCCTGCACTGGCCACCCCGGCGATTACCTTGGGATGATAGTAAGCGTCCACTACGGCCTTGTTGCCCAGGAAGTTCTTCACAAACTCCTCGGTCATGGGCTTGCCGTAGAAGGGACGCGTGTGGCCAGGAAGCTCGCTCAGGGGCGGCAGACCCGGTGGCAGACCCTGGTCCATTTGGGCGGAGGCGACGGGGTTGTCGCGATGGGTGCGATGGATACGACTGGGGATGGGTTTGTTCATGAGAGGCTTTCCAGACATGGGTTGAGCGGGACTGCTGTGAATGAGGATCGGCCGCGGCTTCATGCCTGGCCTCGCGGCTTGCGGGCTGACTTGGCGGGGGTCCTGGAAGACTGCTTGGGGCGTGGTGCAGCTGCCGATGTGCCCTTTTCCTTTGCCTTGGCGTCGACCTTGCTGGCTTGGGGATCTGGTGCTTGGACTTGCTTTTGACCGCCAAAAGGGACCGTCACGACTCGCGAGCGCAGGTACACCACGTCCTTGGGCACGCGGATGATCCACCCAATTTCGATCGCTTCCATCTCCTTGATGTGGCTCTCATATTCCTCTTCGCCGAGGATCTGCCGCAGCTCGGGCGGAATGCTGATGGCCGCAAAGCTTGCGAGGTCGTGAATGCGGGCCAGGCTGGGTTGGTCGGCCGCTGGGGTTTGGCGGGCCTTGGCAGATGGCGTTGGTTTGCGTGATTGCTTGGTCATGGTGAATTCCTTTGTTGAAAGACTGTTTGCTAAAACTTTGGGCAAAGCCTTCCCCCGGACCGCTGCAAATGGCTTTGCGGCGGCGACGTCGATGGGGTTGGCGGTTGAGGTGGAGGTCCTAGGTCAAGCGTGCCGGGGACCGGTGCCGTTGACTGGAGCCCTGTGCCAAGCGGGCGGTGGCTGGGGTTCTGCGTCACCGAAGTAATCGGGAAGTACATTGGTGCGTCCCGATTTCGGACGGGTGGCACGGCCTCCAGTGATGCCACGCAGTTTGGGTAGGGGCTGCGGCACAACCTTGTTGACCGGTGCAGGCGGGTTGTCTGCCCGGACATTGGCACCCGTCGACATGCGACTCGCCAGCAGCCGTTCCATGGCGGAGCCGTCCTGGCGAGTCAGGTTGGGCACATAGCGGCTATAGACCCGGAACAGCATCTCTGTGCTGGTGTGGCCAAGCTGACGTGCGATCCATTCCGGCGCCTCGCCGGAGGCCAGCCACAAGGTGGCCGCCGTATGGCGCATCTGGTAAGCCCGGCGGTGTTCCAGTCCCAGATGCCGCAGCAAAGGGTTCCATACCCGGTTCAAAAAATTCTGGTTGTTGATCGGTTGGCCGGACCGGCTACAGAAAACGTATTCTGAAAACTCCCCGGCGGCCTGGTACTGGGCCTTCAGGGCGTCATACACCACCTGGCTCATATGAATGTCACGCACACTACCGTCCGTCTTGAGTTCATCTTCCTCATTCAGGACGATCGACTCACGCACCAGAATCAAGCGGCGCTCGAAGTCGACGTACTTCCACTTCAGCCCATGCGCTTCTCCGGTACGCATGCCGGTGAAGAATCTGACGTTGAAGTAGTTCCGGTAATCCACCCTCACCGTGTTCAGGATCAGTTCAACCTCGTCCAGGGTGAACGGCTGTACATCGCTGCGTTTCATCTTGAGCGGTTTGATATTCCTGAAAGCGGAATTAAACTCAAACCGGTCGGCGGCTTCGTTGAGGATCTGGCGCAGCGGTTTCATCACCGCATTGACGCGTCGATTGGACAGTGTTCCCTGGCTTTTTCGGGTGGTAACTTTGGCGAGTGATGCCCGAAAAGCCAGTACGTCTGCCTTGGTGATGTGGCCGACCTCTTTGTCCCCAAAAAACGGGAGGAGGTACTTGTCCAGCGCTCCTTTCTGGGTGATGCGGTAGCTGCGCCGCCAGCTCACCTCCACTTCCGTGAACCATTGCTGGGCAAACTCCCCGAAGAGCGGTGTGCCGTTGCGGGAGAGCACCGGGAGTCCGTCGGATCGGGCGGTGCGATCTACCGAGCCGTCTTTTGTCTTGGGTTCTGGTTGCGGCAAGGGCTTGCCGAAAGTTTTCTCGTAATCGAAGGTGCCGAGGGCTATGTCGGTTTCGATGCGATCCAGGGCTTTTTGGAGGCGCTTGCGGTTGGCAGGCATATCCGGGAGCATCGTGTACTCACGCAGACGCTGTCCCGCATATCGGAAGTCCATGAACAGCGTTCCCTGGCTTTCAAGCCGGCGAATACTACCCATGAAGAACACCTCCGTTGGCCATAGGGATCGAAACCGGACCGCTGCCAGAGACCTGGCCCATATCGTTCTCGATGTGCTCCCAGATATAGAGGGTCTTGCGGCCACCAAAGGGACGGATGTAGTGACGTCCTTCCAGAAGCACACTGTCTTTGAGGCGCTCACGGATAGTCCGGCTGTCGTATTTGATTCGCGACGAAAGCTCGTCCGTCGTTAGATAGGTAACTTCTGACATTTGAGACTCCTTCAAATTAATGGGACAATCAAAACGACAAAATCGCACTCCAACTGCTTTTTTGTCGTCCTGAATGTCATTATGGAGTCTTAAATGTCATTGTCAAGGACTTTTTGTCATCCTGAATGAAATATTTTTACGGAGCATGTCTTGATTAAGTGCCACTTGTCCAAGTTGATGGGGGAGCGAAAGCTCAAGATCAGCGATGTGGCGCGCGATACAGGATTGCATCGGAACACCGTCACGCTGCTCTACCAGGAGACAGCCACCCGGATCGATATCGAAGCAATGGATGCCCTGTGCAGATACTTCAGTGTTCGCGTGGGGGATCTCTTTGAGTTCATTGACAACTCAACCCCAGCATAGTTTTTCCGGCGAGAGGCGCACTGATGGTTAATGACCGCGCCCAAAAGTAGACGGCATAGTGCCCATTCCAAATCATCGCCAATCGCGACAAATGTCCCAGGTAGGTATCTTGAAATCGACACTTCGGAAAAATCTATGACGAATGCAACGGGGGCGAGTTTCGCATCTCAAATCAGTGAGCACTTTGACCTTGACGAAAAAGTTGGAAATGTAGACACGTCGCTACTGATTTCAGAGCTGACCAGGGAATACTTGCGCACCGGTCAAAGTGTAGAGGTCGATTTTCGAGGCCTCGTCAATTGGGTACGACTTGGGAACCAGCTTACTCATCAAATACATCCCTACCCAGCAAAGCTACTCCCGCACATCGCTCATTTTTTTGCACGTGCTTCGACTTACACCGGAAAGCAGGGGCGAATTTTGGATCCCTTTTGCGGTTCGGGGACTGTCGCGCTTGAAGCATCGTTAGCTGGTCACAAGCCGTTAGTCGCCGATGCTAATCCGCTAGCCTTGCTAATCACGAGGGTCAAGACCACGCCATATAACCTTGAAGAGCTACGTGCATCACTCGATTCATTGCTAAAACGCGTAGTACGGTATAGGACAGCACCAAACATTTCGGTAGTCAACGACCAACTATGGTATTCAAGCACATTGCACAGCTGCGGGCCGTGCTCGACGAGGCTCCGTTGAGCGTGCTGTCCGCGGCCGTGGCTGAAATAGAGTTAGAAAGCGGTCCGCCTCGCAAGGCAACGTGGCAGAAAATGCGTCAGCTGGCAGTGGCATTAGCCTGCACCCGAGGCATCTGGTCTTGAACGCTGTTGATGAATTGCCCAGGCGATCGGTAGGAAAAACTCTCGTCTTTTCTCGTACTGCGTCTTTCAGAGAAGGATCCGAACGGCAGCGCGTACAACCGGACCGCCCATTTGCCTGCGAGGCGAGAGATGCTACAACGCTGGACACCGCGAGCGGCAGTATCCGCCAACGGTGACACTGTCATGTTCATGCGCCAGGTGCTGCAGGCGGATGCTCGTGCCAGAAGGCGGTCAACGGCTGGGCGGCGCAGCGCGCAGCCGATGGCCTGAGCCCGTGCAGCGTTTGCACCAGCGAGTACCTATGGCAATTCGGATAGTTGGCTTGGTCACTTGAAGATCGGCACAGATCAATTTTTAATCGGCGCCAACAATAACAGGGGGCTCAACGAGCCTCAAGCACTTTGACCGCTTGAGATTTGCTCAGCTTTCGAAGCGCTGCGATTGCAGGCATTTGGCTCGCACGGGGGCGGGCCTTGCCTTGCTCCCATTTGTATACCGACTGGCCAGAACAGTTAAGTAAAAAGCCCAGTTCAGATGCGGATAATCCCAAGCGACGCCGCTGCGCCGCAAAACCCTTGGCGCCAAACCTTGCCTTCACGGGCGTCTGTTCTTCAGGCAGCGAAGGTCGCTGTGTAGTCATGCCTTTGCTCAGACGAACCACCTGTCGCTCGAGGTCTCGAACTTGCCGCTTCAATCCGGCAATATCCGAGCGATATTGCGCGGAGGCCTTTTTTAGCGCGGCGCTTTCACCGCGCAATTCCTTGCGTGCAAGTCGAATGATCTCTTCTCTTAGGACGTTGGCTATATTTGGCATCGGCAAATACTACAAGGTTTTGGTCGCCGCCAACCCGGCAACAGGAGAACCAAACTCGCCGTTTAACCATATGACTGCTTCGGCGATTGGCTGCCTGCACTTCATGCAAATGGATTTTTTACCGTGTCGATCCTCTTCAGTGCCACCGCCTCCGGCAGTCGATTTCCTCTCTTTGTCCTTCCCGAGCAAATTGACACGGTTGCCGCAATCCATGGCTGGGTGTCGCGGCTCGCGAGCCATGCCCTTTAGCCAGAATTAGTCGAAACGGATAATTAGCCGGTCCGGCTAAAACGCCGTAAATAGAGGGTTGGCTGGGATTTGCGTTTTTTTACCAAAAAGCGGCCTAACTCGTCGCCACATCAGGGAATTTCGACCCTCAAATTTCAGGAAAACAAGGCAGTTGCCGTTCTGAAACCGGAACAGGATGAAGTCGTCGTTGCGAGTGGTCAGCACGTAGCGCGGCCCTTGCCCTCGAAAGTCCGCGATGCCTCTCGCCTTGCCGTAGTAGTAGGGCCGCTGCCCGCCGCCGATCTGACCTGTTCAATGCATCTTCGGATTCTGTAAGACAGGTACGTCGGATGGGCCAATAGACCAATACTCAGAACGAAAGAAAATCTGGAGGCGCCGGATTTCCGATGGGCCAAGAGTGGGCCACCAGCGGGCCATAACAATCATGATGTTTGAGCGATGACCATTAGCCCAATTAGGCCATTTCGCAGCAAATGACCCTTGGCCCAATTAGAGTTCTGACGGCTTGCAGCGTCCTTTTCCAGCATCAAATCATTGTCTGGTGCGGCTGGCGGGGGGTCGAACCACAGCCCTTGGCGTTCGGAGTGCTTTAGTCATTTCGATATGTGCGAAAATACGACTTGGTTCTAAGTTCAGCATTTGCGGCTGTAGCTCAGTGGATAGAGTATTGGCCTCCGAAGCCAAGGGTCGTGGGTTCGATCCCCGCCAGCCGCACCATCATCAGGAGCTACATCGTTCCTGTGGCCGTGGAATCCGGCAATTAGCGAGCGTTTGCGCAAGAAGTGCCGGAAATCTTAGCCCCCCCGGGAAAGTTCAAGCTGTACGCCAACTGCTCCTAGTACTGCGCAACCTCCTGAAACGCAGAAGGATGCCGCGTGCACTCTCGTGGTGGCGGCCAACCAATTTGCCATAATCCAGGGAACGTTTCACACAAAATTCAGGCATATCGAAGCTGGCTCTGCAAAGCCATCAACTCGCCGGTTCTACACGGAATTTTTGTTATGAGCCCTTGTGATGCAAGCGTTTTAAAAGCGACCTGTACCACTTCCCGCCATCATGACATCCACAATCCGTCAACCGCCTGCCGTCAGTTCGCTGTTCAACCAGTCCCTTGAAAAAGGGCTGGCGGTTCTGCGCGCCTTTGATGCTGCACACCGGACGTTGACGTTGGCCGAGCTGGCTACGCTGACCGGCATGAGCAAAGGGTCGGCACAGCGCACCGTGCACACGCTGCAGCAACTGGGTTATGTGGGCAAGCACCCGCAAACACGGCGCTTTCAGCTGCTTCCCAGGGTGATAGAAATCGGCTTTAACTACCTAGCTGCGCATCCTTTGATACGCGTGGCCAATCCTTATCTTTCGCAGCTCGCCAATGCCAGCGGCGAGACGGCCAGCCTCACCGAGCCGGTAGGGCTGGACATGGTCTACGTGGCCCAGTTGGTCACCTCCAAGTTCATTCCGGTGCATACGCCAGTGGGCATGCGAATTCCCATGTACTGCACCAGCTCTGGCAGGGCCTGGCTCAGCGCGCTGCCCGACGCTCAGGTACGGGCCGTCCTGGAGGCATCGACACGCGTGGCGCGCACACCGTACACGCTGACGGATGTCGACGCCATCCTTGCGCGTGTTGCGGCCTGCCGGCAGGTCGGTTATGCCAGCAACTGCGAGGAGTTGTTTCTGGGTGACATGGGCATCGGTGCACCGATTCTTGACAGCAACGGACAGGCCGTCGCGGCTGTCCACCTTTCCCCGCCGACGAGCCGCTGGACGATGGAAGAGGCACAGAGAAAGTTGTCGCCCATGGTGATCGAGTGCGCACGGGCTATCTCGCAGTCCATCGCGCATTAAACAGCGGACGCCGCGCTCTCCAGTCAACGCTCTCGATTTCCCTTCACTGCGCCCGCTCCAGCATGGCCAGCAGCAACACGTTGGCCCCGGCGGCAATGTGTTCGGGCAGGGCGTCCTCGATTTCGTTGTGGCTGATGCCGTCTTTGCAGGGCACAAAGATCATGCCGGCAGGTGCCACGCCAGCGACATAGACGGCGTCGTGCCCGGCGCCGCTGACCACGTCCATATGCGGTAGCCCCAGCGCTTGCGCCGCGCGGCGCACGCTCGCAACGCAAGCGCTGTCAAACAGGCAGGGCTCAAACTTCACCACCTGGCGAATTTCCACGGCCACCTTGCCATCGCCGGCAATGCGTGTGAATTGCGCGTGCATCGCGGCATCCATGCGGTCAAGCCCGCCCTGCGAGGGATTGCGGAAATCGACCGAAAACTGGACGCACCCGGGGATCACGTTGCGGGAGTTCGGCTGCACCTGCACAAACCCCACGGTGCCGCGCCCATGCGGTGCCTCGTCGAGCGCAATGCGATTGACTGCTTCCACCATGCGTGCCGCAGCCAGCATGGCATCACGGCGCAGTTCCATCGGGGTGGGACCGGCATGGGCATCCATACCCGTCACCGTCACGTCATACCACTGCTGCCCCAGGGCGCCGCTCACGATGCCGATGGGCAGTCCCTGCGCCTCCAGCACTGGCCCCTGCTCAATGTGCGCCTCAAAGTAAGCGGCAAACATGCCCCCCGGCACGGCGCCGCAGGGCTGGGTGCCGCGGTAACCGATGCGTTGCAACTCGTCGCCGACGGAGATGCCCGCCCTGTCTTTCTGGGTATGCACAAAATCAGGATTGAATAGGCCGGCAAATGCACCAGAACCCATCATGACCGGCGTGAAACGTGAGCCTTCCTCGTTGGTCCACACCACCACTTCGAGTGGCGCGCGGGTCTCAATACCCAAATCGTCGAGCGTGCGCATCACCTCCAGGCCGGCCAGCACACCATAGTTGCCGTCGAACTTGCCGCCGGATGGCTGGGTGTCGATATGACTGCCCGTGGCAACGGCCCGCGCTTGCGGGTCCCGTCCAGCGCGACGGGCAAACATGTTGCCCACTTCGTCGATGCGCACTTCCAGTCCGGCCTCGCGGCACCAGCGAGCGACCAGGTCGCGGCCTTGCCGGTCTTCATCGGTCAGGGCAAGGCGCCGCACACCACCTTTGGGCGTTGCACCAATCTGGGCCAGGTCCATGAGCGACTGCCACAGCCGGGTTGCATCGATTCGGGGGGTGACGCCTGTATCCATGAGGTTCCTATAAAGAAGAAGTGCGTAGAAGCGTAGGAGAAAAGGGGGTGCTGCGATCAGTCACAAAGTTAGCAATTAACAAGCCAGAGTCAACGGTAAATGGTGGTTTGTTATCTATTTTATTGATTTATCGTATCGATAGTCGATTTCATAAAACCCAGAGTGGCATAAACATTGCTCACCGATTGGGGTGTCTCCAAACCCGCTCCTCAACCTCGCAAAGCTACAAGGTGATCCCATGAGTACCCACACGCTGCCGTCCACGCCCGCCAAACGCCATTTCGCCTGCTCATTGGCTCCTGCATCGGCACTTTCGTTGGCGCTGGCCGCCACACTTGGCCTGACGGCCACCGTTGCGCTGGCGCAGGAAAAAACGTTGCGTATCGCGATGACTGCCGCCGATATCCCGCGCACATTGGGTCAGCCCGACCAGGGCTTTGAGGGCAATCGCTTTACAGGTATCCCGATTTACGACTCGCTCACCCAATGGGATCTTTCCAAGGCCAATGCACCCAGCGTGCTGATCGCCGGGCTCGCGACCTCCTGGGCGGTGGATGCCAAGGACAAGACCAAGTGGGTCTTCAAGTTGCGCCCTGGCGTCAAGTTCCATGACGGCTCGGCCTTCAATGCCGATGCGGTGGTGTGGAATGTGGCCAAGGTGTTCGACAAAGAGGCGCCGCAGTTCGACCCGAGCCAGGTGGGGGTGACTGCTTCGCGCATGCCAACGCTGCGCAGCGCACGCAAAATTGACGACATGACGGTCGAGTTCACCACCAGTGAGCCCGACTCATTCCTGCCCATCAATCTGACCAACCTGTTCATGGCCTCGCCCGCCCAGTGGGATGCCAAGCTGAAGGCCGTTCCTGCCAGCGTGACTGCTCCGGCAGAACGCTCGAAGGCGGCGTGGACCGCCTTTGCTGCTGATCCAGCCGGCTCCGGCCCTTTCAAGGTAACCCGCTTTGTCGCGCGCGAACGGCTTGAGCTGGCGGCCCATAAAACTTATTGGGATGCCAGGCGCGTGCCCAAAATCGACAAGGTCGTGATGTTGCCCATGCCCGAGGCCAATGCCCGCACGGCCGCTCTGCTCGGTGGCCAGGTTGACTGGATCGAAGCGCCGGCACCCGACGCCATGCCGCAGATCAAGCAGCGCGGCTTCACTATCTACTCCAACGCTCAGCCCCACGTCTGGCCGTGGCAGCTCTCATTCGCCGAGGGATCGCCCTGGCTCGACAAGCGCGTGCGCCAGGCGGCCAATCTTTGCGTGGACCGTGGTGGCCTGTCGCAACTTCTGGGTGGCATGATGGCCGAACCCAAGGGCACCGTGCCGCCCGGCCACCCGTGGTGGGGCAATCCGAAGTTCGACATCAAATATGACGTGAAGGGGGCGCAGGCCCTCATGACGCAAGCCGGTTTTTCGGCGGCCAAACCCGTCAAGGTGAAGGTGCAGATATCAGCCTCGGGCTCGGGTCAGATGCAGCCTCTGCCCATGAACGAGTTCATGCAGCAATCGCTCAAGCAGTGCTTTTTTGACGTGCAGTTTGATGTGATCGAGTGGAACACGCTGTTCACCAACTGGCGCAAGGGGGCCAAGGATCCCTCGGCCAACGGGGCCAACGCGGTCAATGTCAGCTTTGCAGCCATGGACCCCTTCTTTGCCATGGTGCGCTTCGTGAGCACCAAAACCTTCCCGCCAGTTTCAAACAACTGGGGCTACTATGGCAATGCGGATGTCGACAAACTGGTGGCTGACGCGCGTACCAGCTTCGATGAAAAGTCGCGCGACGCGGCGCTTGCCAGGCTCCACGCCCATATCGTGGAAGATGCGCCCTTTGTCTGGGTCGCGCACGACGTCGGTCCGCGCGCCATGTCTGCAAAGGTCAAGAACGTGGTGCAGCCCAAAAGCTGGTTTATTGACATCGCCACCATGACGATGGACTGAAACCGGTCCCGACCCCGCCCAGCCAGTCGTCCAGCAGCTTCCACACCCGCGAATCACCTCATGCAGCGTTACCTGTTAAGCCGTGTTTTATATGCCTTGCCCATCATGCTCGGCGTGGCTTTTGTGTGCTTTGCGCTGGTGCATCTGGCGCCGGGTGACCCCCTGATGTCGATCCTGCCGCCCGATGCGTCAGCCGAGCTGCAGGCGCAACTGCGCGAGCTTTATGGCTTCAACCGTTCCCTGCCCGAACAGTTTGCGCTGTGGGTCTGGCGTGCGCTGCAAGGCGACCTGGGGGTGTCCATTGCCAGTAACCGCCCGGTGGCGACCGAGGTGTTGACTGCGGTCGGCAATACGCTGCGGCTCGCCGTGGTTGCCACCACCATCGGTTTTGTACTGGGTTGCCTGTTCGGCTTCGTGGCCGGCTACTTCCGCAATTCCTGGATAGACCGCCTGGCGTCCATGCTGTCGGTGATGGGCGTCAGCGTGCCGCACTACTGGCTGGGCATGGTCATGGTGATCGTGTTTTCTTCCCAGCTCGCGTGGCTGCCCGGGACCGGTGCCGGTCCCGCAGGCTCGGGGGACTGGTCTTGGGACTGGGGGCACCTTCAGTTCCTGGTGCTGCCCGCGCTGACGATGTCAGTCATTCCCATGGGCATCATTGCGCGCACCGTGCGTGCGCTGGTGGCCGACATCCTCGATCAGGAGTTTATTGTCGGCCTGCGTGCCAAAGGCCTGACCCACACAGGCGTATTTTTTCACATGCTGAAGAACGCGGCGCCCACTGCCCTTGCCGTCATGGGGCTGCAACTGGGTTACCTCCTCGGCGGCTCGATTCTCATAGAAACCGTTTTCTCCTGGCCGGGTACCGGCTTCTTGTTGAATTCTGCAATTTTTCAACGCGACCTACCGCTGCTGCAGGGAACCATCCTCGTCCTTGCGCTCTTCTTTGTACTGCTCAATTTTCTGGTCGATGTATTGCAGACCCTGCTCGACCCGCGTATTGCACGCACCTGAGAAGCGAAAAACACCAAGGACGAACATGGCGGCATTGACAGCTTCCTCTTCCGCTGATGCAGGCATTTCCAGTGCTTCAGCGGCCCCGGCGATGCCGTCGGCAAGCCTGCCCGCGCAACGCTCGCGGGGCTACTGGACGGCGGCAATGCTGCGCTTTGTGCATGACCCGGTGGCGGTCGGTGCCGTGCTTGTCGTGCTGATGCTGATTGCGATGGCCATCTTCGGCCCCTGGCTGGCACCGGCTGATCCCTACGACGCGTCCATGCTGAAACGGCTCAAGCCGATCGGCACGGCAGGCTTGCCGCTGGGCAGCGACGAGCTTGGCCGCGATATGCTGTCGCGCCTGATCATGGGTGCGCGGCTGTCACTCTTCATCGGCATCACGCCGGTAATCCTCGCATTTTTCACGGGCTCGGTGATCGGAATCGTGGCGGGCTATGCGGGCGGTATCGTCAACACCGCCATCATGCGCACGATTGATGTGTTCTATGCCTTTCCCTCGGTGCTGCTCGCGATTGCGCTTTCAGGCGTGCTGGGAGCGGGCGTTGTCAATTCGCTGATCTCGCTGACCATTGTGTTTATTCCGCAAATCGCGCGCGTCGCGGAGAGCGTAACCACCCAGGTGCGCGGACGCGACTACGTCGAGGCGGCGCGTGCATCGGGCGCCAATGCGTTCACCATCGTGCGGGTGCATGTTCTCGGCAACGTGCTGGGGCCGATTTTTGTCTACGCCACCAGCCTGATTGCCGTGTCGATGATCCTGGCTTCGGGCCTGTCGTTCCTCGGTCTGGGCGTGAAGCCGCCCGAGCCCGAGTGGGGACTGATGCTCAATACGCTGCGAACAGCGCTGTATGTCCAGCCGTGGGTCGCCGCGCTTCCGGGGGTGATGATCTTCATCACATCCATTGCATTCAATATTCTGTCCGACGGTCTGCGTTCGGCCATGGACAACAAGGGCTGACATGATGCAACAAACACCTGATGTCGGCGGTCCGGCCCAGCCCCTGCTCACTATCCGCGGGCTGCAAAAGCACTTTGCGATCAAGGGCGGGCCGCTCGGCGGGGGCGGCGACGTGGTGCGTGCGGTGGATGGTATCGATTTCGAAGTGCTCAAGGGCGAAACGCTTGGCGTGGTCGGCGAATCGGGCTGCGGCAAATCGACAACTGCGCGGCTCATGATGCAGTTGATTGAGCCGACGGCTGGTGAAGTCATTTTTGACGGGCGGTCGGTGGGCGGCCGCGATTTGCCGGTCAAGGAGTTCCATCGCCAGGTGCAGATGGTGTTTCAGGACAGCTATGCCTCCCTGAATCCGCGTCTCACGATTGAGGACTCCGTGGCGTTTGGGCCGCAGGTGCATGGTGTATCTCGCGCGGAGGCGGTGATCCGGGCCCGTGATCTGTTGGCGCGTGTGGGCCTGGAGCCGCAGCGCTTTGCCGAGCGCTATCCGCACGAGCTCTCGGGCGGCCAACGTCAGCGGGTCAATATTGCACGTGCGCTGGCGCTGCAGCCGCGCATGGTCATTCTTGACGAGGCGGTTTCGGCGCTCGACAAATCGGTCGAGGCCCAGGTGATCAATCTGCTGCTTGACCTGAAGGCCGAGTTTGGCCTGACCTACGTCTTCATCAGTCACGACCTCAACGTGGTGCGCTACATCAGCGACCGGGTCATGGTGATGTACCTGGGCCAGGTGTCGGAGATTGGGCCTTCGGATGCGCTCTACGACAAGCCCCAGCACCCCTACACCCGCGCATTGCTGTCCTCCATTCCGTCGATGGACCCTGACCACCGCACGGAAGAAGCGGCGCTGGCCGGCGACCCGCCCAACCCGATCAATCCGCCTTCAGGGTGCCGTTTTCATCCGCGCTGCGACATGGTGGCGCCGGTCTGCAGCCAGCGTGTGCCGGCGCGGGTCGCTGTTGGCACCCGGCAGGCGGTCAGTTGCCTGATGTACGAGCCGGGCAGTGGTCATCCTTCAGCGCCGCAGCTGGCCCTGGCGGCCTAAGCCAAACGTAAGCCAAACGCTTTCAACCTGTCCAACCCACCGCATTGACCGCCATGCCCGACACGCCGCCTTTGACCTCTTCAGCCGCTGAACCGATGGTAAGCCTGCGCGATCTCAGCGTGACCTTCACGGGGGGGCGCAAGCCGGTACATGCCGTCAGCGGTGTCAGTCTTGATGTGCAACGGGGCGAGGTGGTCGCGCTGATCGGCGAGTCCGGCTCGGGCAAGAGCGTGACCCTGCGTACCCTGCTGCGCTTGCATAACGAGCGCCGTACCCAGGTGGGCGGTCAGGTCCGCGTGGCCGGGCGCGATGTGCTGACGATGTCGCAGCGCGAACTGGCGGATTTTCGGGGCAAGGTGGCCTCCATGGTGTTCCAGGAGCCCTTGCTGGCGCTGGACCCGGTGTATTCGGTCGGTGCACAAATCATTGAGGCCCTGCGGCGTCACGACCGCTTGTCGCAGGCCGAGGCTCAGCAACGCGCCCTGGCGCTTTTCGAGCGCGTGCGCATCCCGAGCCCGCAGCGGCGGCTGCAGGCCTATCCGCACGAGATGTCGGGGGGGATGCGCCAGCGCGCCATGATCGCGCTGGCCCTGGCCTGCAAGCCGCAGCTGCTGCTGGCCGACGAACCCACCACGGCGCTCGATGCCACGGTACAGATCCAGATTCTCTTGCTGCTGCGGGAATTGCAGCGCGAGCTGGGCCTGTCGGTGGTGTTTGTGACGCACGACATCGGCGCCGCCGTTGAGGTGGCCGACCGCATTGCCGTGATGTATGCGGGGCGCATCGTCGAAGAAGGCACGGCCCGTGAGCTGATCCGATCACCCCGGCATCCGTACACCATGGCCCTGTTGCAGAGCCGGGCGCATGGCGCCATGACGCGGGGAACACGTCTCGAGACCATTGGCGGTGCGCCGCCCGACCTTTCGGCACTGCCGCCGGGCTGTGCCTTTGCCGAACGCTGCAGACTCGCCACAGAGGCCTGCTGCATCGCCCAACCCCCTGCCGTCGAGCTCGCGCCGGGGCACCGCGCGCGCTGCATTCACACTGACGCCGCAGCGGGGCTGTCGACCATGCTGGCCGTGCCAACCCCGGCGCCGATGCGCCCTGTGATGCTTTCCTGAGTCACGCATTGCTCGTTGTGCTCTTTGCGCATTGATTTTTATCCCAACCAGATTGACGGCTCGGCCCATGCCATTACACGACCCTGCCCATGCTTTTGTTCCCTACCCGGACGTTCCGGTACCCAGCGCTTTCACCGGCCCGTTGGCCGATCTGCGTTTTGGCGTGAAAGACCTGTTCGATGTGGCGGGTTACCCGACGGGCGGGGGCAGTCCCACCGTGCTTGCGCTGTCTGGCATCAAGACACGCACCGCACCGACCGTGCAAAAGCTGCTGGACGCCGGCGCACTTTTTGCAGGAAAAACCGTGACCGACGAGCTTGCTTTCTCGATGAACGGCAACAATGCTCATTTTGGCGCGCCCCTCAACGGCGCAGCCCATGACCGCATCACTGGCGGGTCATCGTCGGGCTCGGCCTCGGCCGTCTCTTCAGGTTTGTGCGACTTTGCGCTCGGCACCGACACCGGTGGTTCGGTGCGCGCGCCGGCCAATCACTGCGGCCTGTACGGCCTGCGGCCAACCCACGGGCGCGTCAGCCTCGAAAGCGTGCTCGACCTGGCGCCCAGCCTGGACACCTGCGGCTGGTTTGCGCGAGACGTGGGCACCTTTGTGCGAGTGGGCGACGTCTTGCTGGGCGAGGACGTCACGCCGCTGCCGGCCGATGTGCGTCTGCTTTGGCCGGAAGACGTGTGGGCGATGATGGATGCGCCTGCCCGCCGGGTGCTTGAAAGCGGCGCTGCGCAGAGCGTGCAGTCGCTTTTAGGGCCGACCACACCGGTGCAGGTGGTGCGGGAGTCGTGGGACGCCATGTACTGGAACTTTCGCTACGTGCAGTCGCGCGAGGCCTGGCTGACCGACGGTCCCTTGATCGAGCGCTATGCACCCTCACTTGGCCCCGGCGTGGCCGAGCGCTTTGCCTGGTCCTGCAATGTCACTGACGAGCAGGTCAACGCCGCGCGCGCTTTTCGCGCCGCGTTCAGGGCGCAGCTTGCAGGGCTGCTGGGCGATGACGGCGTGCTGTTGATGCCCACCATGCCTGACATCGCGCCCCTGCGCAGTGCAAGCGAGGCAAGCCTGGAGGACTATCGCAACCGCGCGATCCGCATGCTTTGCATCGCAGGCCTGGCGGGCTTCCCACAACTGAGCATGCCCATGGCCAGGCATGAAGGCGCGCCCCTGGGCCTGTCGCTGTTGGGCCCGGCTGGCCGTGATCGCTCATTGCTGGCACTGGCGGTGCGCATCGCCTCTTCCTGAGGGTGTCAATCTTTAATTGTTCCGTCTTGGGCGCCTGGCAGCTCAAGCCATACAGACGAGGGCAGCGCAGCGACTTCGCAGTCAACAGCGCTTTCGTGTGATGACTGGTGACGCTCTATCACCGCAAAGCTTCCGGGCTCCACCGCCAGCAGCGCGTGGTGCCACGTGCCCCGGTGCAGCACCACGCCCTGACGTCCGGTCGTGTAGAAGGCCTTGAGTTGCGCGGCGTCCGGCGCGGGGCCTGCCGCAGCCACCACCACGATGAAGCGCGCGCCCGTGAGTGGCAAGAAGCTCTGGCTGCCCAGTTGATGGCGTTCCAGTACTTCCAGTCTTATGGGAAATTGGCGCGCGGAGGCACTGTAGACGGCCAGGCCCGGCGTTCCGCCTTCATGGTTCAATCCAAGGTCGTGCACCACATCCAGCCGCCAGGTTGTACCGCTGTTGATGGCGCGTGCACCCTGCGGCGGCAAGGCGTCAGGCGAGCCTGGCGGCGCAAAGGGCTCCACCACGGTACCGAAAGGCGCGAAACCCCCGGCGGTAAGTAACTGGGGCTGGAGGGTGGGCCGGGCGGCAGCCGGGTTCTGGCCAGATTGGGATGTGTTCGTGATTTGCATGATTTGGCAGCATGCAGGGTACATGCCAAAACCGGCGCAGGAGCCAGTATCTGGCTGCTATTGATGATTCCGTAACTCACGACAGCCCGCACGGTGTCGTCGCTTATGGAAAGTTTGATGGGTTTACCGTCATTCCCGCCTTCGCGGGAATGACGAAACGGTGTCTTCATTTATGGAACGCTCAATAAAGAGACTTTCGTAACTCATGACACCAACCGTTCGGGCTGGGCCTGGCCTGTCCTGAGCTTGGTCGAAGTGTCGAAGCCCTTCGACCAAGCTCAGGGCGAGCGGTAGTGAAGCGCCTGTCCGCGTTACGAAAGTTTCAATAGCCCGCCAGACGCGCATTCTGCGGAAACAGGTGCTTGCGCGCAGCGTCATCCATCTCGGCCTTGAAGCTGAACCTTGATTTCAATGCTTCAGCGCGCTGCGCGGCAGGGCGAGCGGTGATGCCATCGAAGTGACGCTTGAGGTTGGGCAGTTTGGCCCATGCATCGGGCCCGAGGATGAAGGGCAGGGCGCGTGCCCAGCCCCAGACGGCCATGTCCACCAGCGTATAGGTCTCGCCCAGCATGTAGGGGTGTTTTGCCAGTTGTGCGTCGAGGAGGCCGTAGTGGCGCTCGGCTTCAAAGAGATAGCGGTTGACGGCATATTCCTTGGGCTCCGGTGCGAAGTGCTTGAAGTGGACGGCCTGTCCGGAATACGGGCCAATGCCGGTGGCGACAAACATCAGCCACGACAGCATCTGGCCGCGCGCGGCTGGCGTGCTCTCGGGAAGAAACTGGCCGGATTTTTCGGCGAGATACAACAGGATGGCATTGCTGTCGAACACAGTGGCATCGCCGTCGACGATGGCGGGCGTCTTCGCGTTCGGATTGATACGCAGGAACGCGGGCAAATGCTGCTCGCCTTTGCGGGTGTCGACAGGCACGACTTCATAGGGCAGGCCGGACTCTTCAAGGAACAGCGCGACCTTGAGCGGGTTGGGGGAGGGGTGAAAGTAGAACTGGATCATGTTTGTCTCTTTTGAGGGAATCGAAGGGTGTGTCGGGCGCTGTCACGGCCGGCCGTCACGATCGTACAGACATCCGTCGAAACCTGCAGGGCGCGCGGTAGTGCTGCCGTGGATTCGCTTCGGGGCAACCGCGCGTGGGGTGTGGTGGGGTGTAATAGAGCCTGCAATGAGGACGCAGGCCGGATGGGGCCTGATATGCAAAGTCAAGGGCAGCCTCCCGCGGGCAGCCCAGGCGACACCTCACCTCGATGGACCCACTTGAACCATTGGCGAGCGATGGGGGTCCTATCTGGATGTCAATGAAGGAGTTCCCATGAAGGCCGTTAAAACTGTTTCCAGTGCTGCTTTTGCCGTTCTTGCCGCCCTGCTCATGGCCGGTTGTGCCGCCACGGCGGTGCGGCCGGGCATGTCGCGAGAAGAGGTGGTTGCCCATTACGGCACGCCGTCGCGTGTGCTGCCGCTGGGCACAGGGACGCGGCTGCAATATTCTGCGCAGCCCGCCGGGCAGACCGCTGTGATGGTGGACCTGGACGCGGCGGGCAAGCTTGTCGCAGCACGGCAAGTCCTGAACCTTGATGAGTTTTCAAAGATTGAAGTCGGCAAGTGGCGGCGCGAAGACGTGGAGCGCGAGTTCGGCCGGCCGGCAACGGTTGACCGTGTGGGCTCCTGGTCTGGGGACGTCATGACCTACCGCTGGCTGGACCTGGACACCAGCAAATACTTCTGGGTCTACCTGGATGCGGGCAATGTGGTGCGGCGCACCTCGCAGGGAATGGAAATCCCGATCAGGATGAACGACAACAACTGATCCGTGCCGTTCACTGCAGCGGCGGGTAGCAGGTACGGGCTATAGGGACACCGCACGGCCGATTTCCGGCCAGCGATGGTGCAAATACGCCCACGACACCAGCCCGATGCACATCATGCCCAGTGAAACAGTCGCCAGCGCGGGCGTCGAGTGCATGACCAGCGGCGCAATCAGGCCCGCCACCAGACCGTTGGCCGTTGAACCGATGAAGGCTTGCAGGGAGGAAGCCATGCCGCGCCGCTCGGGATAAAGGTCCAGCACCAGCAGTGTGACGACCGGCACCATCAGTGCCCAGCCAAAGGCAAATACGGCGATCGGGAACAGCGCCCAGGAAACATGCGGCGCGAACAGCAGGTTGGCGGCCAGGTTGACCAGCGACGTCACCAGCATGATGACAAAGCCGTGCCGTATCTGCCGTTTGGGTGCAATTTTTCCGGCCAGCCTGCCGCTCAGCCAGGCGCCCGACATGATGCCGGAAATGGTGAGAATGAAAAACCAGAAAAATTCGGTGGGTTGCAGGGACAGGTGTTGACCGAGGAACGCCGGGGCCGCCAGCACATAGAGGAACATGCCATTGAAAGGCACGCCGCTGGCCAGCGCCAGCAGCAAAAAGCGCGGACTGGAGCCCAGCTGCCAGTAGCCGCGCATCAGGTGCCTGACTTCGAAGGGCTGGCGCTCCTCGCTGCGCAATGTTTCCGGCAAAAACCGGAAGTTGGCGGCCCAGAGCGTTGCGCCGACGCCCGTGAGAAACCAGAAAATGCTGTGCCAGCCGAGGTGCACAAACAGCCAGCCGCCCATAAGGGGCGCAATTGCAGGCGCGACTCCGAAATAGATGGTGACCTGGCTCATGACCTGCTGAGCCTGCGCGGGCGGGTACATGTCGCGTATCACGGCACGCGACACCACAATGCCGGCGCCCGTGGAGAGGCCCTGCAGCGCCCTGAAAAAAACCAGCTGGCCAATGCTCTGCGACAAGGCGCAGCCGGCCGACGCCAGGGTGAACACCGCAATCCCCCACAGCACCACTGGCCGCCGGCCAAAGCTGTCGGCCAGCGCACCATGAAACAGGTTCATGAAGGCAAAACCGAACAGGTAGGCCGACAGCGTTTGCTGCATCTCGACCGGCGAGGCGCCCAGCGCCGTCGCAATGCCCGAGAAGGCCGGAATGTAGGTGTCGATCGAAAACGGCCCCAGCATGCCGAGGACTGCCAGCAGGACGGCCAGCGTCCAGCGCGGCGCGCGCCAGAGTTGGTCGGCGTTCGGGTTCATGCCTTCTTCAGTTTGAGCGCGGTGTCATACAGCTCGTTGCGCGGCGCACCGGTGATCTCGGCGGCAATTTTGACGGCGGTTTTCAGCGGCAGTTCGGCCAGCAACAGTTGCAGCACCCGCGTGCCGTCTTCAGGCGTTTCCTGAGCGGCAGCCGCATGCAGCACCAGCGCAAACTCGCCGCGCGTGCGCTGAGGCGCGGCGGCCAGCCAGGTGGCCAGATCCTGTGCGGGGACGGTAGCAATTTCTTCGAATTGCTTCGTGAGCTCGCGGCCCACAGTCACCAGCCGGCCCTGCAGCACGGCCAACGCGCGCGCCAGCGCTTCGATGCGATGCGGCGCTTCCAGAATCACGGTGGCCCGGGTATCGGCTTGCAGGGCCGCAACAGCCTGATCGCGCTCGCCGGCCTTGCTCGGCAAGAAGCCGGCAAATACAAAGCCCGAGTCGCCGGTCAGGCCCGCCACGCTCAGTGCCGTGGTGACGCTGCTCGCGCCGGGCAGGGGCATGACCTTCAGGCCTGCAGCCCGGATGGCGGCAACAAGGCGCGCACCCGGGTCGCTCACGGCCGGTGTGCCTGCGTCGCTGACATACGCCACGCGTTCGCCGCGCTGCATGCGTTCAATCACGAGGCCCGCGGCTTGCGCTTCGTTGTGCTCATGCACGGCCAGCAGGGGTTTTTCTATGCCATAGTGGCGCAGCAGGGTCTGCGTGTGGCGCGTGTCCTCGCAGGCAATGGCGTCCACCAGTTGCAGCACGTGCAGCGCGCGCAGGCTGATGTCCGCCAGGTTGCCAATCGGCGTGGCAACGACATACAGCATGGCTTCCGGATAATGCTGCATACCTGCTGCGGCGCGTGCCGCGGCGAGAGCCAAGTCGAAAGAAGCGTTCAATGTGGTTTTCCAGAAAACAGGTTGTCAAGCCGCCGCCGGACGGTTCCCGGGCGCAGCCAGGGCAGGTTACCACCAAGTCCCGGGGTGATGCTGCAGAGTCGGCCGCGCAGGTCTTTCTGGCGCGGGCCGGTTTGATTCCCGTGGAAAGCAATTATCGGACGCCGGGGCGCGGTGGAGGCGAGATTGACCTGGTGATGCGCACGCCCGACGGCACGCTGGTGTTCGTCGAGGTCCGCCAGCGTTCGGGCGCCTCGCATGGAGGCGCCGCCGCCAGCATCAGCCCGGCCAAGCAGCAACGCATCATTTTTGCGGCACGCCACTACCTGATGCGCTTTGCCAGCCCCCCGCCTTGCCGCTTTGATGTGGTGCTGGTACACGGAGGGCCGGGGCAGGGCCCCGTTGAGAATGGCCGCCTCGAGTGGCTGCCCGCAGCGTTCGATGCTTCCTGACGAGCGCTGGCGAGGACACCCGCTGCAGCGCAGCCCGGTGCGGCGTATTTTGTAACCAGGATTGTCTTTGCCGGCTCCCCCGGCCGGATCCATGCCCCTCCCGGGTCTGGCCTTCCTCGTGACCCGCTATCATTGACGCATGCTTGAACAACGTATTGAACAGCACTTTATCGACAGTGCCGACCTGAAATACCAGGCGGCGCATATCCTGTCCAAACCGATCTCCGCGGCCATCCAGGCCATCCTTGCCAGCGTAACCAGCGGCGGCAAGGTACTGGCTTGCGGCAATGGCGGCTCGGCGGCCGACGCCCAGCACTTCGCCGCAGAATTCGTGGGCCGCTATGAGCGGGAGCGGCCGGAGCTGGGTGCCATCGCCCTGACGACGGACAGTTCCATCATCACGGCGATTGCCAACGATTACGACTTCAACGTCATTTTTTCCAAGCAGGTCCGTGCGCTCGGCGGCGCTGGCGACGTGTTGCTCGCCATCAGTACCAGCGGCAACTCGGCCAACGTGCTGGCGGCCGTTGAAGCGGCGCATGAGCGTGAGATGACCGTGGTGGCACTCACCGGCCGGGGCGGCGGCAAGATGACGCATGCCTTGCGCGAAACCGACGTGCATATCTGTGTGCCGCATGAGCGAACCGCGCGCATCCAGGAGGTGCATCTTCTCGTGCTCCACTGCATCTGCGACGGCGTGGACACCCAGCTACTTGGCGACCAGGAGAATCCCGCATGAAGTATTCCGTGATGAAGCGACTGGCTTTGTTTGTCTGCGCAACGGCGGCCGTGGCAGGCGGGCTGACGGCCTGCGTGCCGCTCGCGATGGGCGGCGCGGCGGCGGGCACGGCGCTGGTGGTGACCGACCGTCGCACCTCGGGCGCGCAGCTGGAGGATGAAGGCATCGAGTTGCGGGCCGCCAGCCGGATCCGCAGCAACCTTGGCACGCGCGTGCGCGTCAACGTCACCAGCTACAACCGCCAGGTGCTGTTGACGGGCGAGGTGCCCAATGCCCAGGACAAACAGCTGGTTGAGCAGGTGGTTTCGCGCGTGGAGAACGTGGTGTCGGTGGTCAATGAACTGGCCGTCCTGGACAGCCCGTCGCTGATGGAGCGCTCCTCGGACCTGCTGGTCACTGGTCGTGTCAAGGCCATGCTGCTCGATGCGCGGGATCTGCAGTCCAATGCCTTCAAGGTGGTCACCGAGCGGGGTACGACCTACCTGATGGGGCGCGTGACCCAGCGCGAAGCCGACCGGGCCACCGAAGTGGTCCGCGCCACGCCAGGCGTGCAAAAAGTCATCCGGCTCCTCGAGATCATCAGCGAGGAAGAGTTGGCGCGCATTCGGGTGGGGGCAGCCCCCGCCCAGCCGCAAGCCGCCGCCGCCAAGCCGTCCAGCAATTGAGGGCCCGATCCAGGCCGGCACCTGGCCGGGTGCCGGCGCTTGCCGCAAGCTGCCGTTTGATGCGGCAGCGATCGCTCACAGCTCGCCCTATTTCAGGCGCCTGATCAGGCTGGACGTATCCCAGCGTCGCCCACCCATGGCCTGCACATCGGCGTAGAACTGGTCCACCAGGGCTGTCACGGGCAGGCGCGCGCCATTGCGCCTGGCTTCATCCAGCACCAGACCCAGATCCTTGCGCATCCAGTCAACCGCGAAGCCGAAATCGAACTGATCGGCCGCCATGGTCTTGCCGCGGTTGTCGAGCTGCCAGCTTTGGGCTGCACCCTTGCCGATCACGTCGAGTACCTGGTTCATGTCCAGCCCTGCTTTCTGGCCAAAGGCGATGGCTTCACTCAGGCCCTGCACCAGGCCGGCAATGCAGACCTGGTTGACCATCTTGGTGAGCTGGCCCGCGCCGCTGTCGCCCATCAGTGTGAAAGCCCTGGAGAAGGCCATGCCGGCCGGCTTGATGCTCTCGAACGCCGCCGCATCGCCGCCGCACATCACCGTAAGGATGCCGTTCTGTGCGCCCGCCTGGCCACCGGACACCGGCGCGTCAATGAAGTGCAGCCCGAGCTGTTGTGCAGCCGCATGGAGCTCGCGGGCAACATCGGCCGAGGCGGTGGTGTGGTCCACCATCACCGCGCCGGGCTTCATGCCCGCAAAGGCACCGTCCGGGCCCAGCGTGACGGAACGCAGGTCATCATCGTTGCCGACGCAGCTGAACACCACATCGGCCCCGGCCGCTGCCAGGCGGGGCACGGTCGCACTGGATGGCCGGGCCGTGGCCGCAAATTCAGCGCACCAGGCCGTCGACCTGGCGGGGCTGCGGTTGTACACGGTGACTTGATGGCCGGCGAGCGCCAGATGACCGGCCATGGGATAGCCCATCACGCCCAGGCCGAGGAATGCAACTTTGCGCGGGGAAGAAGGTTCGTAGGTTTTGGTGTTGATGCTGCTCACGGCGTGTTGACTCTGCTGTCCTTTTGCCCTGAGCTTGTCGACAGGCGTTGGGAGGTTGGGGCCCTCGACAGGCTCAGCCCGGACGGTTATACGATGGCGAAACTCTCGGTGCCCGCGGCAAGGTCGGTCGACTTGGCGCGCTGCGAATTGAGCTTGATCTGCAGACGCAGGTCGTTCACCGAATCGGCGTTGCGCAGTGCATCCTCGTAGGTGATGAAGTGGCTTTCAAAGGCGTCGTACAGCGCCTGATCGAAAGTCTGCATGCCGAGGTTGCGGCTTTTCTTCATGATCTCCTTGATCTCGGAAACATCGCCCTTGAAGATCAGGTCGGAGATCAGCGGTGAATTGAGCATGACCTCGACCGCCGCAAAGCGGCCCTTGCCATCCTGCTTGGGGACCAGGCGCTGCGAAATCATGGCCTTGAGGTTGAGCGACAAATCCATCAGCAACTGGGTACGGCGTTCTTCGGGGAAGAAGTTGATCACGCGGTCCAGCGCCTGGTTGGCGCTGTTGGCGTGCAGCGTGGCCAGGCACAGGTGGCCGGTTTCCGCAAAGGCGATGGCATGCTCCATGGTTTCACGGTCACGGATCTCGCCCATCAGGATCACATCAGGCGCCTGGCGCAGGGTGTTTTTCAGCGCCGCTTCCCAGCTGTCGGTGTCCAGGCCCACTTCGCGCTGCGTGATCACGCAGTTCTTGTGCGCATGGACAAACTCCACCGGGTCTTCAATCGTGATGATGTGGCCGAATGACTGTTCGTTGCGCCAGTCCACCATGGCCGCCAGTGTGGTGGACTTGCCCGAACCGGTGGCGCCGACGAGAATCGTCAGCCCCCGCTTGCTCATCACCACATCCTTGAGCACCTGGGGCACGCCCAGCCCGTCAATCGTGGGCAGCACGGCCGGGATCGTCCGCATCACCATGCCGACCTTGCCCTGCTGGATGAAGGCGTTTACGCGAAAGCGCCCCACGCCTGGCGGCGAAATGGCGAAATTGCATTCCTTGGTGCGTTCAAACTCCGCGGCCTGCTTGTCGTTCATGATGGCGCGCGCCAGGGCCAGCGTGTGGCCGGCATTGAGCGGCTGTGGCGAGACTTTGGTTATTTTGCCGTCCACCTTCATGGCCGGCGGAAAGTCGCCGGTGATGAACAGGTCGCTGCCGTTGCGGCTGACCATGAGCTTCAGCAAGTCGTGGATGAATTTACTGGCTTGATCGCGCTCCATGAGAGCACCTCCTGTTAAGTGGATTCAGTCGCCGCCGAAGAAGTGACAAGCGTGGCGGCGAGAGAACGCAGCGCCGGGCCGCCCCAAGCAAGCGCAGTCCCCTTTTGTAGTGAAAGGGGCAGCGCACTGCCGTAGGCATACGAAGTGACAAGCATGGGGGCCATATATCTAGCCTGGAAAGTTTTCCGGTATTTTCGCCTTGCCGCGCGCTTCCGCGGGCGAAATCACGTTGCGCTTGACCAGCTCGGTCAGGTTCTGGTCCAGCGTTTGCATGCCCACGCTGTTGCCGGTCTGGATGGACGAGTACATCTGCGCGACCTTCGCCTCACGGATCAGGTTGCGGATGGCGCTGGTGCCCAGCATGATTTCGTGCGCGGCCACGCGGCCCGCGCCGTCCTTGGTCTTGCACAGCGTTTGCGAAATGACGGCCTGCAGCGACTCCGACAGCATGGAGCGGATCATTTCCTTTTCCTCGGCCGGGAACACGTCGATGATGCGGTCAATCGTCTTGGCGGCGCTTGACGTGTGCAGCGTGCCGAAGACCAGGTGGCCGGTCTCTGCGGCCGACATGGCCAGGCGAATGGTTTCCAGGTCGCGCATCTCGCCCACCAGAATCGCGTCCGGGTCTTCGCGCAGGGCGGACTTGAGAGCGGCGTTGAAGCTCAGCGTGTGCGGGCCGACCTCGCGCTGGTTGATCAGGCATTTCTTGGACTCGTGCACAAACTCGATCGGGTCTTCCACCGTGAGGATGTGGCCGTACTCGGTTTCATTCAGGAAGTTGACCATGGCCGCCAGCGTGGTGGACTTGCCCGAGCCGGTCGGGCCGGTCACCAGCACCATGCCGCGCGGCTTGAGCGCCAGGTCGCCAAGGATCTTGGGCGCGTTGAGCTGCTCCAGCGTCAGGATTTTGGAGGGAATGGTTCGTAGCACGGCACCGGCACCCCGGTTCTGGTTGAAGGCATTGACGCGAAAGCGTGCCAGTCCGTCAATCTCAAAGGAGAAGTCCACCTCCAGGAACTCTTCATAGTTCTTGCGCTGGGTGTCGTTCATGATGTCGTACACCATGGCATGCACCTGCTTGTGGTCCAGCGGGTCGATGTTGATGCGCCGCACGTCGCCATGAACGCGGATCATGGGCGGCAAACCTGCCGACAGATGCAAGTCGGACGCCTTGTTTTTGACGCTAAAGGCCAGCAGCTGCGTGATGTCCATCCCGGGGGATCCTTGGAAGTCGAGGTTGAATCTGAGTTTACAGTTCGATTATGACCATGATTGTGCGCAACCTCCAGCTTGTCCGTGACCGGATTACCACGGCGTGTGTGGCCGCGGGGCGCGATCCGGCCAGCGTGCGCCTGCTGGCGGTTTCCAAAACATTTGGCGCCGATGCCGTGATCGACGCCATGTCGGACGGGCAGCGCGCGTTTGGAGAAAACTACGTTGCCGAGGGCGTGGAGAAAATTCTGGCGCTGCGCGCCTGGCAAGCGGCGCAGGCCGGCGCGCCTGCCGTGCTGGAGTGGCACTGCATCGGGCCGGTGCAAAGCAACAAGACCCGCCTGGTGGCCGAGCACTTCGATTGGGTTCAGTCGGTCGACCGGCTGAAGACCGCGCAACGCCTCAGCGAGCAGCGACCGCCTCACCTGCCGCCCCTGCAGATCTGTTTGCAGGTGAATGTGGATGGCGGCGCGAACAAGTCGGGCGCGGCACCCGAAGAGGCGCTGGCGCTGGCGCAAGAAATTGCGCAGCTGCCGCGGCTGACGCTGCGTGGGCTCATGGCGATTCCCGAGCCTGCTATTGATTTTGTAGCTGCCTGCGCCGTTCACGCCAGGACGAGAGCCATTTTTGACCAGATAAACGCGGCGGGCGTGTTGCCTGCACCCATGGACACGCTGTCGATGGGCATGACGGCCGACCTGGAGGCCGCCATCCATTCCGGCAGCACCATGGTTCGCGTGGGCACCGCGATCTTCGGAAAGAGATGAGCCCCTGTTCCGCCAGATGGCACTGCCCTTCGATACCTCGGGGCGACCGGAAGCTGCGTGAGGCTCTAATCCAGCAGGGGCCGCGGAACCGGCTTTGCCGGGCCGCAGGCGCAGCGGCCCCCTCGGGGGGCAGGGAGCTACACGCAGTGAGCGACCGTGGGGGCTATTTCTTGGGCTTGATATTGCCGCAGTCCGCCGACAGCCATTTTCCCGAAGCGTCCATGTTCATCTTCTCGGCCTTGCCCCTGACCGTGGCGGTGGTCGCCATCTTCATCGTGTAGGCGGTGTCACTCACGTAGGTGATCTGGCCTTCGCCGCTGGACGGCGGCTGGGCGCAGGTATAGGAAAACTTCATCGTGTTGCCACTGCGCGGCGAGTGGGTGGTCTTGCAGTCGCCCTGCTGCTGTGACGGCATTTCGTTGCGCTCGACCATTTCCCTGGTCATGCAAATCTTCATGCTCATGCCGCCGGCACCACCTTGACCCATGCCCTGTTTGGCCAGCATGTCCTGCATTTGCTTGCGCTGTTCGGGCGGCATGCCGGCCATCTGCTTGTCCATGTTGGCCATGGCCTGTTCCATCTCGCCCGAGCCCGAGCCCGATTGCATCTTGTTGTGGATCTCCCACAAACCCGGTTTCATGGTTTGCGCGGCGGCGCCGGTGGCTATGGTCATGGCCAGTGCGATCGTGGCCAGAAATGCGGGGTTGAATTTCATGGGCATCCTTGTTGAAAAGACAAGTTTGGAGGGCGATCTCGCATGATCCCGCATTATTGCCACCATGCACCGGTTTGCAACCCCTCGCCGTCACCTTCACACGCCCAGCGCCAGCCGCGTGGTATTTTTCACCTCTTCCATCACCGCATAGGTGCGAGTCTCGCGCACGCCGGGCAATTGCCACAGTACGGTGCCGGCAAAAGAGCGGTAGGCGGCCATGTCGGCCATGCGGGTTTTGAGCAGGTAATCAAAGCCGCCGGCCACCATGTGGCATTCCATGATTTCGTGGTGCACCTGCACCGCCGCCTTGAAGGCTTCGAACACATTGGGCGTGGTGCGGTCCAGCAGCACTTCCACAAACACCATCATGCCGGCGCCGAGCTTGAGCGGGTTCAGCAGGGCTTCGTAGCCCAGGATGTAGCCGTCGCGGGTCAGCCGCTGCACGCGCGCCAGCACGGCGGTGGGCGACAGCGCCACGCTTTCTGCCAGCTTGAGGTTGGAAATCCGGCCATCCTGCTGCAGCACATTCAGGATTTTCAGGTCGATGCGGTCGATCTCGATGTGGGGTTCGCTCATGAAGGTCAATCAGGCAAAGGGAGGCGCTGCCGCCGCATGCGTGGAGGTGCGGGTTGCGGATGCGGCCATTCTCAGGTCATCCGGTAGGTTTCGAGGTGGATGCTGGATTCCGTGCTGCTGATGCCCCGGATAAGGCGGATCCGCTCCAGCACCTTGGACAGTTCGGACAGGTTCTGGGCGCGCAGTTCGGCCAGCAGGTCCCAGCGGCCATTCGTGTCGTGCAGCGTGGCGACCCCGGGCTCACCCAGCAGGCTGGCAATGACTTTGCGGGCCTCATTGCCTTCCACGGCAATGCTCATCCAGGCCTTGATCTCATTGGGTTGCGCGTCGGGTCGCAGGCGCACGGTATAGCCGACGATGATGCCGGCGTCTTCCAGCTTGGTGATGCGATTGGTCACCGTGCCGCGCGAAACCCCCAGCTTCTGGGCCAGCGTGGCCACGTTGGTGCGCGCATCTTTGCGCAAAAGAGAAAGCAATTGTTGGTCGAGTGCATCCATCCTGTCATTCTGGCATTTTTGGGTAGCTATTTGCTAGAAATATGACAAAAAACTATCAGCCTTGATCATTTCTATTGAAATGCCTTCTTGAGACACTGCGTGCATTCCGCCATCCAACAGAGTCCACGCCTCATGAAACGCCCCTCGCTGACCGAAACCCGATGCCTGAGTGCGTTAGATGCCGTCTGCAGCCATGACTTCGTGGTCGCGGCCGTGGCCGGTTCCTGTTGCCGGCCACATGAGTGCATGCGCCGTGGCGCCGGGCACCCGTCCGCCTGATGCGCCAGCCAACGAGCCCGACCCCCTGATCTCACGCCCCACGCCCCATGCCGCCCCAGGCGGATGGCGGCGCAACTTTCAAAACCGGATTTCGACTGTTTAAACCATAAAAGGAGACTCTGATGAAACGATTCAAGACATGGACGCTGCTTGGCCTTGCGCTGCTGGCGGCCATCACGGCACAGGCACGCAGCCTGGATGAGGTCAGGAAAGAGGGCAAGATCATCATTGCCACCGAAGGGCAGTTCGCGCCCTTCAATTACTTTCAGGGCGCCAAGCTGTCGGGCTTTGAGGTCGAGCTGGCCGAATTGGTGGCCAAAAAGATGGGTGTCAGCGTCGAGTGGAAAGCCCTGGGCTTTGACGCGCTGCTGGCGGGGCTGCGCCAGGACCGCTGGGATCTGGTGATCGCATCGCATGGCATCACGGAAGAACGGTCCCGCGCGGTGACGTTTGCCGACCCCCATTACTGCTCGGGCGGATCGATTGTGTCGCTCGATCCGGCGATTCGTACCACCGCCGATTTGAACGGCAAGGTGATCTCGGTCCAGACCGGCAGCACCTACATGGACAACGTCAGGAAGCTGGCCGGCGTGAAGGATGTGAAGAACTTCCCGCAGGACACCGATGCGCGCAGCGCGCTGGTGTCCCGCCGCGTTGATGCCTGGGTTACCGACAAGTTTGTGGCGTCCATCGCGATTGCCGCCAATCCGGGTGCCGGCATGAAGCTGGGCGACTTTGTCTTCATCGAGCGCATCGCCGCCGCCGTCGGCAAGGGCAATGCGTCATTGGCACAAGGCTACAACAAGGCGCTGGCGGACGTGCTGGCCGATGGCAGCTACAGCGCACTGTCGAAGAGGTACTTCAATGAAGACGTACGCTGCAAGTAAGCGCATGCCATCGCCCCGCAGATGGCCGGAGAGCCCCATGAAGTTTGCGTTTCCCGAATGGCCCGGGCACTGGAGCCGGCAACAGCGCAGCAGTGCGACCATGGTGCTGGCCAGCGTGGTGCTGGTGGTCTTGCTGTGGCTGATGGCCATTCCGCTGGCCCTGGTGCCCGAACCGATTGGCGTGAATGCGCAGTCCTTTGCCAAAGGCACCCGTGTCACGGTGCAGCTCACCGTGATCGCCGGGCTGGTTGGCATTGTCATCGGTGTGCTGGCGGCCCTGGGCAAGATATCCCGGCTGCCGCCGCTGCGCTGGATCGCTTCGCTCTACATCTGGGTCGTGCGCGGCACGCCGCTGCTGGTGCAGGTGCTGTTCGTCTTCCTGGCCTTGCCAACGCTGGTGCCGGCGCTGCAGCTGAGCGATTTCTCCTCGGCCTGTGTGGCGCTGGCCTTCAACGCCGGGGCCTACAACGCCGAGGCCATCCGCAGCGGCCTTCTTGCGGTACCGAAGGGGCAGATCGAGGCTGCCCGTTCCCTGGGGCTGTCGAGTTTTTTCACCTTCATCGACGTGACCTTTCCGCAGGCTTTCAAGATATCGCTGCCGCCGCTGGTCAACAACACGGTGGCCCTGCTCAAGGACTCGTCGCTGGCCTATGCGATCGGCGTCGTGGAACTGACCAATGTGGGCAATCGCATCCAGGCCGCCACGTTCCAGCCGCTGCCCACGCTGGTGACCACGGCGGTCATCTACCTGGTGCTCACGACCGTGCTCACCCAGATTTCGGGCGCGGTGGAGCGCCGCTACGACGTGGAAGGACGCCAGCCATGAGCCGCCGGGCCGCTCCCAAGGCGAATACTGCAGCGCGCAGCGCGGAGCTTATCCGCCGCCGGACCGCTCCCAAGGCGAATGACACTGCAGCGCGCAGCGCGGAGGTTATCCAATGAGCACACCCCTGATCACCGTGGAAAACGTCAACAAACGCTTTGGTGCCCACCATGTGCTGCGCGACGTTTCCACGCATTTCGAAGCCGGCCAGGTCACCGTGATCGTGGGCGCCTCCGGTTCGGGCAAGAGTACGCTGCTGCGCATGCTGAACCGGCTGGAACGGCACGATTCGGGCCGCATCCGGGTCGATGGCATCGAGGTGGACGACGACCTCACGCACCTGGACGCCCTGCGCCGCGAACTCGGCATGGTGTTCCAGCAGTTCAACCTGTTCCCGCACCTGACGGTGCTAGACAACGTGGCGCTGGCGCCGCGGCGGGTGCGCAAGACTCCGCGCAGCGAGGCCAGTGCCCAGGCGATGGACTTGCTCAGGCGGGTGGGCATGGAGGCGCATGCGCACAAGTACCCGTTTGCACTGTCCGGTGGCCAGCAGCAGCGCGTGGCGATCGCGCGGGCGCTGGCGATGCAGCCCAAGGTGATGCTGTTCGACGAACCCACCTCGGCGCTGGACCCGGAAATGGTCAAGGAAGTGCTGGATGTCATGAAGCAGCTGGCCCAGTCGGGCATGACCATGGTCATCGTCACGCACGAGATGGGATTTGCCCGCGAAGTGGCCGACCGTGTGCTGTTCATCGACCAGGGGCAGGTGGCGCAGGACGCGCCGCCGGCCGAGTTCTTTGGCGCGCAGGCCAACCCGCGCATCCGGGCCTTTCTGGGCCAGGTGATCCACTGACCCATGGGTCCATGGATCCACTAAACCTTTGATTCACTGATTTATTCGTTGGGGCGCCAGCCTGCCGACTCCCGCCGGGCGCGCGCAGCGCGCGCCCGCTGGCTGAGTTCATCCTATTTTTAACCGAAGACAACATGAAAAACATGAAAAGATCTGCAATCACCCTGATGCTGCTGGCGTCGGGCACCCTCAGCCTGTCCGCCCTGGCCCAGACCCCGAAGGATTTCGAGGAGCTGCGCCAGGAGTTCCTGCGCTTGCGGCAGGAGCTCAACCAGCTCAAGGCGCAGCCGCCCGCCGCCGCGCCGGCGGTCAGCAATGCCGCCATCGAGCGCCTTGAGCAGCTGGAGCTCAAGCAAAAGGATGCGGTGGTGCTGGGTGACATTCCCGGCAGCTTCCGGCTGCCGGGCTCGGAGACCTCGCTGCGCCTGTATGGCGTGGCCGAGCTCAATGCCGTGCATGAATTCAAGGGCGACAATTCGGCCAACGACTACTCGACGTTTGTGCCGTACGCGCCTATCAATGGGTCGACCAACCGCACCGGCCAGACCTACCTGCATGCCCGCACCTCCCGCATCGGCATTGAAGCCTCCACCCCGACCCCTCACGGTCCGCTGGCGGTGAAGGTCGAGGGCGACTTCAACAATGATCCCCGCACCGGCAACAGCGCCGTGTATGGAACGGTCGGCAACATCTACACCCAGCAGGCGACCAACTCCTACAACTTCCGCCTGCGCCATGCCTACGGCCAGTTTGGCGGGCTGCTGGTCGGGCAGACCTGGTCGACCTTCATGGACCTCGACAACTCGCCGGAGACCGTCGATTTCAATGGCCCGATCGGCTCGACCTTCATTCGCCAGCCGCAAGTCCGCTATGCCTATGGCACCAAAGACATGGGCACCTTCACCGTGGCCGCTGAAAATTCGGTGAGCTACGTGCTTGACAACACGGGTGTGGCGACGCCGGCCGGCTTCTCCCGGGTGCCGGACTTCATCGCGCGCTGGGACAAGAGCTTCGGCTGGGGTGCGATGAGCGTGCGCGGGCTGACCCATGAGCTGCGCGTCAACGGCGACATCGGCGGTGCCAGCGTCAATGCGTCGCGGCGCGGCTACGGCGTGGGCGCGACGGCCCTGGTCAAGATGCGTGATGCCAAGGACTTCGCCAGCTTTGCGGTGACCTATGGCAAAGGCATCGGGCGCTACCTCAATTACATTGAAGGCGCCAGCTACGACCCGGCGACCAATGACATCCTGCTGGAAAAGGCCCTGGGTGTGGTGGTGGGCTACCAGTACAAGGCGAGCGATACCTTCCGCACCAACTTTGTGTTGGGCTGGCAGAAGAACTACGACAACGCCTACACCGCCTTTGCCCGCGCCAACGGCCTGGACACCGGGCAGTTCGGCATCAACCGCCGTGTCTACCAGGCGCACCTGGGCTTCATTTACAACCCGATCAAGAACGTGGACTTCGGCGCTGAATATGTGTTTGGCCAGCGCGAGACGCTGAGCGGCGAAAAGGGGAATATGTCGCGTGTGAACCTGTCGGCGAAGTACTACTTCAACTGAGAGAGTGAGAGTTTTTCGATTTCACTCCCTCTCCCTCTCCCTCTGGGAGAGGGCGGGGGTGAGGGCCGGCGAGTGGCCACAACACTGGAGCACAGCCCCTCACCCCAACCCTCTCCCCAAAGGGGCGAGGGAGGAAATGCCGTCGCTTCGAAAAACTCCCAGCCTCTGAGTCAATTTCAACTGAGCGGAACAGGGGCGCCCCCGCCCGACGGGATAGGTGGTAGGTGGTGCGCCTGTCCCGCCGGGCGGGTCACGGCCCGGATCGTTCTGCTGATTTTCATGGTGGCAGGCGACCGACTGCTGCACGCCATGCGCCTGACCGATGCCTCGTTCGAAATCGCGGGCGGGGTGATCCTCTTCCTGATGGCGATGGGCATGGCCTTTCCAGGCATGGGCGTGAGCCTTGCTGATTCCGGCCACGGTGGCGAGCCGATGCTGGTGCCGCCGGCCATCCCTGTGATCACCGGCCCGTCGGCGCTGGCCACCGTGCTGCTGCTGGCGGCCCGCCAGCCAGACCGTGGCTGGACCTGGGCGGCCGCGATCGGCTTGCTGCTGTCGGCGATGGCCGTCGACAAGCTGATTTCCGGACTGCGCCGCGCCTTTCCAGGCGTGACGGGATGAATGGGGGGAATGTCGGTGAATGTTTGTCCGGAATTTTCGGATTGGTTGATTAATTATTGTCTAATAAATCGAATAAATATAGTGAATAAATCTATATTTATTGATTAATCATAGATGCATTGTCGTTAATAGACGGAGCTCATCATGCGTTTGCCATTTCCATACCGGCCCGAAGGCCAGGTCGTTGCCAGCCTGCTGAAGTCACTGGCGGGCGCACTCGACTGGGCCGCTGCCGTGCAGCCCGCCCAGCCCTGGGTGCAGGCCGTGCGTGACAACCCGCCGCCCTTCTGGGCCATGGAGAGCCTGCTCAAGGAGTACCCGATTTCCAGCGCCGAAGGCCTGGCCCTGATGCGGCTGGCCGAAGCCCTGCTGCGCGTGCCCGATGCCGAAACCGCGATTGCCCTGACGGCCGACCAGCTGGGGCGGGCCGACTTTGAGACCGCCGGCGACGGCGTGATGGCCCGGCTGTCGGCCTCGGCCATTGCGATGTCCAAGAAATTCTTGCCGGAAGGCGGCCAGCCCAACCTGATGAGCAAGCTCGGCGCGCGCACCGTGGTTGCGGCCACGCTGCGGGCGGTGCAACTGCTGGGCCGCCAGTTTGTGCTGGGCCAGAACATTGGCGAGGCCATGAATGAGGCCGACGATGCGCGCAGGAAGATGCCGAATCTGAGGTTCAGCTACGACATGCTGGGCGAGGGCGCGCGCACCGACGCGGACGCCCTGCGCTACCTGGCCAGCTACACCAATGCCATTGAATCAATAGCCGCCGGTGCAAGCAATGCAAGCCCAACGGAGCAAAACGACGGTATTTCCATCAAGTTGAGCGCGCTGCACCCGCGCTATGAAGACGCCCAGCGCGAGCGTGTGATGGCCGAGCTGGTGCCGCGTGTCTGGGGCCTGTGCGAACTGGCGGCCCGCGCCAACATCAATCTCACGGTCGATGCCGAGGAAGTGGACCGGCTCGAGTTGTCGCTCGACATGTTTGAAGCGCTGGCCGCCCGGGTGGCGCAGCACTATCCGCAGTGGCAGGGCTTTGGCCTGGCCATGCAGGCGTACCAGACCCGGTCGCTGGCGCTGATTGAACAGGTGATCGCCATCGGCCGCCGCTACAAGCTGCGCCTGATGTGCCGCCTGGTCAAGGGCGCGTACTGGGATTCGGAGATCAAGCGAGCGCAGGAGCTGGGCCTGCCGCATTACCCGGTGTTCACCCACAAGCACCACACCGACGTGTCCTACCTCGCCTGCGCGCAGGCCCTGCTGTCAGCGCCAGACGCGATTTACCCGCAGTTTGCCGGGCACAACGCGGGCACGATTGCGGCCATCCTGCAAATGGCTTCCCGCAACGGGGTTCCCTTTGAACTGCAACGCCTGCACGGCATGGGCGAGGGCATCTTCCGCGAGGTGCTGAAGAACCCGCTGATCAGCTGCCGTGTCTACGCGCCCGTCGGCGCGCACCGCGACCTGCTGGCCTACCTGGTGCGCCGCCTGCTCGAAAACGGTGCCAATTCTTCCTTTGTGCATCAGCTGGCCGATGAATCCGTGAACATGGGCGAGCTGCTGACCTCGCCGCTGCGCCTGGAGCCCGAGCCGTCCCTGCCACTGCCGCCCACGCTGTACGGCCCAGGCCGCCCCAACAGCCTGGGGCTGGACCTGACCGTTGACAGCATGCGTGCACCGCTGTTTGCGGCTTTTGAGTCGGTGCGGGTTCCGACAGTGCCCGAGTTCGATGCCAGATTGGCCACCAGCGCGGTAGCGATGGGTGTAAGCAGCTATCAAAAATGGAGCAAGGTGGAGGTGGCCGAACGCGCCGCCATCCTGCGTCGCGCCGCCGATGCGCTGCAGCAGCAGATGCCGAAGTTCTGCGCGTTGCTGGTGAAGGAAGCGTTCAAAACCTGGGGCGACGCCGTGTCCGAGGTGCGCGAGGCGGTGGATTTCCTGCGCTACTACGCCAATGAAGCCGAGCGCATCATGGCGCCTGTCGCCTTGCCGGGGCCGACCGGCGAGACCAATGAACTGCGCCTGACGGCGCGCGGCGCCTGGGTCTGCATCAGCCCGTGGAATTTTCCGCTGGCGATTTTTACCGGCCAGGTCGCTGCCGCGCTGGCCACCGGCAACGCCGTGCTGGCCAAGCCCGCCGAGCAAACGCCGGGCGTGGCCTGGGAGGCCGTCAAGCTGCTGCATGCGGCTGGTGTGCCCGAAGGCGCGTTGCAGCTGCTGCACGGCCCAGGCGAAACCGTGGGCGCCGCGCTGGTGGCCGCACCGCAGGTGGCGGGCGTGGTGTTCACCGGCTCCACCCAGGTCGCCAAAATCATCAACCGGGCACTGGCCGCCAAAGACGGTCCCATCGTGCCGCTGATCGCCGAGACCGGCGGCATCAACGCCATGCTGGTCGACAGCACCGCGCTGCCCGAGCAGGTGGCCGATGCGGTGGTGCAAAGCGCGTTTCGCAGTGCCGGCCAGCGCTGCTCGGCGCTGCGCCTGCTGTGCGTGCATGAAGGCATTGCCGACGGCGTGATCGACATGATCCAGGGCGCGGCGCAGGAGCTGGTGCTGGGCAACCCGGCGGAGCTGGCCACCGATGTCGGCCCGGTGATTGATCGTGAGGCCTTTGACAACATCCAGCGCCACCTGAAACGCTTGGGTACAGACTCAAAAGTGCTGGTGGCGCGCAGAGAAAATGGAGCAGAAGCTGCTGATTTGATGGCGAACAGCATTGCGCCGGCGGCGTTTGAAGTCAGCAGCCTGGCCGAAGTCAAGGACGAAATCTTTGGCCCGGTGTTGCAAATCGTGCGCTGGGGCAGCGGCGAACTCAAAAGCCCTGAAGCCGTCATCGAACAGATCAACGCCCTCGGCTATGGCCTGACGCTGGGCCTCCAGACCCGCATCGACTCGCGCGCGCAAGCCCTGGCCGCTGCCGCGCATGTGGGCAACATCTATGTCAACCGCAACATGATTGGTGCGGTGGTCGGTGTGCAGCCCTTCGGTGGCGAAGGGCTCAGCGGCACCGGCCCGAAAGCCGGCGGGCCGCATTACCTGTACCGCTTCTGCGCGGAGCAGACCGTGACGGTCAATACGACGGCGGCGGGCGGCAACGCGGCGCTGTTGGCGGGCTAAGGCTGGCGATTGCATCACCGTGGCGTTCTGGATTTTGCCGTTTGACTTACGCCAGCTGCGACAAGGTCTCCGCCAATTCCCGCATCCCAATCGCTTCAACATCCGCACTAATGGGGTAACGCTCAAGCCCGCCGTGAACCACAAAGCGCTTGGCGGGCTTCAAGTCTTCGCAGGCTTCGTAAAACCCTCTGGCAGGTTTGGCGGCGCGGCTGCGCTTGACTTCGATCGCCCAGAGTTCACCGCCCGGAAGCTCTAAAAGCAGATCGATTTCAGCGCCACCTGAGGTGCGATAAAAACCCGGCACCGTAAAGGCGGGCGCGGCGTTAATCAGGTTTTCGATCACAAAACCCTCCCAGCTAGCGCCCACCACGGGGTGTCCTAGCAAGGCGTCTCTAACCGCGATGTTGAGCAGTGCATGCAGCAAGCCGCTGTCACGGATGTAGACCTTGGGCGACTTCACCAGCCGTTTGCCTACATTGGCGTGGTAAGGCTGCAGCCTGCGCACCAGCAACAAATCAACCAGCAAATCGGTGTAGCGGCTGACTGTCTGGCTGCTTACTTCCAGGCCTGCGGCCAGGCGAGAGGCGTTGTGCAAGGCGCCCTGGTTGTGCGCCAGCATAGTCCAAAAGCGGCGCAGGGTTTCGGCCGGAATTCGCGAGCCAAACATGGGCACGTCACGCTCCAGGTAGGTCCTGAGCAGGTCTTTGCGCCAGTCCAGGCTTTGCCGGTCGTCCTGTGCGAGAAAGCTGTCGGGGAAGCCGCCGCGTATCCAGAGTGCCTCAATTGCATCGGTTGGCACTTCCAGAACGCTCAAGGGCGTCATGTCGATATAGCTGATGCGCCCGGCCAGGCTCTCGCCACTTTGGCGCATCAAATCCAGCGAAGCCGAGCCGAGCAACAAGAAGCGCCCGGTACGCTGGCCATGGCGTCGGCCTTGGTCAATCAGGCCGCGCAGGGTTAAAAACAGGTCGGGCACGCGGTGAATTTCGTCCAAGATGACCAGCCGGTCTTCATAAGCAGACAAAAAGGCTGTCGGGTTGCTCAGCTTGTCGCGCTCTTCAATAGCTTCAAGGTCAAGGTAAAGGGCGTTTTGCTGTTTGCCAATTTCGAGCGCCAAGGTGGTTTTGCCCACTTGGCGCGGGCCAATCAGCGCGACGGAGGCTTGACGCGATAGGGCCTGTAATACGGTTTCTTGTGTTTTTCTAACTAACATCATTGCAAATTTACCATATAGTGGTTAATTTTCATGGTTATCATCTGCGGTGGCACCGGCAATGAGGCAAACAGGGCAGGCAGGAACTCGAATACTTCTCGAATACCGTACGCGTGTGAGTTGCCATCCATCGGGCTGGACGCCGATCCCCAGCGGGACCCATCGGCGCAGCCTGCACCCGGGTACCAGGTCGATCAGCGCATCAACGAGTGACGAATGGCCAAAAGCCCGCCCCGGGGATGAAACTTCTCCGGTCGCGGGCAGATCGCGCAAATCTCAATGATCCCAGAGCCTGAACCCCCGTTCGGGCTGCGGGTCTCGCGCAAACCAGTTTTCGAACACGGGAATCGGCGCTTGCCGGATGGGCCAACGGCTACGATACTTGAACTCAGGGGGTTGAATTTTCCATGCGTTAGAGGTCTTGGCAGTCAGGTATGTTGTGCCGCCTCACCGCTCTGGCAAGTCAAGCCGGGAAAGAAGGAGTTCGATATGCAACTCATCACTGTGAAAATCGACAAGCCGGAAGCGACCAACTTCATTCTGGGGCAGACCCACTTCATCAAGTCCGTCGAGGACCTCCACGAAGCGCTGGTGGGCGCCGTGCCGGGCATCAAGTTTGGCCTGGCCTTTTGCGAAGCTTCCGGCAAATGCCTGGTGCGGTGGTCGGGTACCGACCCCGCCATGGTCGAACTTGCCCGGAATAACGCAAAGACTCTTGCTGCGGGCCATTGCTTCATCATTTTCCTGGGGGAAGGCTTCTACCCGCTGAATGTGTTGAACACCGTCAAAATGGTGCCGGAGGTATGCCGCATTTTCTGCGCAACAGCCAATCCAACCGAAGTGATTCTTGCGGAGACGGAGCAGGGACGCGGCGTCCTGGGCGTGGTGGACGGTTTTCCAACCAAAGGGGTCGAGGACGAGGACGACATCAGCTGGCGCAAGAATCTGTTGCGGCAGATCGGCTACAAGCTTTGATTGAAGAGCCGGCGCGGCTGGAGGGGATCCGATAAATCATTGCCGGATTGCCGGATTGCCGGATTGCCGGATTGCCGGATTGCCGGCTTCGGCGGCGTCGTTGGAGCAATGGGAATGGGGTTGATTTGTCAGCCCGCTTGCATTCGGCGGCGCTGGCGACTAACGTAAGAGGGCAACATGACTGGTTGCCCGTTTACTTCAAAGGAGCATGCATATGCCCAACACCACCTGGATTTTGGTAGCCAACGCAAGCACCGCCAAAATCTATGCCAACCACGGCACCAAGAAAGGACTCAAGATTCTGAAGGAGACCGAACACCCGGAAAGCCGACAAAAAAGTGCCGATCTGGCCACCGACCGCCCCGGACACATGCCGGGCATTGGCAATGGCCACGGCGCCTGCCAGCCCCAGACCGACCCCAAGCGCAACGCCGCGCAGCATTTCGCCCAGGAGCTGGCGCGCGAGTTCAATCATGGCCGCAGCACCAACCAGTTCGGGCGCGCCATCCTCATCGCCCCGTCTTCTTTCATGGGCCTGCTCAACGACAAGCTGGACGGCCCCACCGCCAAGCTGGTCAGCGACCGCTTCGAAAAGGATTACACCAAGGCGAGCGAAAAGGAGCTCACCGGACATCTGGAGTCCTGCATCTATCTTTGACCGGCCCTAATCGACGCTCCCGGTATGCAGTGCGTACTCGGGGCGCCGGATTTTTCGCTGCGGGCGTGGTGACAGCCAAGGCGCTGGCGGCTAGCGGCGCGGTATGCCTGCGCCATCCTTGCCAGCATTGCCGACGATGGGGACAGCCGGCGCGAGCGGTGTCGTGACAGTTCTGCCTGTGAAGACGCCAGAGCCAGAGCCCCGTGCACCGGAGCGCTATCTGCGGGCCATGCTGATCGTATGCATCCACGAAGTCTTTGCGCTGGTGTGCCTGCACCGCAGTGGCCAGATGCGGATCATCTCTTTCATCATCGATGGTCTAGTGCAGTGTTGCACGCTATCTGGAACATAAAACCGCGTCTTTTGCGCCATGGCGGCGTTGCAAATCCGCGCGATACCTGCGGGTATCGCTGTGGTTTGCGCCTTGCCCTGACCCAAAATCCATCGCTTTTATTTGTCCCATCAAGCATGCAACACTGCACTGGATGCGAGAAAGATCCTGAGGTTCTTCGGCGAAGACTCACGCCCACCCAGAATGGCCCTGCACGCGAGCCACCGCTGTAGGATGGGCACCATGCCGTGGGGAAGACTTCGCGGCCGCACCCTACGGCACGAAGTTTGCAGTCACCCGGCACCGTCATGAAAAATCTTCCGTCCTTCGATCATTCCCGCCTGCTCGCAACGATCGACCGGCTTGCGCCGTCCATGACGCAGACCCTGAGTGCCTTCGTCGCCGCGCACAGCCCTTCCGGCGCGGAGCAGCCGGCCGCCGAGTTTCTGGAACGCAAGCTGACGGACCTGGGGCTGGATGCCGAGCGCATCGTGCTCAACAGCAGCCTCATCGAGAGCCTGCCGCTGTTCTCCTGCCCCTGCGATCCCGACAACGGACGTTACAACCTGCTGGCGCGCCACCTGCCGCGCAGCACCGGGGGCCGTTCGGTGCTGTTCAACGGCCACCTCGACGTGGTGCCCACCGGGCCTGAATCGCTGTGGACCAAGCCACCTTACGTGCCGTGGGTGAAAGATGGCTGGTTGCACGGCCGGGGTGCAGGCGACATGAAGGGTGGCCTCGTCTGCGCCCTGGTGGCCTACGAGGCCTTGCGTGAACTGGGCCTGCAGCCCGCCGGCATCGTCGGCTTCAACGCCGTGCTGGACGAGGAAAACACCGGCAACGGCACACTGGCCACGGTGCACGCGCTGCAAAACGCCCTGGCCAAGGCCAGGCTCACCGATTTCGATGCCGTGGTGATTCCGGAGCCCTTTGGCGAAACGCTGATGAGCGCCCAGGTCGGCGTGTGCTGGCTTTTCATCGAGATCACCGGCAAGCCGGCGCATGTCGCCTACATGAACCAGGGCATCAACCCGATCGAGGCCGGCATCGCCATCATGGCCGACCTGAAACAGCTGGAGTCCGAGTGGAACGCGCCTGCCCAACGACACCCGCTGTTTCGCGATGCGGCGCACCCGATCAACTTCAACCTGGGCCGCATCGAAGGCGGCGAGTGGAATTCGTCGGTGCCCTGCACCTGTACGCTCGGCCTTCGCTTCAGTTTTTTTCCCGGCATGACGGCCGGGGAGGCCACGCGGCAGGTCACGCAGCGCATACGCGCCACGGCCGCGCGGGTGAATCCGGCCTTGACGGTCGACATCCGTACCCGGGGACACTTCTCGCCGGGCTGCGAATACGACCTCGACGCACCGGCGATGCAGGTGCTGGCCGAGGCACACCGCAAGGTCACCGGCGCACCACCTGCGCAGCTGGCATGCACCGCGACCACCGATGGCCGCCACTTCGCGCTGATGACGGACATCCCCGTCACCGTGTACGGACCGGTGGCGCGCAACATCCACGGCATCGATGAGGCCGTCTCGCTGGACAGCATGAAGCGCGTGGCAGCGACCATGGCGCAATTCATGGTGGACTGGTGCGGCGTCGAACCGCTGGCAGCTTGACCCCTTTCTTCAGGACATCCGCACCATGACCCACCCCTCGGCCGTAGCCACCGTCCAGATCGACAACGAACGGGTCAAGGTCACCGAATGGCGTTTCGCACCGGGCGCCGAAACCGGCTACCACCGCCATGGCATGGACTACGTGGTGGTGCCCATGACCACCGGCACGCTGCTGCTCGAAACGCCGCAAGGCGAAATCCGCAGCCTGCTCACCGCGGGTGTGTCGTACACACGGCTGACCGGTGTCGAGCACAACGTCATCAACGCGAACGACCACGAGTTCGTCTTCGTCGAGATCGAGCTCAAGTAGTCAGTACTGGCGTCAGTCGCTGACATCCGCTGGCATGGGCGGTGCTCCCCTGGCCTCGATAGCCTCGCCCGCCGCCAGGCACAAATCCTCACGGAAGCGCCCGGCCACGATCTGCACGCCGACGGGGCTGGCCCCAAGCATGCCCGTGGACACGACGAAAGAGGGCAGGCCTGTGAGGGGCAGACCGATCATCGGCATCTGGGCTGCCCATACGCGGGCATAGGCCTCGGGCCCTTGCAGGTCGAGATCGGCCGGAAAGGGCAACTCTGCGCAAGCCGGCATCAGCACGACCGGATACCGTTCCATGAACTGCTGCCATGACCTGGTGATGGTGGCGCGGCGGATCAGCGCACCGGACAGTTTCTCGGCGGTCATGGCCCCTGCGATTTTGGCCTGTCCGGCCAGCGCGGTGATGGCGCCTTCGTCGCCCTCGCGCTCGGCGGCACGCACCATCGCCTCGTAGCCGTCGCCCATCCACAGCGTGATCTGGCTGGTGCAGGCCTCCTTGATCGGTGGCAGCGCGTCGAGTTCGTCCACGGTCCAGCCCGCGTCGCGCAGGCGGTCGGCCGCGTCGAGCAGCGCGGCGACGACCTCGGGGCATGTGTTGAGGCCGTCCGGGCGTACGCAGACGGCGGCCATGCGCGGCAGCACCGGACCGGTGAGCGGCGCGGGCACCCACCACGGGTCGCGCGCATCCGGCGCCGCCATCGCTGCCAGCGCGAGGCGGACATCGTGCACGGTACGTGCGATCGGCCCCGACACGGCGGTCACCTGCCCGCCGATCGTGCGTTCGGGGCTGGAGGCGTTGTACGCCGCCACGCGGCCCAGCGTGGGCCGCAGGCCATGCACGCCGCAGGCGTAAGCCGGGTAGCGGATCGAGCCGGCGATGTCGGTCCCATGGGCGATGTGGCCGATACCGGCCGCCACCGCCGATGCGGCGCCGCCGGACGAACCGCCGGGCGTGAGCGCGGTATTGCGCGGATTGAGCGTGCGGCCGTGCAGCCGGTTGCTGGTGAACCAGCGGTAGCTGAAGGCCGGCGTGTTGGTGCGCCCCACGATGACCGCACCGGCTTTCAGCAGGTTGTCCACCACGGGGCTGTTGGTGCTGGCGATCAGATCCTTCTGCAAGGTCAGCCCATTGCTGGTCGCGAAGCCTGCCTGGTCGATGTTGATCTTGACCGTGACGGGCACGCCGGCCAGCGGTCCCGGGTTCTCGCCGCGCGCCATCGCCGCATCGATGGCGCCCGCGCGCCGGAGCACTTCGTCGGGCCGGTAGTCCACCACGGCATTCAGGCGCGGATTGACGACGGCCAGCCGCGCCAGCGCCGATTCGGCCGCTTCGGTGGCAGACAGCTTGCGCTGGGCGATCAGGTTCGCGACCCGGGATGCGGAGAGACGCCAGATGTCAGACATGGGAATCCTGTTTACAGGGTTGTCAGAACGCTGTCCAGCGTCTCGACCAGCATGTCCGCGTTGGCTTCGGAGAACACCAGCGGCGGACGGATCTTCAGCGTGTTGGCGTGTTCGCCCGTGCCGCTGAGCAGCACGCCCCGCTCGCGCAGCGCATTGACGATGCGCGCCGTCTGCGCAGTGGCGGGCGCCCGTGTGCCGCGGTCGGTCACCATCTCCACGCCGACGAACAGGCCCGCGCCGCGCACATCGCCGATGAGCGCATGGCGCCGGCCCAGTTCGCTCAGCCGTATCCGCAGGTAGCGGCCCACCCGCTGGGCGTTGTCCATCAGGCCCTCCTGCTCGATCACGTCCAGCACGGCCATGCCGGCCGCCATCGACACCGGGTTGCCGCCGAAGGTGTTGAAGTAGCGGCACTCGCGGCCGAACGCCGCCAGCACGTCGGGGCGAATCGCCAAACCGGCCAGCGGATGGCCGGCGCCGAGGGGCTTGCCCATGGTCACGATGTCGGGCAGCACGCCGTGGCGCAGGAAGCCCCAGAAGGCATCGCCCGTGCGGCCCAGCCCGGGCTGCACCTCGTCGGCGATGAACACGCCGCCGGCTTCGCGGATCGCGTCCACCGCTTCGGCCAGGAAGCCGGGCGGGTCGGTGAAGATGCCGTCGCTGGAAAAGACGGTGTCGACCATCAGCGCGGCGGGCCGCATGCCATGGGCCCGCAGATCGGCAATGGCCTCGCGCACGCCGGCGGCGAAGGTCGCGCCCATGGCTTCGGGTGCGATGCGGTAACTGTCGGGCGCCGGCTCGGTGCGCACCGCCTCGCCGAGCTGCACGAACTTGCCGAGCGAGGGCGACGCTTCGGCGATGGCCGCGGTCACGCCGTGGTAGGCGAAGCGCGTGACGATCAGCCCTTCGGCCTTGGTGTGCGATCGGGCGATGCGCATTGCCAGGTCGTTGGCTTCGCTGCCGGTGCAGGTGAACATCGCATGGGCGAGCCCGGAAGGCATCGTGCCGAGCAGCCGCTCGGCGTAGTCGAGCACGCCCTCGTGCAGGTAGCGGGTGTGCGTGTTGAGCACGCTCGCCTGGCGGGCGATGGCCTCGACCACGTGCGGGTGGCAGTGGCCCACCGACGCGACGTTGTTGTAGGCGTCGAGGTAGCGCGTGCCGTCGGCGTCGTAGAGCCAGACGCCTTCGCCGCGCACCGGGTGCAGCGGCGTTTCGTAGAACAGGCGATAGGCCGGGCCCAGCAGCCGCGCGCGGCGGTCCATGAGGTCCCGGGTGGTGTGGGTGGTGTGGGAAATGGGCGGCATGTCGGTGATCTCAGTCCAGGCCGCAGGCGCGCCGCAGGGCGTCCGTCGCGGCGTTGTGGCCGATACGCTCGCAGGCCTGCAGGCGGGCCCACGAGAGCGGGTTGTTGCGCAGCAGGTAGGCCGCGTTGTCGGGGTGGCGCGCCGCACGCCAGCCGCTGATGGCCACCACCATCACGAGGCGGGCCGTCATCAGCGTGAACAGCAGGTCGAGCTCGGCCGGCAGCAGCGGCAGCACCGCGTGGTACGCCGCGACGAAGGGGACAATGTCGGCCAGCGGGTCGTCGCTCGCACCGAGCTGGTAGGCCGCGGCCACTGCGAGGTCATCGATCAGCGGCGCGCGAACCATGTCGCCGAAATCGAGAATCGCGGCGATGCGATCGGTGTCGGCCGGGTCGACCAGCACGTTGTAGATGTTGAAGTCGTTATGGATCGGCTGGCGGCGCAGGCCGGGCAGCACCGGCTTGACGTCGCGCTCGAAGCGGTCCAGCGCACGCTGTGCCAAGGCACGGCGCCCAGGGTCGGCGATGTGCGCCAGCAGCCCGCGCACGCTGTCGGCGCGCTGGATGTCCCAGGGCAGCGCTAGCGCCCCGGCCGGATGGTCGAAGTCGCGCAGCGCCAGGTCGAGCCGGGCCAGGGTGCGCGCCAGGTTCTGCCGCTGCGCCAGCGTGTGCGGCGCGTCCGGCAAGGGCAGTCCCGGCAGGTAGCTGAAGAGCCGCACCACGCGCGGCAGCCCGTCGCCCGGATTGCACAGGAAGGACGGCTCGCCGCCGAGCGTCGGCACGATGCGCTGCACCGGCAGCCCGGCGTCGGTGGCGGCGATGTGCAGCAGCGCCTGCGTCTGGAAATCCGCCACCAGCGCCTTTTCCGCGGGGTGCGAGATCTTCAGCATGAAGCGCGCGCCACTCTGCGCGGATTGCAGCAGGTAGTTGCGATCGCGCTCGCCCGTCAGCGCCTTCATCTCACCGGCGATCCCGTAGTGCTGCAGCGCCAGGGCGTGGACCCATGCGGGGTCGAGTTGCGGGGAGGTCTCGCTCAAGACCTCGGATTCGTCGAAATCGACGGCGAAAACGGAGGTGGCGGTGGCGACCGTCATGCCACGCCCGCAAAGCCGCGCAGTGCGCTGGCGAGATTGGGGCCGAGGTCGTCGGACAGGTAGCCCCCTTCCTGCACCAGCACGGTCGGCAGGCCCAGGCGGGCGATCTCGGCGAGCAGCAGCGCGAAGCCGGGCGTTGTGATCTTCATGCCCTTGTACGGGTCGTGCTCGTGCGCGTCCAGGCCCAGCGCCACCACCAGCGCGCCGGGCGCGAAGGCGCGCACGCTCAGGCAGGCATCGCGCAACGCCGGCAGGTAGCCGTCGATGCCGGTGCCCAGCGCCAGCGGCTTGTTGATGTTGTAGCCCAGGCCTGCGCCTTCACCCCGCTCGTGCGCATGGCCGGTGAAGAAGGGCGTGAAGTTGCGCGGGTCGCCATGCAGTGAAATGGTCAGTACGTCCGGGCGGCGGTAGAAGATGCCCTGCGTGCCGTTGCCGTGGTGCACGTCGATGTCGAGAATGGCGACGCGGTCGTGCACCCGGCGCAGGTGCTGCGCGGCGATGGCCACGTTGTTCAGGTAGCAAAAGCCGTTCGCCCGGTCCGCGTAGGCATGGTGGCCCGGTGGGCGGCACAGCGCGTAGGCCGCGCGCTCGCCGTCCGCCACCAGCTGCGCGGCATGCGTGGCCACGTGGGCCGAGGCGGTGGCCGCCTGCCAGGTATGCGGGCCGATGGAGCAGGCGTTGTCTCCCATGTGGAATCCGGCCTGGCCCACCACGCTCTCGGGGTAGGTGCAGGGCTCGCCGGGAAAGGGATGGATGTTGGGCATGACCTCTTGCGAGGGGTCGTCCAGCCCTTGCCATCGCTCGTAAGCGGTTTCGAGAAAGCGCAGGTACTCCGGCGTGTGGATGGCGGCACGCGGGCCCGCGCCGAAGTCTTCGCAGGCGATGACGTCATGGCCACCTTCCTGGACCGCCGACAGCAGGCGAAAGGCGCGTTCCGGCTGTTCGTTGCTGCGCTTCAATCGACCGCGCACCATGAAGAGCTGCGGGTCGTGGTCTTTGTGCTGATCGCTGTAGACGACTTTCATCGAAGGGGTCCTCGGAATCAGGGGTTGGAAGATGCGGACGCGGCGCCGTGCTGCTTCACGAACAGCGCCCGCACATGCTGCCAGGCATCGTCCAGATGCAGGCGCATGGCGGCACGGGCGGCGGTTGCGTCTCTGCGCAGCAGCGCATCGGCGATGGGTTGATGGGTCTCGGCCATGCCGGAGGGGTCGTGGTAGACGGCATCGCACAGTGCAATGATCATCCGCATCTCGGTCTGGGTGTTGGAGAAGATGCGGTGCAGCTGGGCGTTGCCCGACAGTTCGCAGATCAGGGTGTGGAACGCCAGATCGGCTGCGATGCGCTGGTGCTGCGGCTGCGTGGGCGCCTCGCGCACCATGGCATGCACGAGTTCCTGAAGGCGGGCCAGCCCGGCGTCGTCGGCCTTGCTGCAGGCCCGTTCGATCGCCGTCATTTCGAGACTGATGCGTACCTCGAAAATGTCGTCGATCTCCTGCACGCTGATGGTCCGCACCGCGAAACCATGGCGCGGCCGCGCGACCAGCACGCCCTGGCGCTCCAGCCGGCGTGCGGCCTCGCGCACCGGCGCCCGGCTCACGCCCATGCGGCGCGCGATGTCGGCCTCCACGATGCGGCTGCCGGGCGCCAGGCGCCCCTCCACGATGGCGCGCGTCAATTGGGCCTCGACCAGCTCGACCAGATCGGGGGCCTCGACGGATTCAAAGGAAGCGGTATCGGATGGGGAGGAAAAAGTCATGCGGTTTGTCTCGTTATGGGGTTTGCGCGCCGGAGCATAGTTTCTCACCCGCCTGCGCGCGCAGCGGCCAGGACGGCGGGGCCCGCCGGCCGGGAGCGCGCCAGGTAGATGCCCGCGGCCACGATCAGCGCAATGCCGGACATCGCGAGACCATCGGGCGGCTTGCGGAACCAGAAAGTGCTGAAGGCGACGGCGAGCAGCAGCTGGAAGTAGTTCAGGGGCGCGAGGGTGGACGCCTCCACCCGCTCGAAGGCGGCCAGCAGCAGCCACTGCGCGGCACCGCTGCAGGCGCCGCCCGCCAGGAGCAGCAGGACTTCGCCCGGCGCAGGCCGGTGGACCGGCAGGAAAAAGGGTGCCGGCAGGGCGGTCACTGCCAGGCAGACCAGCGCCGTATAGCCGTACTGCACGGGGCTGGGCACCAGCCCCGCGAGGCGCCGCGTGAGAAGCTGGAAGATCGCGTAGCAGACGGCCGAAACAGCCATCAGCACGGTGCCCAGCCAGGGCAGATCGCCGCCGGGACGCACGATCAGCAGCATGCCGCCAAAGCCGACCGTCACGGCCACCCAGCGGCTGCGCCGCACCTGCTCGCCGACCAGCCAGGGCGACAGTGCCACCATGAGCAGCGGCGCCGTGAAGTAGATCGCCGTGGCCTCGGCCAGCGGCATCCAGATCAATGCCGTCATGAAGCAGGTGGCCACCGTGCCCAGCATCACGCCGCGCAGCACCAGCAGCTTTTTCTGCGGCGCGCGCCAGATGCGCAGGTCGCCGTGGTGCAGCAGCATGGCGAAGGCGATGCAGATCACCGACAGGTAGCGCATCAGGTTGATGAAGGGCGCGGGGTAGTACTGCAGCATCTGCTTGCAGAAGGCGTCGTAGGAGGCGAAGGCCACCAGCGCGCAGAAGAAGAAAGCGACGCCGGCGCCCTTCGATCCCGGCGGGCGCAGTATGGCGGTGGCGGTGGTCATGAGCCGGCGACCCCTGCCTGCGCCAGCATCGCGCCCAGCAGCACGTTGGCGCCGGCCTCCAGGTGGCGCGGGTCGGCGTCCTCGACTTCGTTGTGGCTGATGCCATCCTTGCAGGGCACGAAGATCATGGCCGTGGGTGCGATGCCGGCCATGTAAACCGCATCGTGGCCCGCACCGGTCACGATGTCGCGGTGGCTGTAGCCGAGCGCCTGTGCCTGCTTTCGCACGGCGGCGACCATGTCGGGCGCAAACGGTGTCGGCGCGAAGTGTTGCACGTCGACCAGGTTCACCCCCACTGGGTAGCCGGCCGTCTCGCCGCCGGCGAGGGCCTCGCAGGCCCGGCGCAGGCGCCGGTCCATCTCGGCCAGCATGTCGGCGTTTTCATGGCGCAGATCCACGCTGAACGAAACCCGGCCGGGGATCACGTTGCGCGAATTGGGATGGATGCCCACCACGCCCACCGTGCCGCGCCCTTGCGGCGCGAACTCGCGGCCGATGCGCACCACCTCCTGCATCAGGAAACTGGCGGCATACAGCGCGTCGCGTCGCAGCGGCATTGGCGTCGGGCCGGCATGAGCCTCCATGCCCGTCACGGTGCAGTCGTACCAGCGCAGGCCGAGTGAACCGGTCACGACACCGATCACCGTGTCCTCGGCCTCCAGGATCGGGCCCTGCTCGATATGGGCTTCGAAGTAGCGGCCCAGCCTGACCTGGCCGATGGGCGCGCTGCCGGCATAGCCGATCTTCGCCAGCTCGTCGCGCACCGACTTGCCATCCACGTCGGTCGCTGCCAGCGCGGTCTCCAGCGGGAACACCCCGCAGTGCACGCCCGAGCCCATCATCACCGGCACGAAGCGCGTGCCCTCCTCGTTGGTCCAGATGACGAGTTCCAGCGGCGCCTCGGTCTCGATGCCGCGCTCCTGGAGTGTGCGCATGATCTCCAGCCCGGCCAGCACGCCGAAACAGCCGTCGAACTTGCCACCGGTGGGCTGGGTGTCGATGTGGCTGCCGGTGGCGACCGGGGCCAGTGCCGGATTCCGCCCGGCGCGCCGGCCAAAGATGTTGCCGACCTGGTCGACGGTGATGGCCAGGCCCGCCGCTTGCATCCAGCCGACGACGAGATCGCGGCCCTGGCCGTCGAGCCCGGACAGGGCCAGCCGGCAGTTGCCGCCCTTGGGCGTGGCGCCGATGGCGGCCAGGTCCATCAAGGAACGCCACAAGCGCTCGCGGTTGATGCGGATATTCCGGGTCATGCCCAACTCCTGCGCCGGCTCATGATCGGCCTGCCTGAAAACCACCAAGAAATGCGTCCAGCGCCATGCCCATGGCGTCCACCTTGTAGCCGCCCTCCTGCACGATCACCGTGGGCAGGCCCAGCGCCCCGGCTCGTTCGCCGACCTGGCGGTAGGCATCGATCTCGACCTTGAGCACGCTCACCGGATCGTCCTTGTAGGTGTCGAAGCCGAGCGGCAGCACCAGCGCCCGTGGAGCGAAGTCGCGCAGCGCCGCCAGCCCCGCATCCAGCGCCTGCAGGAAGGGCTCGCTGCCGGCGCCGTGCGGCAGCGGCAGGTTCAGGTTGCAGCCCGCGCCGGCCCCGGCGCCGCGCTCGTGTGCGTAGCCGCTGTAGAACGGGTAGTAGCCGGCCGGGTCGGCGTGCATCGACACGGTCAGCACGTCGGCGCTGTCGTAGAAGATGTGCTGGGTGCCGTCGCCGTGGTGGGCGTCCACGTCGAGCACCGCCACGCGGCCGTAGTGCTGCAGCAGCCGGTGCGCGGCACAGGCGCTGTTGTTCACGTAGCAAAAGCCGCTGGCGCTGTCGCGGCAGGCATGGTGGCCCGAGGGACGGCACAGTGCATAGGCGGCGTCACCGGTCTGGCACACCGCGTCGGCGGCGGCCACGGCACTGTGCGCCGAGCGCAGCACCGAATGCCAGGTGTGGGGACCGATGGGGCAGGACAGGTCGCGCAGGTAGTAACCCGCCTGGGCCACGACGGAGGGCGACGGGCACGGCCCGCGCGCCGCATTGACATGGCCGCTGCAATACGGCGACAGGTTGGGCAGCACCTCGATGCCGGGTTCGAGCCCGGGCAGCTTCACGGCCGTCCAGCGCGCGTAGGCACCCTCCAGGAAGTCGAGGTAGTCGGTGCTGTGCACGGTCTCCAGTGGGGCGCGCCCATAGTCCGGCGGCGTGGCCACGGCTATGCCATGGGCTGCCAGCGCGGCCTGCAGGGCGTGGGCCCGGGCCGGCAGGTCGGTCGGCTTGCAGATCCGGCCCAGCCGCATGAACTGCTGCGGGTCGTGCAGCAGCTGGTCGTCGGCAAAGAAGGCCTGCATCACGGCTGCTCCTGCTCCAGCCGGACCATGGCCCGGTCGAAGCGGGCAAACATCTCGTCGACCTGTGCGGCCGTGATGATCAGCGGCGGGCAGAACGCCACCGCGTCACCCATGGCGCGCACGATCAGGCCCTGCTCCAGCGCCAGTTCGGCCAGGCGCGCGCCGACCTTCTTCGCCGGATCGAACGGTGTGCGGCTGGCAGGGTCCGCCACCAGTTCGATGGCACCGATCAGGCCCACGCCGCGCACCTCGCCCACCAGCGGGCGCGACGCATGGCGCTGCAGGCCCCGCTGGAACTGCGGCGCCAGCGACTGCACATGCGCGAGCAGCTGTTCATCTTCATACACCTTGAGCGTCTCAAGCGCCACAGCGGCGGCCACCGGATGGCCGGAGTAGGTGAAGCCGTGGCCGAAGGTGCCGATCTTCCCGCTGTTGGCCGCCACGGCCGCATGCACCTTGCCGGACACCATCACGGCCGAGATCGGCATGTAGCCCGAGGACAGGGCCTTGGCCGAGGTCAGGATGTCGGGCTGCATGCCGAAGGTGGTGGAGCCGAACATCTCGCCGGTGCGGCAGAAGCCGCAGATCACCTCGTCAGCCACCAGCAGCACCTCGTACTTGCGCAGCACCGCCTGGATCTTTTCGAAGTAGCTGGCTGGCGGCACGATCACGCCGCCGGCGCCCATCACCGGCTCGGCGAAAAAGGCGGCCACGGTGTCCGGGCCTTCCGCGAGGATGCGCTGCTCCAGCGCTTCGGCCAGCCGGGTGGCGAAGGCTTCCTCGGTCTCACCCGGCAAACCGTAGCGGTAGTGGTGCGGGCAGTCGACGTGCAGGATGCGGGCTATCGGCAGGTCGAAGTCGCGGTGGTTGGGCGCCAGGCCGCTGAGGCTGGCCGCCGCCACCGTGACGCCATGGTAGGCGTTCTTGCGCGCGATGATCTTTTTCTTGTCCGGCTTGCCGATGGCGTTGTGGTAGTACCAGACCAGCTTGACCGCGGTGTCGTTGGCCTCGGAACCCGAGTTGGCGAAGAACACCTTGGACATCGGTACCGGTGCGATGTCCAGCAGCCTTTGCGCCAGTTCGATGGCGGCCGGATTCGAGCGATGGTTGAAGGTGTGGTAGTAGGGCAGCGCATGCAACGCGTCGCAGCCGGCCTTGGCCAGCCGTGCATTGCTGAAGCCCAGCGATGCGCACCACAGGCCCGACATCGCTTCGAGATAACGGCGGCCCTGGTCGTCTTCGACAAAGATGCCGTCGCCGCGCTGGATCACCAGCGGACCGACTTGCGGATGGGTGGCGAGATTGGTGAAGGGATGGAGATGCGCCGCAATGTCGTGCGCAGCGTTCTCTGCATGGGTAAATGCGTTCATGGATGGGGCCGGTTGCAAGATAAAGTCAGTGAAGTCAGGCTGGTGCGCCGCCGCTCAGTAGCCGCGCGCCAGGTCAACCAGGTTGACCGGGCGCTGACCCTGTTGCAACGATGCAAGGTTGGCGAGCGTCTGCTGCGCAATGACCAGGCGGTCGGTGCGGGTCGCGATGTGTGGCGTGATGAGGATGCGCGCGTTGCCCCAGAACGGATGGTCCCGCGGCAGCGGCTCCTGCGAGAAAGCGTCGAGCGTGGCGGCCGATAGCTGGCCGCTTTCCAGCGCAGGCAGCAGATCGGCTTCGACCAGGTGGGCGCCGCGGCCGACGTTGATCAGGTGCGCGCCGCGCGGCAGTTTGGCGAACAGTCCGGCGTTGAGGAAGCCCCGCGTCTGCGGCGTCAGCGGCAGCAGGCACACCAGCGTGTCGCAGCCCGAGAGAAACGCGTCGAGCTGGCCGTCGCCGTGGAAGCCGGTCACCCCGTCGGGTAGCGCGTCCTTGGCGCTGCGGCTCCAGCCGCGCACGGTGTAGCCGATGGTCGCGAGCGCCTCGGCGCAGGCCATGCCCAGCGTGCCCAGGCCCGCGATGCCGACACGATGGCGGCGCGGCGAAACGACGTCCTGCTCCTGCCATTGACCGGCAGCGGAGCTGGCCACATAGGCCTTCATGCCGCGGTGGTGCTGTACCACCGCCCAGCTCACATAGGCCTTCATGCCTGCGGCCATGCCGGTGTCGACGATGCGGCACAGCGGTAGTTGGCGCGGCAGCTCCGGGTCGGCCACGATGTGGTCGATGCCTGCGGCGAGCGACTGCACCAGCGTCAGATTGGGGAGCTGCGCGAGCAGGCCGTGCGGCGGAAACCAGCAGACGGCCGCGTCAATGTCTTCAAGAATGCCGAGGTCGGAACCCATGCGCAGGTCGACGCCGGGGCAGACCTCGTTGAAGGCGTCGGCGAGGTACTGCATGTTCAGCTCCTCGCTGAGCAGCGCCACGCAAGGCGCCGGCTTCCTGATGGCGTTCAATTCCATCAAGCCACCATCGCAGGGGTTTCGTCCAATGCATTCGGCGACGCCAGCCGCGGCACCGCATCGATCAGTTGCCGCGTGTACGCATGCTGCGGATTGCCCAGCACCTTGTGCGTCTCGCCATACTCCACGACCTCGCCGCGCTGCATCACGGCGATGTGGTCGCACATCTGCCCCGCCACACGCAGGTCGTGCGTGATGAACACCATGGCCAGCTGGAACTGCTCGCGCACCTGGGCGAACAACTCCAGCACCTGTGCCTGCACCGACACGTCGAGCGCCGACACCGGCTCGTCAGCTACCAGCAGTTCGGGTTGCATGGCCAGCGCGCGGGCGATGCCGATGCGCTGCCGCTGACCACCCGAGAACTCGTGCGGATAGCGCTGCGCCGCATCGGCACCGAGGCCGACCAGGTTCAGCAGTTCCATCGCGCGTGCCATGGCTTCGGTCTTGCTCACGCCCTGAGCGATCGGGCCGCCGGCGATGGCCGCACCCACGCGGTGGCGCGGGTTCAGCGACGCATACGGATCCTGAAACACCATCTGGATCCTGCCCGCGGCTTCGCGCCGGAAGGCTTCACCCTGCGACAGGTTGCGGCCCTTGAAGAGGATGCGCCCGCTGTCGAAAGGCGCCAGGCCGACCAGGCAGCGGCCCACGCTAGACTTGCCCGAGCCCGACTCGCCCACCAGTCCCAGCGTCTGGCCGCGGTGCAGCTCGAAGTTGACGTCCTTCGCGGCCTGCACCGAGCGGGCGCGTTTGAAGAGGCCGTTGCCCGACTTGTAGATCTTGCACAGGTCCTGCACCTGCAGCACCCGCACCACATCGTCGGTGGGTGTGGCGCGTTGCGCCTGGCCGTGGGGAATGGCGGCGATCAGCTTGCGCGTGTAGGGATGCTGTGGCGCGCGGAGCACTGCGCTCGCAGGCCCAGCCTCGACGACCTTGCCGGTCTGCATCACCACCACATGGTCGGCGATTTCCGAGACCACGCCGAAGTCGTGCGTGATAAAGAGCACGGCCGTGCCGCGGCGCTGCTGCAGCTCGCGCACCAGCTTGAGAATCTGTGCCTGCGTCGTCACGTCGAGCGCGGTGGTCGGCTCGTCGGCGATCAGCAGCACCGGCTCCAGTACCAGGGCGCAGGCGATCATCACGCGCTGGCGCTGGCCGCCGGAGAGGCGGAACGGGTAGCTGTCGATCAACAGCTCGGGGTCGGGCAAACCGACATCGGCCAGCGCGGCAAGAATGCGGCGCCGCTTCTCGGCGGCCGGCACCGAGCCGTGCGCGTCGAACACCTCGCCAATCTGCTCGCCGATGCGCATGACCGGGTTGAGTGCCGTCATCGGCTCCTGGAACACCATGCCGATGCGGCGTCCGCGCAGCTCGCGCATCTGTGCTTCGGTGAGTGACAGCAGGTCGACGCCCTCGAACAGGATCTTGCCGGCCACCGGCGCCACCTGCGGGCGTGGCAGCAGGCCCATGACCGCGTTGGCGATCATCGATTTGCCCGAGCCCGACTCGCCGACGACGCACAGCGTCTGGCCCGGCAGCACGGAGAGTGTGGCGCCTTCGACGGCCAGCGCGCGGTCGGCACCCTTGGGCAGGCAGATGCTCAGGTCGACGATGTCGAGCACGGGTTGCACCGGCTTCATCGGCGTCACGGTGGCGTTCATTTGCTCCTCCCGTCGAGTCGTGTGTTGAGGCCGTCGTTCAGCCCTTCGCCCACGAGATTGAGCGCAAGCACCGTCAGCACGATGGCCAGCCCCGGGAACAGCGCCATCCACCAGGCCTGGCGCAGCACCGTGCGGGCCGAGCCGACCATGTAGCCCCAGCTCATCTGGTTCGGGTCGCCGAGACCCAGGAAGCTCAGGCTCGACTCCAGCAGGATGGCCGTGGCCACCATCAACGAAGCCATCACGATGATGGGCGACATGGCGTTGGGCAGGATTTGCGTGAGGATGATGCGCGGCGTCGACTGGCCGGCCAGCAGCGCCGCCTGCACGAAGTCGCGCTGGCGCAGTGTGAGGAACTCGCTGCGCACCAGGCGCGCCACCGGCGGCCAGGACACGATGGCAATGGCCGCCACGATGGAGCCGACCGAGGGCTGGAAGATCGCGACCAGCACGATGGCCAGCGCAAAGCTGGGCACGGCCTGGAAGATTTCGGTGAAGCGCATCAGCGCTGCATCGATCCAGCCGCCGAAGTAGCCGGCGATGGCGCCCAGCGTGACGCCGATCAGCAGCGCGACGACGGTAGACACCACGCCGATCAGCAGCGAGATGCGCGCGCCGTAGATGACGCCCGACATGATGTCGCGGCCCAGCGTGTCGGTGCCCATCGCAAAGCCGGGTTCGGTCCACGGGCGGAGGAAGGGCTGCTGCACCATGCCCCACGGGTCGTTCGATGCGATCGACGGGCCGATGAGCGCAACGACGGCCACCAGCAGCAGCACGGCCATGCCGATCACGGCACCCTTGTTGCGGCAGAAGCGTTGCCAAAAAGGACTTTTCATCATGTCAATTCGATTCTCGGATCGACCAGCGTGTAGACGAGGTCGGTGATCAGGTTGAACAGCACCGCCATGGCCGCGGTGACCAGGAAGGCGCCAAGCAGCAGGCTGTAGTCGCGCTGCAGCAGGGCGTCGAACATCAGGCGGCCGATGCCGGGCCAGGCGAATACCGTCTCGGTCAGCACCGCGCCGCCTATCATCCCGCCGGCCTGGATGCCCGCCAGCGTGACCACCGGCAGCAAGGCGTTGCGCAGCACGTGCGCGCGCAGGATGCGGCCGGGCCGCACACCCTTGGCGCGCGCCGTCTTGATGAAGTCCATCTGCGCCACGTCGAGCATGGCCGCACGCGTCATGCGCGCATACACGGCCATGTAGAACAGCGCCAGCGTAAGTGCCGGCATCAGCAGGTGCTGCGCCACGTCCCAGGCCAGTGCCAGCCCGGTCGCGCCGGAGCCCACCGTGCTGAAGCCGAAGCCCGGCAGCCAGTCGAGCTGCACCGTGAACACCAGCACCGCCATCAGCGCGAGCCAGTAGAGCGGCGTGGCATAGAAGATGAGCGCCACCACGGTGATGGAACTGTCGACCCAGGTGCCCGCCCGTCGTGCCGAGAGCGCGCCGAGCGTGATCCCGAAAAGCAGCGACAGCGCGAACGCGCTGCCCGTGAGCAGCAGCGTCGCAGGCAGCCGGTCCATGATCAGCTTGAGCACGGGCTGCTGCTGGCGGTACGAGAAGCCGAGGTCCAGCCGCACCACCTTGCCGATGTAGGTGGCGAGCTGGGTCGTGATCGGCTGGTCCAGCCCGAACTGCGCACGCAGCTGGGCAACGAACTGCGGGTCTGACGCGCCGGCCTCCCCGGCCAGCACCGAGACCGGGTCGCCCGGCGCGGCACGCACCAGCATGAAGTTGACGGTGGCGATCAGCAGGATCGCCACCAGACCCTGCAGCACGCGGGTCAGCATGAACTGCGTGCGCTTCATTTGCAGCCCCCGTCGCTGCGCCGGTCCGAGCACGCCATCATGCGATGGACGCGGTGCTCAGGCTGTCGTTCAGGCCGATGGCCGAGCTCACGATGTTGCTGAGCTTGGTGCGGTAGAGCGTCGGGAAGTTGATTTCGTACAGCCAGGCCACCGGCACTTCGTCCAGCAGGATTTTCTGCGCCTGCAGATAGATCGCCCTGCGCTTTTCGGGATCGCTCTCCTTCGCGCCGGCGTCGAACAGCGCGTCGATCTTCGGGTTGGAATAGCCCTCGACGTTGTTGAACGGCGAGCCCTTGGCGATGTTGGCCGTGGTGTAGTTGCGCGCCACGCCGAGTGCCGGGTCGCCGTACTGGTAGACGTAGGTGAAGGCGAGGTCGTAGTCCCACTCGTTGAGTTTCTGGTTCCAGCCGGCCACGTCGGTCGCGACCATCTCGATCTTCACGCCGGCCTGGGCCAGGTTCTGGCGCAGGATTTCGGCCGAGCGCGTCCAGGTTTCGCCGTAGGGCAGCGGCAGCATGCGCAGCGTTTCGCCCTTGTAGCCGGCTTCGGCCAACAGCTTTTTGGCGGTTTCGACGTTGCGCGGGTACTTGGCGACATCGGTGCTGTGGAACTTGATGTTGCTGTTGAACGGGCCGGTGGCGGGCTTGGCGAAGCCTTGCCAGGCCACCTTGCAGATGGCTTCGCGGTCGATCGCGAACATCATGGCCTGACGGAACTTGATGTTGTCCATCGGCGCCTTGCGGTTGTTGATCCACAGCCAGGCATGCGGCGCAAAGAACTCCCAGCCCTTGGTCGTGACCGCGGCACCCGGCAGTTTCGACAGGCGAAGCACGTCGAAGTATTCGACCGCGCCGCCGGGCACCAGGTCGACCTTGCCCGACTCGAAGGCGGCCGCGCGCGAGGCCGCATCGGGAATGATGTGGAAGTAGATGCTGTCGACCAGCGGCACGTCCTTGACGTGGTACTTGTCGTTGGCCACGAGCTGGATGTAGGAGCCCTTGACCCACTCCTTGAACTTGAAGGGGCCGGTGCCGATCGGCGTGGCGTTGGCCGGGTTGGTGGCGAAGTCCGTGCCTTCGTAGATGTGCTTGGGCACCATCGGCATGCTGCCGACTTCAAAGATGCCGAGGAACGGGCCGAACGGGTACTTGAGCTTGAACTCGACCGTCAGCGGGTCGATGGCCTTGATGCTTTCGATCGCCGCCAGGTTGGCGCGCAGGCGTGCGTGCGTCTTGCGCAGGAACACGGCGGCCGAGAACACCACGTCCGCCGACGTGAAGGGCTTGCCGTCATGCCACAGCACGCCGGGCTTGAGCTTGAAGGTGAACAGCGTGCCTTCCTTGTTCGAGGTCCACGAGGTCGCCAGCGAAGGCAGCGGAGTGATCTTCTCGTCGTAGCGCAGCAGGCCTTCGTAGATGTTGCCGGCGATCAGCTGCGTGGGGGCGTTTTGCGTGATGCCCATCATCAGTCCCGGAGGCTCGGGTTGAACGACGGCGTTGATCACGCCGCCCTTCTTGCCTGCGGCCAGCAGATGCAGAGGCACACCGGCCAGCGTCAGGCCGGTGGCGGCAGCGGCACCCATTTGAATGAGGTTGCGACGTTTCATGAGAACGAACTCCTTGTGGCTCTGTCGAGGTTGAGGGAAGCAGGGTGGGAGGGAAAAATCAATCGCGAAAGGACGTGACCGCGGCAGGCTCCAGCCGCTGCAGCAGCGCGCGCCATTCGCGCGCGTCCGGATCCGGCAGGCCGGGCAGGCGGTTGCTGTCGCCGCTCTCGTACTGCCGTGCTGTTTTTTCGCAGACCTCGTGCGGGACGGGATACACCGGCGAGCCGCTGGACTGGATCGCCACCTGCACCCGGCAGGCGCGCTCCAGGTTGAGCATCAGGATGAAGGCCTCCGCGATGGTGCGCCCCAGCGTCACCAGACCGTGGTTGCGCAGGATGAGCGCACGCGCCGTCGGGCCCAGGTCGGCGACCAGGCGCTCGCGCTCGTCTGCGTCGAGCGCGATGCCTTCGAAGTCGTGGTAGACGACGCGCTTGTAGAACTGCAGCGACCACTGGTTGCAGGGCTGCAGCCCGCCGGCGAGCGATGACACCGCCACGCCCGCCACCGTGTGGGTGTGCAGCACGCACGCGGCATCGTGGCGCGCCGCGTGCACGGCGCTGTGGATGGTGAAGCCGGCAGGATTCACGTCGTAGGGTGACTCGTCCAGGATGCGTCCCTCGAGGTCGATCTTGACCAGCGACGACGCGGTGATGTCGCGGAACAGCATCCCGAAGGGGTTGATCAGGAACTGGTCATGGGCGCCGGGGACACGCGCGGAAATATGCGTGTAGATGCTGTCGTCCATGCCATGGAGCGCCACCAGCCGGTAGGCGGCGGCCAGATCCTCGCGTACCCGGCGCTCGGCGTCGGACATGGGTGTGGCCTTGTGACCCACTGCGTGCAACGGCATATCTTGTTTCCCTCTGTAAGTAAGGCGCGGCTTGAGCGCGCCGGTGCTGTTTTGGGCGATTCTGGTTGGAATACTGTCGACAGTCAACATATAACGGATTGAGCAATTTTCGGGCCAACGAGGCCTGTGACCCCCTTCCGGCAACCGTGCGAGCGCGCAAAGACATCGCCTGCAGGCCGCATGCACGCTGGATTTGCAGGTATGAAGCGCGCGCAGCTCCTCTTTTTTGGGGGGTGGCGAACCGGCTCCGGCGTATGCTTCGGCGGCACGCCGTGGTGCACCAATCAGGTGTCTTCGCACCATTGCGCGCTCGCTCCCGGCAGGCGGGGTGATTCACGTATCCGAACGGTGTAGTCCCAACAATCGGTGCATGACGATCTCCCGCACCGTTTTGCAGGGGGGCATGGGTTGCCAACGCTGTACGCTCTGCGAGGCTCGTTGTTCAGCTTCCGCCGTGGGCGTGGTGACGCGATCTCCATACCCTGAATTTGCCGCAGGCGATGCAACAGGGTGGGCGCTGCGACCCGTGTATCACCTCGATCGTGTGCCGGCGCTGCTGGGGGCAGGCCTGTCCTGGGTTGCCAGGCCTCTTTTTGCGCGATTTCAGGGTGCTGCACCCTGCATGAAGGCCTCGAACTCGGCGATGGGCAGCGGCGGGCAGAACAGAAAGCCCTGGTAGTAGCCGCAACCCAGCCCGGCCAGAAAGCTGCGTTGTGCCTCGGTCTCGACGCCTTCGGCAATCACATCGAGTCCCAGGCTTTGCGCCAGCGAAATGATGGCGCTGCAGATGGCAGCGTCGTTCGGGTCGCTGAAGACGTCCGCAATGAAGCTCTTGTCGATCTTCAATTGGTCCAGCGGTAGCCGCTTGAGGTAGGACAGCGAGGAGTAGCCCATGCCGAAGTCGTCCAGCGCCAGGGTCACGCCCAGCGCCTTGAGCGTGCCCATCTTGGCGATGGCGATCTCCATGCGGTCGGCCAGCAGGCTCTCCGTCAACTCGAGCTTGAGGTTGTGGGGCTGGATGCCGGTATGCTTGATCGCAGCCATCACCATGTCCACGAAGTCGGGGTGGCGGAACTGCCGCACGCTCACGTTGACGGCAATGCTCAGGCCTGCCGTTTCAGGCCGTTTCTGCCAGACCGCCAGCTGCAGGCAGGCTTGCTCCAGCACCCATTGACCCAGCGGCAGTATCAGGCCCGTCTCTTCGGCCACCGGAATGAACTCCGCCGGGCTCACCATGCCACGCTGCGGATGCTTCCAGCGCAGCAGCGCTTCGACGCCGGTGATGCGCTGCTCGCGGTCGACCTGCGGCTGGTAGTGAACCAGGAACTGGTGTTCCCGCAGGCCGGCGCGCAGGTCGGTGCTCAGGGCGGCGTTGGCGCTGACGGAGGCCTGCATGTCCGGATCGAAAAAGCAGACGGTGTTGCGGCCCATGGTCTTGGCCTGGTACATCGCCAGATCGGCCTGCTTGAGCAGTTCGCTGACACTGCCTTGCCGTGCATTGAAGGGCGTTACCCCGATGCTGGAGGTGCTGTAGTGCTGATAGCCCGCCAGGTCATAGGGTTCACGCAGGGTGGCCAGCACTTTTTCGGCCACGATCTGGGCCTTGCGGGTCGCCGCTTCGGGCTGCGTGCCCAGGTCCTGCAGCATCACCACAAACTCGTCGCCACCCAGGCGCGCCACGGTATCGAGCTTGCGCACGCATCCCTTCAGGCGCACTGCCACCTTCTGCAGCAGCAGGTCGCCCTTCGAGTGGCCCACGGTGTCGTTGAGGATCTTGAAGTTGTCCAGGTCGATGAACATCAGGACACCTTCCTGCCGGGTAATGGTGCAGTCCGCCAGCGCCTGTTCCAGCCGGTCCAGCAGCAATTGGCGGTTGGGCAGCTCGGTCAGTGGATCGTAGAAGGCGAGATGATGGATCTTCTCGTCGGCCGCCTTGCGCTGGGTAATGTCGCGGCCCACGGCGACCCAGTGGGTCAGATCGCCGTTTTGGGCAGCCACCGAGACGATTTCCAGATCCACCCAGAACGACCCGCCATCCTTGCGGTAGATCACCAGCTCGCCGCGTGCCTGTTTCCATTGCTGCAGTGCGCTGAAGATGCGGGCGAGTTCGTCTTGCCGCGTGCCAGGCCCCTGCAGCATGCCCGGCATTCGGCTCAGCACCTCGTCGCGGGTGTAGCCGGTGTGCCGCTCGAAGGCGTCATTGACGAAGACGATCTGCGGCCCTGACCCGTGATGCGGCGACGCCTCGACGATGACCACAATGTCGTTCAGCCGCGCGATGCCGGTCTCCAGCAGCATCAGCTGCTCCTGGGAGTTTCGCCGCTCGCTGACATCGCGAAAGTAGACCGCCAGTCCCTCGGCAAACGGATAGGCGCGTACTTCCAGCCACTTGCCGAGCGGCGCATCAAAATACTCGAACTCCACCTGGCGGTTCGTGGCCAGCGCCCGCTGGATGTGCTGGCGCAGCCGGCCGCTCACCTCCTCGCCGAAATCCTGCCAGATCTCCTGACCCAGCAATTCGGCGGTCGAACGCTGCAGCAGCCGCTCGCTCTCCTGGTTGAGGTAGGTAAAGCGGCCCTCCCGGTCCAGCGTCACAAAGGCCTCGGTGATGCTGGCCAGCGTCGTGGTCAGGCGCATGGCCAGGCGCAGGGTTTCCTCCTGCGCCTGTTTCCTGGCGTTGATGTCCTGCAAGGCGCCCTGGATGCGCGTGATTGCCCCTTGGCCGTCCCGCACGACTTCGCCGATGATCCGCACCCACCGCCGGCCGTCCTGCGCCGTCAGCATCTGGGCCTCCTCATCGAAGGGCGTGCCCTTGCGCGCGCATTCGCTGATAACGTGGCGGAGTCTGCCGCGCGATTCAGCCGCGTAGTGGAGCAGCAGTTCCTCGAGTGTCTGCGGCATGGCAGCGCTGGTGCCGAGAATGGCCGGGAACTCGGATGACAGTGTCAGGCTGTCGTCCGCGAGGTTCAGCGACCAATTGCCCATCTGCGCGGTGCGCATGGCGATGTGCAGGCGGTTCTCACTGTGCTGCAGGCGCATCCGGCTCTGCTGTTCGCGTTCTGCGCTACGGTCCGCAAGGAACTTGTGCTGGCGCCTGAGGTCCAGCTGCGCCACCACCTGCCGGCCCAGAATGTTGAGTGCGTCCAGGTCACCGTCCCGGCACGCGCGCGCAGCGGCGTCCATGACGGCCAGCACGCCCAGCGGCGTGCCATCGGACGCAATAAGCGGGACGGCCGCGAAAAAGCGCAGGCCTGCCGGACCGGCCACCAGCGGGTGGCGGGACAGGGTCGGGTCCGTTGCGGCGTCGGTGATGGTCAGGGGCTGTCCGCCACGCAGCAGAACCTGGGCGTAAAAATCTGCCAGGCTGTCGGCCTTCTCCGGAAGGCCCACTGACCATGAGGATGAAGTCGTCTCTTCGCCCGCCAGATGCAGGATGGCCGCGCCAGTTCCGCAGAACCGCGCGGCCAGCTGGACCAGCCCGTCAAAGTCAGGCTCGGACAGGGGCACCATGCTGGTGCCGGATGCAGCGGCTACTGCTGCGCTGGGTGGGATGGTGGGCAGGCTGGATGTCACAAGGCGTTTGTTCCTGCGAATGAACGCATAAGTGGTGCATGGCGGGCATCGAACAAAGGTCTTGCCGACTCAAGCGGGTTCAGCCTACTATCAGTATCCACGCCGTCCCCTCCGTTCCGTGTTTTTGGAGTCCTCGCCAGGAATTTTGTTAATTTGTTAGATTTTTGTGTTAAATGTCACGTGGCGTTAGCATTGTGCCGAGTATATTTAAAGACAGCCTTTTTTGTCGAACTGAGCTGCCGGCAGAAAGTACAGGGAGAGATGCATCATGAATACCATGCAGGATTTGCGGCAATGCCCTGATGTTGCCACACTGAAACCTGCTGTCCACGCCTTGTGCTCGAGATTTGGGCGCATTGAAAGGCTGGACATCCTGACGGCCATGCATGAAGGCCAGCAGCAGGCCATCTGCTTTCTGCGCCTCGACTCCCCGGAAAACGAACAGGCCCTGATGAAGACGCTTGGCGTGGGAAAGTTCGGCGGCGAAGTGGTCTTCGTGGTTGATCTGGTCTCGCCGGACTCGCAGGAAGATTCCGGCCCCTCTTCGCAGTGGGCTGACTCCGGCAACTTCTAGTGGAAGAGCCGGTGCGCGCACTTCGCGTGCGATGCTGGATGCGATGCGGCCGCATCCTGTAAAAATTAATTTCGTTACCTCTCTTGCACAAGGGCGAAGCTTTTTATTGTCTGCAGACGTACCATGCGGTCTTTTTAAGGAAGTCACATGGCAACACCGTTCTTTGGCAAGCGAGAAAATGAGACGTCTACCACGTCCCCCAATCTGCGTGGTGCGTCCAATGGTTATGGGACCTCAGGCACCTCCAGCACGCTGCAGTCCGCTTCTGCGGCTGCCAATCAGCAAAGCAATGCCAAACCTGTGAATGATGCTTCTGCCTCTACCAGCAAGGAAGGCGGGAGCAAGCTGACGGTCGGACCCAACATCAAGCTCAAGGGCGTGGAAATCACCGACTGCGACACCCTGGTGGTGGAAGGCCTGGTCGAGGCCACGATGGATTCGCGCGTGATCCAGATTGCAGAGCAGGGCGCCTTTAAGGGATCGGCTGACATTGACGTCGCAGAGATTCGCGGCGAATTCAACGGCAATCTGACGGTGCGCCAGAAACTGGTGATCTATTCGACCGGCAAGGTGACCGGCACCATTCGCTATGGCAAGCTGGTGATTGAAGAGGGTGGCCAACTCTCGGGTGAAATCCAGTTCGGTGCATTGGGCAGCAAGCCTGCGGCCATGGTCAAGCCTGGTTTGCAGGCGGTCTAGCGGTCCAGGCGTTCCGGCCACTCCGGCAGAGCTTACCCGGGAAACCTAAAGCCAGCGCTAGAACCAGCGAAAGGCCAGCGGTATCAACAGGGAAGCGAGCACGACTTGCAGGCCCAGCGCCAGGCCGGCATAAGCGCCGGCATCGGCGTTGACCTGCAGGGCGCGCGCCGCGCCAATCCCATGGGACGCTGTGCCCAGGGCGAAGCCGCGTGCTGCCCATCCCGCCTGGTTTGCCGGTATGCGCAAGGCGTCGAACAGGTACTTGCCGGCGAGCGCCCCCACCAGGCCGGTGATGACGGCAAACACGGCGGCGAGCGCCGGAATGCCGCCTATTTTTTCAGCGATCCCCATGGCGACGGGTGCGGTCACGGACTTCGGCACCAGCGATAGCGCGACTTCCGCCGGCAAGCCGAGAGCCCACGCCAGCAGCAGTGCCGAGCCGCTCGCAGCTGCCCCGCCTGCCAGTGCGGCGAGCAGCAGGCGCCACCAGCGTCGACGCAGTTCCTCGCGCCGCTGCCAAAGCGGCCAGGCCAGCGCCACCACGGCCGGGCCCAGCAGGAAATGGATGAATTGCGCGCCGGCGAAATAGCTGGGGTAGGGCACGTCAGTCAGCAGCAGGCCGCTGGCAATGCACACCATGGTCCACAACACCGGGTTGGCCCAGGGGGCATGCCCCAGGCGCGCATACGCTGCCTGGGCCAGCACATACACCACCAGCGTGGCAGTCAGTCCGAACAGCGGCGAGGCCGAGAGGTAGACCCACAGCTCCACGAACTTAGGCATGCGGGTCCTCCTTCCCGAGGGGGTCGAGGCGGCCCTGCAGCAGGTGCAGGCTCAAAACAGTCACCGCCAGACCGGCCAGCGTGGACAGCACAATGACTGCGAGCATGCGCACGCCATACTGGCTGACGAGTGAGAGATGCGTCATCACACCGACGCCGACGGGTACAAAGAGTAACGAAAGGTGTGTCAGCAAAAAGTCTGCACAGGCAGAAACCGGCTCGCGCACCATGCGCCATCGCAACGCCGGGAGCAGCAACATCATGCCAATGACGGGCCCCGGAAAGGGCAAAGACAACCCGCGCGTCAGCAACTCACCGATGGACTGAAGTGCCAGCAGCCAGGCCAGTCCGCGGAGGGCTTGCATGCTGAGTGCGCTTCCTGGTGCTTCGTGATTGTCAGAAACGCGGCAGGTCCGGATGCGCGATCTGGCCGCCACGCACCAGCATTTTTCCGTACTCGGCGCAGCGGTTCAGCGTGGGGATGACCTTGCCGGGGTTGAGCAGGCCCCTGGCATCGAAGGCACGCTTGACGCCAAACATCTGCTCGTTTTCTTCCGCGGAAAATTGCACGCACATGGAGTTGAGTTTCTCCACGCCAACGCCGTGCTCGCCGGTGATGGTGCCGCCCATGGCGACGCTGGTTTCAAGAATGTCGGCCCCGAACAACTCGCAGCGGTGCAACTGGTCGGCGTCGTTGGCGTCAAACAAAATCAGCGGGTGCAGGTTGCCGTCGCCGGCATGAAACACATTGGCGCAACGCAGCTGGTATTTCTTTTCCATGTCCTGGATCGCGAGCAGGATGTCGGCCAGACGCTTGCGCGGAATGGTGGAGTCCATGCACATGTAGTCGGGGCTGATGCGGCCGGACGCGGGGAAGGCATTCTTGCGTCCGCTCCAGAAGCGCAGGCGCTCGGCCTCATTCTGGCTCACGGCAATGGCGGTGGCGCCGCAGCGGCGCAGCACCTCGCTCATGCGGCCGATCTCTTCCTCGACTTCCTCGGGTGTGCCATCGCTCTCGCACAGCAAAATCGCTTCGGCGCTCAGGTCGTAGCCCGCATGCACAAAATCTTCCACGGCAGCCGTCATGGGCTTGTCCATCATCTCCAGCCCCGCCGGGATGATGCCGGCCGCAATGACCGCCGCCACCGCATCACCGGCTTTGCGCAGATCGTCAAAGCTGGCCATGATGCAGCGCGCCAGCTGCGGTTTGGGCACAAGCTTGACGGTGACCTCGGTCGTCACGGCCAGCATGCCTTCGCTGCCGATGATGATGCTCAGCAGGTCGTAGCCCGACGCATCCAGCGCGTCACTGCCAAATTCGACTTCTTCCCCGGTGATGGTGAAGCCCTTGACCTTGAGCACGTTGTGCACGGTGAGCCCGTACTTGAGGCAGTGCACGCCGCCGGAATTCTCGGCCACGTTGCCGCCGATGGTGCAGGCAATCTGGCTTGACGGGTCGGGTGCGTAATAGAGGCCGCAGGGCGCTGCCGCTTCGGAGATCGCCAGGTTGCGCACACCGCCCTGCACGACGGCGGTGCGGCTGGTGGGGTCGAGCTTCAGGATTTTGTTGAACTTGGCCAGCGACAGCGTGACACCCAGCCGGTGCGGCATCGCGCCGCCGGAAAGGCCGGTGCCGGCGCCGCGCGCCACCACCGGCACCTCAAGGCTGTGGCAGGTTTGCAGCACGGCCTGCACCTGCGCATAGGTTTCGGGCAGGGCCACCACCAGCGGGCGCTGGCGATAAGCCGTCAGACCGTCACATTCATAGGGTGTGGTGTCTTCGCTGTTCCAGAGCAGGGCGTGGGCGGGCAGCACGGCTTGAAGCGCCTGCACCACGTGCGACTGGCGCTCGGCTCTTTCATGTAAATCGTGCTGCGGGGGAGATAAGGGGGCGTTCATGCGGGGCTCCTGTCTGAGGTCAAACTTTAGAGCATGCAGCGCCGGTTGGGTTGAAGAAATTTATGGTCTTGCGTGAAATGCCGGATTTGTGGGCGCAGTGCCTGATGGGGCCCCACTGCGCATTGAAAAAAGCGGCCGGCCCTGGCTTACTCGGCTTTGAGGCCGGCGGTCTTGATCACCCGGGTCCAGGTGTCGATTTCCTGCTTCACGAAGGCGGTGTAGGGTTTGGAGCCTTGCGCCGGGATGATGAAGCCGACCGAGCCCATGCGCTGCTTGATGGCGTCAGACTGCATGGCCTGCGCCACGGCAGCCTCCAGCTTGTCCACGATGGGCTGTGGCGTGCCCTTGATGGCCGAGATGCCCGACCAGGACAGCGCCTCAAAGCCCTTGTAGCCTGATTCGGCAATGGTCGGCACGTCGGGGTACAGGGGGTTGCGCTGCGCGCTGGTGACTGCGAGCGCGCGAAGTTTGCCGGCCTTCACGTGGGGCAGCGCCGCGTCCTGGTTGATGAACATCATCGGAATCGTGCCACCGAGGATGTCGGTCAACATCGGGCCACCGCCCCGGTAGGAAATGCCGGTCATGTAGATGCCGGCCGTCTGCTTGAACAGCTCCATGGCCATGTGCCCGGACGCGGCGTGGGTAAAGCCGTAGTCCAGCTTGCCGGGGTTGGCTTTGGCGTAAGCCACCACATCCTTGACACTTTTGTAGGGCGTCGCCGGGTGGACCACCAGCACGTTGGGCCCGGAGTGAATCTGCGAGATGTGGGCAAAGTCCTTCATCGAGTTGTATTTGAGGTTCGCGTCCAGCCCGTGCGCCACGGCGTTCTGGCCCACGCCGGTCTGGATCAGCGTGTAGCCGTCAGGTGTCAGCCTGGAGGCGCGGTCGGTACCGATGGTGCCGCCCGCACCGGCAACGTTCTCGACAATGAACGGCTGCTTGAGGATTTTGGTCAGCTCGTCAGCCAGCATCCGGCCCATCACGTCGCTGGTTCCGCCTGGCGGAAACGGCACAATGATCTTGACCGGTTTGGTCGGGTAGTCTGACTGGGCGTGAACCACCCCGGTCATTGCTGCAAAACTGATAGCTGCCTGTGCAATCAGGGCGAGGGCCAGACGGCGATTTTTCATGTCATTGTCTCCTTGGTCGGGTTAAAAACTCAGTTATCCGGTGCTGTGATTTCGGGTGGGTAGCCCAATACTGTTCATTTAAGTTATTCACCCTGAATCGGAATGTCGGAATGACCAAAACCTTGACTTGTCATTGCGGGCCTGACCCGCGATCCATGGATCCCGGATCAAGTCCGGGATGACAAACCAGGGGCAAGGGCTTAACTGAACCATATTGTGGGTAGCCTGGCAAGACCTGCATTCAATGTCGCGAATGGCCGTTCGCACGCTACGGGCGTGTGCCGACTTGCGCTTCTTCTCGGGTCCAGGCCTTGACCTGCCCGCTCAGGGTGAGGCCCAGGCCAGGCCTGGTCGGCACCAGCATCCGCCCATCCCTGATCTCGATGCGCTCATTGAACAGCGGCTCCAGCCACTCGAAATGCTCGACCCAGGGTTCGCGCGGGTAAGCCGCGGCCAGATGCACATGCAACTCCATCGCGAAGTGCGGCGCCAGCATCAACCCCGCGTGTTCGGCCAGCGAAGCGATCTTCAGGAAGGGGGTGATGCCGCCGACCCGTGGCGCATCGGGCATCAAATAGTCGGCCGCCCGATGGCGGATCAGGTCTCCGTGCTCGGCCGCGCTGGTCAGCATCTCGCCGGTCGCAATCGGCGTGTCAAACTGCAGCGCCAGCGCCGCATGGCCTTCATGGTCGTAGGCATCCAGCGGTTCCTCGATCCAGACCAGGTTGAACGGCTCGAAGATGCGGCACATGCGCTGGGCGGTTGGCCGGTCCCATTGCTGGTTGGCATCGACCATGAGGGGCACGGCGTCACCCAGGTGTTTGCGCACGGCCGTCACGCGGGCGATGTCCAGCGCGCCGTCCGGCTGGCCAACCTTGAGCTTGATGCCACCGATACCGCGCTCAATGGATGCCGATGCATTGACCATGAGCTGGTCGATGGGTGTGTGCAGAAAACCGCCCGAGGTGTTGTAGCAGCGCACCGAGTCGCGGTAGGATCCGAGCAACTTGGCCAGCGAGAGACCGGCGCGTTTGGCCTTCAGGTCCCACAACGCAACGTCAAAGGCGCCGATGGCCTGCGTCGACAGACCACTGCGTCCCGCGGAGGCACCGGCCCAGCAGAGCTTGTCCCAGAGTTTGGCGATGTCGCTGGGGTCCTCGCCGATGAGCGCCGGTGCGATCTCCCTGGCATGGGCAAACTGGCCTGGCCCGCCGGCCCGCTTGGAGTAGCTGAAGCCCAGACCCTGATGGCCACCTGCTGTCTCGATTTCCGCGAACAGGATGGCAATCTCGGTCATCGGCTTCTGGCGGCCGGTCAATACCTTGGCGTCGCTGATGGGTGTGGCGAGTGGCAGGTAGCAGGACGATATCCGGACCCAGGTGATGCGGTCGCTGGGCGTGGAACTGGTTGTCGTCTTCATGGACTCTTCAGGGGTGAGCGGGAACGTTCATTCGGCGTTCAGGTGTCAGTCGAGCTTCAACCCGGCTGTGGTCACCACGGCCGCCCGGTGCTTGTGCCCGGTCTCGAAGAAACGGGACATCAGGGTTTTCTCTCTTACAAAATGATAACGTTATCATTTTGAAGCGTGTTGATGAATGTATAAAACTCAAAACCGTGATCCCCGTTAACTTTTTAGCCTTGGCACTCCGAAATTTTCGAAGAAAAAGCACGCAACATGAATTAATGATAACGTTGTCATTTTTGGCCGTCAAGCACTCACTTTACCGGTTTATGAGGCTTTTCTGTGTTTAACCTGGAAACAGCAGTTGACCGCTCGCAAACTTCAGGAAAGCCGCATGCCCATTGACTTTCCCCTCTTCGATGGCGTTTACCTTCCGGGTGACAGCGCTATGCGCCCGATGGCACCATGCTCGGCGCGCCATGCTGCGTTGCTCCGCCTTGTGGGCAGCAGCCCACTGCGTTGTCACGCCTTGCCTGGCACGCCGATCACGGCGCACTCGGACGCATCCAACTGCCGTTTCCAGGTTTAATCGGACAATCGCCTGGCCATGCCTGCCCCTGCCCTGACTCACTCTCCTGGCTTTAAAGCCGCCACCCTTCATGATGTCGCCCGGGAAGCCGGCGTCTCGCTGATCACCGCATCGCGAGCGCTGAGCAACCCGACGCTGGTGTCCGACAAGACGATCGAACGTGTGCAGAAGGCCGTCGAGGCCACGGGCTACATTCCCAACCTGCTGGCTGGCGGACTCAAGTCCAGGCGCAGCCTGATGGTGGCCGGGCTCGTGCCCACGATCTCGGTCGCCCAATTCCTGCCCACCGTGCAGTCGCTGACCGAGGCGCTGGACGCCGACGGCTACCAGCTCATCCTGGGGCAGACCGGTTACAACCGTTCCCGCGAGGACGCCTTGCTCAACACCATGATCAGCCGCCGGCCGGATGGCATCGTGGTGACGGGTCTGGTGCATTCGCAGGCTGCCAGGGAAAGGCTGCGCCGCCTGGGCATCCCCATCGTCGAGACCTGGGACCTGAGCGATCGCCCCATTGACATGCTGGTGGGTTTTTCCCACCTGAAGGTTGGCAGCGCAGTCGCGGGCTACTTTCTGGGCAAGGGCTGGCATCGGCTCGGGATCGCCACTGGCGATGACCATCGCGGCTCGTTGCGGCGCGAGGGTTTTCTGGCAACCGTCGGCCATGAGGTGCCGACCGCAGTGGTGCCCGCCCCGAGCAACCTGGCGCTGGGACGGCGGGCGCTGGCCGAACTGCTGCAGCAGGACCCAAAACTCGAGGCCGTCTACTGCAGCTCGGACCAGCTGGCGCAAGGCGTGCTGGTCGAGGCGCAGGCACGGGGCCTGCGGGTCCCCGAGGACCTGGCGGTCTGCGGTTTTGGCGATGCAGACTTCGCGGCCCACCTGCAGCCCTCGCTGACCACGGTGCATGTCGACGGTGCCGCCATCGGCAGACTGGCTGCGCGGCTCATCGTTGCACGCTGCCGGGGGGAACCCATTGCAGAACGCGTCATCGATGTGGGCTTTCGCATTGTCGAGAGGCAGTCAACCGGGGGCGGTGCCAGCCAGGCTTGATGTTTTCTTCGGGTTGACGCCTCAGCTCAGTACAGGGAGGGCAAGCTGTGGTACGGATCAGGTCAGGCTCTTGCGCAGCCAGTCCGCGAAGGCCGCACATTCCCAGCGGTCCATGGTGCCGGTACGCCAGCACAGATAGTGGGCGTGCGGGCTCGGAACGTTGCGGCCGAAGACCGCGTTGTTGCCCAGGCGCACCAGCGAGCCATTGTCCAGCCAGGGTGCGCCCAGCTTGAGGCGGATGAGTGCGATGCCCATGCCCGCCGCGGCCGCATCGCACATGAGGCCGATGTCATTGAACTGGGAGCCGTCTTGCGGCTCGGGCCAGTCCAGGTTGTTGGCGACAAACCAGGTGCGCCAGGGCTCCAGCGGGGAGCGCAGCAGGCTCTCGCCTTCCAGGTCTTCCGCCGCTTCAAAGGGACCGTGCTCGCGTACAAAGGCCGGCGAGGCCAGCGGGGTGACGTCGTCATGGGCCAGGCACACATGTTCCATGTCGGCATAACGCCCGGTGCCGAAGCGCACGATCAGGTCGGCATCTTCGGCCACCACATCCAGCAGGGGAATCGAGACCTGCAGGGTCAGGTCAATCTCGGGATAGGCCTCGGTGAATTGCCGCAACCGTGGAATCAGAATCGAACGGGCAAACGTGGGCGTGATCGCCAGCCGCAGCTTGCGCTTGCCGGTTGTGCCATTCTGGCCGGCGGTGCCGGGAAACTTCTGCAGCGTGGCGAGGCCCTCGCGCACATGCGCCAGGTATTCGCTGCCTTCGGTGGTCAATGAAAAATCAGCCCGGCCAAACAGCTTGGTGCCGATGATTTGCTCCAGCTGCTTGACCCGGTGGCTCACGGCGCTGGGTGTCACGCAGAGTTCCTCGGCCGCCTGGGTCACGCTGCGCAGCCGTGCCAGCGCTTCAAACGTCAGCAGGCACTGAATCGGTGGAATTCTCGCCGGCGCGGCCATGGTGGTTACTTGAAAATCACGGTCTTGTGGCCGTTGAGCAGCACGCGATGCTCGCTGTGCCACTTGACGGCGCGCGCCAGCACCTGGCTTTCGGTGTCGCGGCCCATGGCCGTCAGGTCTTCGACGGTCTTGCTGTGGTCCACGCGCGCCACGTCCTGTTCGATGATCGGGCCTTCGTCCAGGTCGCCCGTCACATAGTGGGCGGTCGCGCCTATCAGTTTCACGCCGCGGTCATGCGCCTGGTAGTAAGGCTTGGCGCCCTTGAAGCTGGGCAGGAAGGAGTGGTGGATGTTGATCGCGCGGCCAGCCAGTTTGCGGCACAGGTCGTTGGAAAGGATCTGCATGTAGCGCGCCAGCACCACCAGCTCGGCGCCCTCCGACTCGATGATTTCCAGCTGCTTGTCCTCGACCTGGGCTTTGCTCGCGGCGGTCACCGGGAAATGGTGAAAAGGAATGTTGTAGCTGGCCGCCAGCTGGTAGAACTCCCGGTGGTTGGACACGATGGCGCGGACGTCCAGCGGCAGCAGGCCCGACTTGCAGCGAAACAGCAGGTCGTTCAGGCAATGGCCTTCCTTGCTGACCATGATGACGGTGCGCATCGGTTGCGTGGTCGCGTGCAGTTTCCAGTTCATCTGGAAGGGCTCGGCAAAGCCCTTGAGCTGCTGCGACAGCTCCTCGTGCGTCAGTTGGTCGCAGGCAAACTGCACCCGCATGAAAAACAGGCCCGTGTCATGGTCGTTGTACTGGGCGGCTTCTTCAATGTTGCCGCCGTTCTGCAGCAAAAAACCGGAAACGGCGTGAACAATGCCCCTACGGTCCGGGCAGGACAGGGTCAGGATATATGCGTGGTTCATAGGGGATGAATTGTCGCAGGCTCCGCCACCGATCGCCTGATCCGGCCGGAATCCCGGGTGCCGGGGAGGCGCAAAAGTACCGGATGCAAGATTACACCTTTACCCACCCACATCCCTCATCCCGACGCAGGAGACCCCGCATGGCTTGCCAGGGCTTCCACATGGAGCAGCAGTGGCTGCCATCATTGTGGAGCCGGTGTCGGGCAGCGCCGGCTGGTACCTGCCACCCAAAGGAGCCTCAATGGCTTGCCCAACGTGATCGGCATTCGCAGTCTCGGCCTGGCCGGCGCCGTGGAATCCTCGCGCATTGCACGCAGTGAGAAGCGTGGGGGTTAGTCACTCGCGCAGGCTGCGTAGCAGTCCGTATCCCCGTCGTTTTTCGTTTGTAAGATATTCTTGCATGACCACAAAAATAATTTGTTCACGCAGGGAGGCCAGATGCAGAACTTTTTTGCGAAAAAACTCCGGGAGCTATTGATCCTGTCATTTGCCTGTGCTGCATTCACTGTGCAGGCTGACGAATGGCAGGCCGAGCGCTATCCGTGGGATATGCGGCCATTTTTCTGTAGCTATAAGAAAAATGTCGAAACGGAATTATGTAAGGCGGACAATTGGCCCAGCTACGAGGTAACAAGAGAGCGCTTGAGATCTCTTCGATGGACTGGACGATTCGCGTTACTGGAGCGTGCTCTGACCGAACTTGCCACGTCGGAAGAACTACTCCCCAATGGTTTCAATAAGGCCACTGCTGTGCATTGGACCCTGGAAGAGCTTGTGCAGGATCACAGGAGGGCTGCAATTATTGGAGGGGATCCGCTTGCCTTGTGGAAGTCAGTAGTTCCACAATCCAAATTTTTGTTGCTTACCGATGCCATGTTGCTGCATAGACGGGCCTGGGAGCTCCGTGGAGGTGCCGCGTCAACGGTATTGCCAGAATCCGGGGAGCTCTTCGCACTGAGGCTGGGAGATGCTGAGAAAAAGCTCATGCAGGCACCACCGTCTTTGAAAGATACGGCGGTGTGGCACCTGATTCTTTTGAAGATTGCGATTGAGGGCCGTGGCGTGGAAAGCGACCCGCAAACTGTTTTCTTGAATGCAGTCAAGCGTTGGCCGAAATCTGCTGATTTTTACATGGAAATGATCTCGTACCTGAGTCCTGTCAGGGGTGGCAGTTGGGCGGCGGTGGAGGCATTTATCGACCATTCCAGCCGGCAATTGGAGTCGACCGAAGGCATGTCCTTTTACGCCCGGCTCTACGCTTCCATTGGTAATGAGGTTACGCGGGGACAAACGGCCATGGATTGGGTCAAGATGAGAAGAGGCTTCGACGACTGGATCGCTCGGGATTCACGTGCCAGCGTGAAAAATCTCTATGCGAGCTATGCCTGTTTTGCCAGGGACAAGTCAACCTTTGGCAAGGCGATAGGCCAAATACTCAAACAAGAATTACTACCAGGCCAATGGCTTGCAGGGCACTCATATGAGGCATGCGCTCGGTGGGCTGGAATTTAATGCTGATGCGGCCTCGGACAGGCTGGTGTATTCCGTTTTGGTGATCTCTCGCGATTCGGATCCAAGTGCTCCCAAGTGCTCATGAAGTTTTGTTGGACGCGATTCTGAGGTTGTTTGCTTCCAGATGGAATGGCGGTGTGCATTTCATTGGTATGCCGCTGGGTTAATGAATAAATCAAAAATAAGTCGTTCACGAGGGGAGTCCAGATGCCTAATATTTTCCTGAGAATAATCCGGGAAATTTTGATCCTGTCATTGGCTTGCGGGGCTGCCGCGGCGCAGGCCGAACGATTGCCGGCTGAGCGCTATCCATGGGATATGCGGCCCCTGAAATGTAATTTCGAGGAAGGCGTCGAATCATTTTTTTGCAAGGCGAACGATTGGCCTGATTTCGCGGTGACAAAGGATCGTTTACGGATGCTCGGCCAACAAGGTCAATTTGCTTTGCTGGAGCGCGCTCTGCGCGAGCTTGCGACCTCGGAAGAATTGTTTCCCGGTGGAGTTAATAAGGCTGCCGCCGTGTATGGGACCCTCGATGAGTTCGTGGATGATCACCGCGGCAAAATTGAGGAAAGCTCACTTACCAAGTGGAGATCTGCCTTCCCACATTCAGATTTCATATTGCTTGCGGATGCCTTGGCGCTACACGCAAAAGCTTGGAGTGCACGCGGAGAGGGGGTCGCATCGACCGTGTCGCCAGAATCTTGGGAGATCTTTGCGAAGAGCCTCGGAGAGGCTGAAAAAAAGCTTATGAGCGCACCACCGTCTCTGAAAGACACGGCGGTGTGGCACCTGATTCTTTTGACGGTTGCGCTTGAAGGGCGTGGCGTGAAAAGCGACCCGCGAACTGTCTTTTTGAATGCAGTCAAGCGATGGCCTCGATATCTCAGTTTCTACCGGCTGATCGCTTCGCGCCTGGTTCCCAAATGGGGGGGCAGTTGGGAGGCGGTGGACGCATTCATCGACCATTCCAGCCGGCAATTGGAGTCGACCGAGGGCATGTCTTTTTACGCCCGGCTCTACGCTGCCCTGGGTGACGCAGTTGTAAAGGAGAGGACGGCCATGAATTGGACCAGGATGAAAAGAGGTTTTGACGACTGGATCGCTCGGGATCCGAATGCCGTCCTGAAAAATCTGTATGCAAGTTATGCGTGTTTTGCGAGAGACAAGTCAACCTTTGGCAAAGCGATGAGCCTAATCCCCAAACAAGAATTAAGCCCTGACTCCTGGCTAGACGGGTATTCGTATGAAGCGTGCATTCGCTGGGCGGGAATTTAGGGTTTGTTCTGCCGGGACAGTTCGAATAGGCTGTTTCAGGAGGACCCCGTGGGCATGCCCGGTTTTATCCAGGTTAGGTAATCCGGCCGTCCCTCCGTGATGGTCGTTGCACGTGCGCAGATCGGGTCTGTCAACGCATCCTGAATTCGGCGCAATAGTCTTTCTCGGGCGCCGGCCGTGCGGGCCAAATCGCATCAAATTTTGCTATGTGTTCAGTGGCGTTCCGCAGTGTTTCGGCAAGGAGGCCGATAGACTTACTACTGAGGTTCGAGGGCAGGTGCTGCGGCACACCCAGGTGGCGGTCCACATGGCCGCTGCCGGCCAGCAACACCACCACCTTGCCGGGCAGTGCCGCCTGACTCAAGGTATGGGCCATGGTGATGTCCCTGGCAATCTGGACGCGCGTCATCGGCGTGATCTGGCTCTCGGGCAGCAGGTTGCAATGGCCAAGGCGAATCAGCTGCTGCTGCGCCTTCAGCGCCGGGCCGGGCAATTGAACGTCGAGCTTGCTGTCGTCCATGCTGCCTTGCATCTGCGCGCGCGGCAGGTTGGCGCCCAGCACCGGCACGCCGGCGCGCACGGCTGTCATCACGGCCGGTCCGTACGCCGTCCAGGGCCAGGCCTTGTCGTTCCATTTCAGCGCATGGCGTGTCTGTTCTTCGGAGGCGCTGGGCTGCAGAGCGGCGGTGCTCACCCCGGCATCGGCCATTTCCAGCGCCAGGGCCCCCAGCAGGCCGCGTGCCGCCAGGCGTGCGACGACCTGCTGCGCTATCTGCTGGTGTTCTGCGGCATCGTGTTGTTCGCCGATCAGCAGCGCATCGATGGGCAGCAATGCATCAAGGCGGGCGACCGTGGCTGCGGCAGCACTGCCACTGGGGGGCTGGAGGATGGGCGCTTCCGGCGGGCCGGGGCGGCTGGCGCAGCCACCGGCCAGCGCCATGGCGGCGACGCAGATCAGTGCACCGGGGAAGCCTGACAACGCTGACAAGGCTAGCAAAGGGACATGAAGCATCGGTGGATACTAATGCCTTCGGCCCGGCTCCGCCCGGCATGCTTCCAACTTGTCATTTTCCGCTTACACGTCCATGCTTCCTGACGCTGCCAAACGCCTATTGTCCTTGCTTCGATCTCCGCCGGTGTGCGTCATTGGGACGCTCCTGATCGCCTGGGCCGCGGCCGCTCTGTGCGTCATGTTGCGCACGCCCCTGCCGTGGATGATCGGGCCCTTGCTGGTGACTGCCATCATCTCCATGCTGGGCGGTGCCACGGCCAGCTGGACGCCGCTGCGCGATGCCGGCCAGTGGATCATTGGCTGCGCGCTGGGGCTTTATTTCACGCCGCAGGTGGTCGCGCTGGTGGCCGGTTTGTGGTGGGCGATTGCGCTCAATATTGTCTGGGCGCTGGCATTGGGATGGATCTTTGGCGCCTGGTTGCACCGTGTGCACCATGGGCCCGGGCCGCTTCATGTGTCGGGCCTGAGCCGCATCACCACCTACTTCGCCGCACCCATAGGCGCGGCCTCGGAAATGACCCTGATGGGCGAGAGCCACGGCGCGCAGACGGACTTGGTAGCGTCGGCGCACAGCCTGCGCGTGCTGCTGGTGACGCTGATCATTCCTTTCGGCTTTCAGTGGGCCGGGTTGCACGGGCTGGATACGACGCTCCCCGGTGTCCGGGACGTTCACTTCCCGGGGCTGGCACTGCTGGCCGGACTGACCGGCATCGGCTGCTGGACCATGCTCAAGCTCAAGCGCACCAACCCCTGGTTCATCGGTGCGCTGGTGGTGTCGTTGCTGCTGACCGCCTGCGGTTTCACGCTGTCAGCGCTTCCGCAGTGGATGACCAATGCCGCACAACTCGTGATCGGCATCAGCCTGGGCGTGCGCTTTACCCGCAGTTTTGTGCATCTGGCGCCGCGCTGGCTCGGTTCTGTGGCGCTGGCGACTGTCGGGATGATGGGCTTGTGCGCCGGCTTTGCGTGGATGCTGGCCCGGTTCAGCAACCTGCATTGGGCCACGCTGCTGCTGGGGACTTCGCCGGGCGGCATTGCCGAGATGGCTATCACCGCCAAGGTGCTGCAACTCGGCGTGCCGGTGGTGACGGCGTTTCACGTCACGCGGCTGGCGGCGGTGCTATTGCTGGCCGAGCCGATGTACCGCTGGATGTACCAGAAGCGACCGGCGGCGCAGGCTGAAAGCCCACCCGCTGAATGAGAAGAAAAGGGGACAGAGGGCGACCCTGAGGGCTCCTCAATCCAGCAGGGGCCGCGGAACCGGCTTCGCCGGGCCGCAGGCGCAGCGGCCCCCTCGGGGGGCAGGGAGCTACACGCAGTGAGCGACCGTGGGGGCCCTAGTGCAACGATATCGGCGTATTGGCCAGCCCGCTGTAGCCTTCGAGCGTGTCTTCGATTTCTTCCTGGGTCGGTGTTTTTTGCGCCCAGGCACTCAGGCGCTGCTGGAACATTTCTGCCCACGAGCCGTCGAGGTATACCTCTTTGCCCGACCGTTTGTCCACGATTTCAAAGCCGTGGCGCGCCAGCTGGGGAACGGCGGGTGCCGGCGCAGATTCTTCGGGCGCGTTTGCGTGAATCTGAACCACCACAAAAGAGTCGGAGTCGTAAAGCATGTGCATGGTGATGTCCTTTGCCCTTTTACATAGCAACGTTGGTGCCAGGTTTCAAGAGGACAGGGTAAGCCGCAATACGCCGCATAGGCAGGCAAGAAGTCACGCTACGGCGTTTTATGGCAACTTGCGCAGCGGTTTTCAGAATTTATTCACGGTATTGAGCTGCTGGTCCACAAAATCGCCGTTGTACTGGGTTATTTTGCTGCGCACCGGCAGGTAGCCCAGTGAGGGCGCGTACCAGACTTCCACTTTCTGATCGTATTCACGGCGCGGCTGGCGCGTGAGCCTGAGGGCGACGATGTCCCCAAAGGGCAGGCTCACGCTTTCCTCTGCCTCCACCAGAAAGGTCCAGGTATCCGCGTCGCGCGGGCCCACGGTATACAGCGAAATGCTGGAGCCCACCGGAAAGCTGGCCGGGCTGCCGGCCAGCATGCCGCCCAGCTGTAAAAACACGCTCACCCGGTCCTGGGCACCCTTGATCCAGGGGACGGCGGGCGTATTGGCGCTGAAGGTGATCCGGGCTTTGTCGGCCTCGAAATGGGCGGCGACTTCGCTTCTCGATTTGTCCGAAAAGCGCGTGGGCGCCAGCCCCCCGGCGTCTACCTGGCCAGTGCTGGCCATGCTGCGCGAGCCCAGAAACAGCGCGCTCACGGTCATGCGGGCGTCATAGCTGCCGCCCGCCTGATGCCAGCCGAGTTCGGCGTTCGCGTGGTAGGTCATGCCCTTGGCCTGACCGGTCATCTTGTAGGCCAGCCTGACGCTGGGCGGCAGGGCTATTGCGGTCACCGGTGTCTGGCTGGCGCCGGCGGGTGGCGGTGGCGCCGTGGCCTCCGGTGGTGTATTGGCCGTTGAATTCGATGCGGTGGCTGTATCGGCCGCCGGGAGCGGCACGCTGTCCGCGCTGGGCGCGGCAGGAGATTCGCTGACCGCGAGTGAGTCGGGAGCTTGAGGAGCGACAGAATCAGTAGCCGGCTGCGCAGGTGAATCAGCGGCTACGGCCTCATTTTCTTGAACAGGAACAGGAGGCCTTTTGGGTTTGACCGGGGCCTTGACCACGGGCTTGACCGCAGGAGGCGCTGCTGGCGGGGGAAGCACCTTGGACGGTGGCGGGACCTCAATGCTGCGTGTGACAAATGCCGGCGCGGCGCGGCTGCGGGTGGATGCCGGGTCCGTTTCCGGGCCAAACCGGTCGGGCGTCGTTCGCAGCAGCAGCGTGTGTACGGCGAGCACCAGCACGGCCAGCATGCCCAGCGCTCGCCGGGGGGGGGCAGTGCGCGAAACCCCCGAAGCCACCCCTGGTGCTGCCAGCACGCTGTTCATGCCCCTGTGAACCCCAGATCGCTGGAAAGTTGCCGGGCGGCTGCCGCCAGTGGTCGGGCCACCGCACCGTCCCAGGCCGGATCAAACGTGGCCAGCGAGCCCAGCGCCACCATGCCCAGCGCCAGATGGCCGTCGGCATCAAACACCGGCGCACAGAAACCGGCCACGCCGGGCAGCAGGGTGTCCACGACGCGTGCCAGGCCGCGCTGGCGCACCTCGTCCAGCAGCGCGGTCGCTTTGGCCATGCTGGTGGGCAGATCCTTGCGCCCCAGCTTCTGGGTGCGTGCCAGTTCGTCCTTGAGCAAGGCGGCCAGCCGGTTTTGCGACGCATGCTGGTTCAGCATGAAGGCCGCAAAGCACAGGCCCGTGGCCGATGACAGCAGCGGCATCACGTCGCCCAGGCGCAGGTTGACGGTGACGGCCTGGGGCGACTCCTCCCAGTGAACGATGGTCGGGCCCTGATTGCCCCAGACCGCCAGTGCCAGGGTCTGGCCAATGTGCTCCATCAGCGGCTGCAGGCGTTGGCGTGCCAGCTTCACGCTGTCAAGCCGGGAAAGGGAAGCGAGCCCTAACTTGAGCGCGGCTGGCCCCAGGTCGTAGCGCGTGGAGCCGGCATCCTGCGTGACCAGCCCGAGGCGCTGGAAGCTCACCAGATAGCGGTGCGCTTTGGCCGCGCTCATGCCCGCCGCCGCCGCCAGGTCGCGCAGCATCAGCGGGCCGGGTGCTGCGGCCAGCACCCCCAGCAGGCTGAACCCAACTTCCACCGACTGAATGCCCGCGCGCTGGGGCGGCAGATCGGTGAGTGGCGCAGCAGGCGGCGCGGCGAGCGGGGTGTCGAGGGAGCCAGGAGGAGCGTTCATGAAAGTGAGAGAATTTCGAATTACATTTAGGTAAACTGATTTCACTTATCGTAACGCGAAACAATGATTTTCAGGTTTTGAGGCGTTCCCCGGGCTGCGGCAGGGTGCCGCGAAGCGTCGGAGCCCTTCAGGGACGGCACAATCCAGTGTGCTTTTTGCGATGCAACACTGAAGAAAACCCGCCAGCCACCCAATCAGGATATTGATGAAACTCGCCACTTACAAAGACGGTTCCCGCGACGGCCAGCTCGTTGTGGTGTCGCGCGATCTTGCCACCGCCCATTATGCGACGGGCATTGCCAGCAAACTGCAGCAGGTGCTGGACGACTGGAACTTCCTGTCGCCCCAGCTGCAGGACCTTTACGAAACACTCAACAACGGCAAGGCGCGCCACGCCTTCCCGTTTGAGCCGGCGCAATGCATGGCGCCGCTGCCGCGCGCCTACCAATGGGCCGACGGCTCGGCCTTCATCAACCATGTGGAGCTGGTGCGCAAGGCCCGCAATGCGGAAGTGCCTGCCTCCTTCTACACCGACCCGCTGATGTACCAGGGTGGCAGCGACGACTTCGCCGGCCCCTGTGACAACGTGGTGGTTGCCAGCGAAGAGTTCGGCATCGACTTTGAAGCCGAGGTCGCCGTGATCACGGCCGACGTGCCCATGGGCGCCACGCCCGAGCAGGCGCTCGAAGGCATACGCCTCGTGATGCTGGCCAACGACGTGTCGCTGCGCAACCTCATACCCGACGAGTTGGCCAAAGGCTTCGGCTTTTTCCAGAGCAAGCCGGCCACGGCCTTCAGCCCGGTCGCGGTGACGCTGGATGAACTGGTGTTCAACGGAGAAAATGCCTGGGACAAGGGCCGCCTGCACATGACGCTGCAAAGCACCTGGAACGGCCGCAAGGTCGGCATGTGCGAGGCCGGACCCGAGATGACCTTTCACTTCGGGCAGCTGATTGCCCACATCTGCAAAACCCGCAATGTGCGCGCCGGCAGCATTGTGGGTTCGGGTACCGTGAGCAACAAGGACTGGAGCCATGGCTACAGCTGCATTGCCGAAAAGCGTGCGATTGAAACCATCGAGGACGGCAAGCCCAAAACGCCGTTCATGAAGTTTGGCGACACCATCCGCATCGAGGTCAAGGGCAAGGATGGGCTGTCGGTGTTTGGTGCGATTGAGCAGAAGGTTGCGCCGCTGCGTTAACCCGATTCAACCTGAAATCCCCGCCGGGGGAGGGGCGGGTTTACGGCTGGCCGAGCTGCGCCACAAAGAGTTTCAGGCCGCGCAGCAGCATTTCCACCGAGATGGCCACCAGGATCAGGCCCATCAGCCGTTCAAAGGCCATCATGACGCGGTCGCCCGCGATGCGCTGAATCCGCTCGGACAGTACCAGCACCACCGCGCAGACCACCATGGTCACGCTCAGCGCGGCAATCCATTCCAGCCGCCGCGCCGGCGCCTGCGAGACCAGCAGCATCACCGTGGCCAGCGCCGAGGGGCCGGCCAGCCCGGGGATGGCCAACGGCACGATCAGCGGCTCACCCTGCAGGGGCGCGGCCTCCGGCTGGGCCGAGGGGAAAATCATGCGCAGCGCGATCAGGAACATCACCACGGCGCCGGCGATTTGCAGCGACAGGTCGCTCAGGTTCATCAGGCGCAGAAAGCCGTCGCCGACAAACATGAAGGCCAGCAGCAGCAGGAAGGCAATCAGCACCTCCCGCAGGACGACGCGCATGCGGCGCTCGGGGGCCACGCCGCGCAGGGCGTTGACAAAGATGGGAATGTTGCCCAGCGGATCCGTGATCAGCAGCAGCAAGACGGTGGCTGAAGCAAAGGTATAGGCCATGGCGGCAGCGCGGTGAGTGGCTGAAGATCAGGGAGTGAACCGGGGCATCACAGTCACGCTCAGCTGGCGTAAAGCGCCTCCAGCGAGCGGAAGCCCTTGATCTCGATGGGGTTGCCAAACGGATCGCAAAAAAACATCGTCCATTGCTCGCCGGGCTCGCCCTCAAAGCGCACCTGTGGCGCCAGCACGAATTCGGTGTGGGCCGCCTGCAGGCGCTGGGCCAGGGCCTGCCAGTCCGGCAGGGCCAGCACCAGTCCGAAGTGGGGCATGGGCACCAGCTTGTCGCCCACATGGCCGGTGCGCTCTGTTTTGAACGGCTCGCCCAGGTGCAGCGAAATCTGGTGGCCAAAAAAGTCGAAGTCGACCCAGGTGTCGGTAGAGCGGCCCTCGGTGCACCCCAGGACGCCACCATAAAAGCTGCGTGCGAGGTCCAGGTCCCTGACATTGAAGGCAAAGTGAAACAGGCTTTTCATGGCGCCAAGCTTAGCAGGCGGGTGGAGTTTGAGGCCGATCGTCCAGTGTCCCGGTCGCCGTCCCGCCGTACAAAAATCGGTTGACGTGCCGCCATGACGTTGCACAATGAAGGCGCATCCTGGCCTCATTTCATGAGGCTCATGGCATGGCAACTTATCCGGACCCGCAACAGTGCCCAACCTGGCAGGAGACAACCATGAGTGACGCAGACAACAATTCTTTTGCCGGCTTCGGCAAGCTTGTGCCCGGTTTTGACTTCCTGCAAAACCTGGCGAAACAGGCGGCGGACAGTGCGTCGCAAAGCATTCCGCAGTTGCCCAAGCTGGGGAGTTGGGTCGCACCCACGCTCAATGTCGAAGAGCTGGACAAGCGCATCGACGAGCTCAAGGCCGTGCAGTTCTGGCTCGACCAGAATGCCACCGCACTCAAGGCCACCATCCAGGCGCTGGAAGTGCAGAAGATGACCCTGGCGACGCTCCGGGGCATGAACTTCAACATGGGCGACATGGCCAACGCCTTCAAGCTCAAGGTAGCCGACGGTGTGGCCGACAAGGCCAAGACTTTTTCCGGGCTGGAGATTCCGCCTTCGGCTTTTAACGGCCATCAGGCGAATGCACAAGCCAGCGAAGACACGGCGGAAAAAGCCAGGGCCAAGGCCAAGGCAAAAGCCAAAGTGGCGGCAGCCAAATCTTCCGATGCGACTGCTGCCGCGGGCGGTGTGGTCGACCCGATGCAGTGGTGGGGCGCCCTGACCCAGCAGTTCCAGACCATTGCAGCGGATGCAATGAAAGATGTCGCCCGAAAGACCGCCGTGGACACCACCAAAAACATGGCCGCCGGGCTGGCCAAGGATGCGGTGAAAACGGCCACCGACATGGCCACGGGTCTGGCCAAAGGCATGGCTGAAAGCGCCGGGAAAACGGTGGCCGGCGGGGCGCGTGCCGCCATGAACACCGCGCTGCGCAGTGCCCAGGACTGGCCTACACCGGCCTCCATGGCGTCGTCGGCTGCGCAATCCCCGTCAGGCCCCAAAGCCAAAACGCCGGCGCGCAAGACCGCGCGCAGTACGGTCCGAAAAACCACACCTTGAACGCCTTGAATTCGTCTGCCGGGATCCCATGAAGCTTTTTCCCTATGGCCATGCCACCCATCCGCAATGGCAGATGGCGGCCGGCCTTGTGCTCGCCCAGTTGCGTGCCCACATGACCTTGCCCGGTTATGCCCGTGCGCCCACACTGGCATTGCTCTACATCACCGATCATTACGCCGTCCATGCGCAGGACATCCTCGATCACCTGAGCGCCGAGCTGCCCGACATCACCGACTGGAGTGGCACGGTGGGCGTGGGTATCGCGTCGAACAACGTCGAGTATTTTGACGAGCCCGCGCTGGCGGTGATGCTCTGCGAACTGCCGCACGACCAGTACCGCGTGTTTTCCGGCGTGTCGCCCTTGCCCCCGGCGGCCAGCGGCCGCTTCAAGGCGCATACCGCGCTGGTGCATGCCGATGCCGGCACCCCCGACGTTGCAGAACTGATTGACGAGATGGCCCAGCGGACCGAGAGCGGTTACGTCTTTGGCGGTCTGGCGTCGAGCCGCTCCAGCACGGTGCAGTTTGCCTTCAGCGGCCACGGCAACGTCAAGGGGCACGGCGCGGCCGGCGGTGTGTTCAACGGCGGCCTGAGTGGTGTCGCGTTCGCGCGCGACCCATCGGGCGGCATGGTCCTGATGTCGCGCATCACGCAGGGCTGCCAGCCCGTCTCGGCAAATCACGACATCACCGCCTGCGAGAGCAATGTGGTGACCGGGCTGGACGGCCAGCCGGCACTGGATGTGATGCTGGAAGATCTGAAAGTATCGCTGGACCAGCCGCGCGAGGCCCTGGCCCGGGTGCGCACGACGCTGGTGGGCCTGAGCCGCCCCGAAGACAGCCTGCATGATGCCCGCAGCCGGCGGGCGGGGCAGTTTGGCGCGGAAGTGGTGGTGCGCCACGTGATCGGACTGGACCCGGCGCGCAAAGGTATCGCGATCGCCGAAGTCCCCCACGTGGGCATGAAGCTGGCTTTTTGCGAACGCAATGCGCAGGCCGCGCGTGCCGACCTGATTCGGGTCTGCGCCGAAATCCGCGAAGAGCTGGAGCCTGAAGAAGTCACGCTGGATGTCGCCAGCGCCCTCGGCGGTGTGCCAGCCGACGCCGCGCCGCACCCGGCCCGGCGAATCGCCGGCGCCATCTATGTCAGCTGCTCGGGTCGCGGCGGCCCGCACTTTGGCGCGCCCAGTGCCGAGCTGCAGATCGTGCGGCGTGCGCTGGGCGATGTGCCGCTGGTGGGGTTTTTTGCGGGCGGTGAAATCGCGCGCCACCACCTGTATGGCTACACCGGCGTGCTCACGGTGTTCGCCGCGGCGGACTGAGCGTGTGAGCGTGCTGGGGAAACCTGGGTTCAGTTTTCACTCAGTGTTTCGGTTCAGCGCTGCTACGTCCCCTCGGCGCGCATTCGTCGGCGAGAGGTGTTGGAAGCGGACTCCTCAAGTCGCTCAGCAAGCCAGACCTTGATAACCGACTGCCGGGTGACGCCGAGCTTGCTGGCTTCCCGGTCCAGCGAGTCAATCATCCACGCAGGGAAATCGACATTCACGCGCTTTTGCACCTGCAGCACACGTTTTGCTTTGGATAAATCCAGAGAAGCCGTGATGTCCACGCCCTCGTCAAACTGTTGCTCAAAAGTTTTAGCTTTCATACAGTGCTACCTCCTCGGTTCGCGCACGACGGACAGAAATAAGTCGAATATTGGCACCCCTGTAGGTGACCACCGCTGACCAGTGTTTGCCATTGATAAGCCCGATCACCAGATACCGGGGCTCATCCTCCGTTTTTGCCGGAATCTCCAATAGCCGTGGATCATTCCATAGAAGCTGCGCATCAATAAAGTTGATGTGGTGCTTTAAAAAGTTGGACTCGCTTTTGGATTCGTCAAATTCGAAGGAGTTCATGGTATAGAAATTATACCTTTATTGGTGTTTTTCTGCGGCCATCCAAGCTGCTAACGTCGGTTTTTCCAGCCAAACCCCTCAGCGCAGCAACGAGACGCACCAATCGACAACTGACGCTGATGCCCGGCTCTACCGCAAGGGCAAGACAGGCAGCGAGCTTCGCGTCATGGGCCATACCGGTGGATTTGCGGGGGCGTGTCGGTGAACTACCACGCGCTCAACGACTTTCGTGCCGGCAACGAAGTGCTGATGGACGAATTGCTCACTGACAACGTGGCCGCATTGGCCGCCGTGGGTGCGATCAGCCTGGAGCGGGTGGCGCAAGACGGCATGCGCGTGCGCGCCGACGCCGGTGCGGCCTCGTTTCGCCGCCAGGCCAGCCTGGACGAACACCTGAGCCAGGCGCGCGAGTGGGTGCAGACGATCAAGACACAGGCCCAGACAGCCCCCGGCCTTGCCAAGTGTCAGGCGCAGGCGGCCCAGCTGCGTGCCGCCCAAGAGCGAGAGCAGCGCATCCAGGCGGCACTGGAGCAACTGCCCGAAGTGGCCGCGGCCAAGAAGCGCAACGGTGGCAAGGCCGAAGACGCCAGAGCGAGCACCACCGACGCCGACGCACGTGTCATGAAGATGGGCGACGGCTGCTTTCGACCCGCCTTCAATGTGCAGTTCGCCACCGAGTGCGAAGGCCAGGTCATCGTCGGCATGGACGTGGTCAACGCCGGCAGCGACATGGCCCAGCCGGCACCCATGGCCCGGCAACTCAGCGCCTCAACGCCGCAGCGCCGCAAACGCCTCAAATTCCCAGCTCCGCATGGCCAGCAGCAAGGTGTAGCCCTCGCGGTCCTTGTCGGCCAGTTTCTGGTCGGCCTGGTGTTGCTGGGCAAAGTCTTGCGCCACGCGCTGCATGCGTTCCAGAAACGAGGGTGCCAGGCTGCGGCTGATGGAGCCGTGCACCAGCAACAGGCCTTCACCGGCGCCATCGAAGCCGCCTGAAAAGTAATCGAGCAAGGCGTTGTCGCGGAAGTAATCCATCACCGGGCCGTGCGGCCGCCAGCGGAAGGTCTTGGCGAGTTTGAGCCGGTAGCGGTTCATCGGCTTGAGTTCGATGATGCCGATGCGGTCCAGCTGCGCCAGATACTTGATGCACTCGGCCTCCGACAGGCGGTAGCTGTCCGTCATCTGCTCCAGCGTCCACTGTGACAGCACGCAAATCGCCGCCAGCAAAAGCTTCTTGTCGGCCACCACCGCCTTTTCCTGCACTTCCGTGAGTTCCGCCAGCAGCGGCTGGGTATCCGCGACGCGCCTGGCCAGTTCGGAAAAGTCCAGTTTCAGGGCGCGGCAAATGGCATCGATGCGCGACAGCGGCATGTCGCCCTTGGCCAGCATGCGCTTGACGCTGGACTCGGCCATGCCGAGGGCGCGGGCCAGATCGGCATAGGTCATCTGGGCGGCCTTGAGTTCCTTCTTCAGGACTGTGACCAGGTCGGCGCTTGTGCTCATTGGAAAAGCTCCTTGGGAAAACTCTCTGGTATTGATTATCGATACTTCTGGTCGTAGAAATTCAGTTTGTATCGATACCTGGAAAGATTTTCAGCTTGTGCGCTCAGACTGCGCCCACTTATATTGAACCTAGAAACAGCAGTTGACCGCTTGCAAACTTCAGGAAAGCCGTATGCCCATTGACTTTCCCCTCTTCGATTGCGTTCACCTTCTGGGTGACAGCGCTATGCGTCCGATTGCACCATGCTCGACGCGCCATGCGGCGTTGCTCCGCCTTGTGGGCAAGAGCCCACTGCGTTGTCACGCCTTGCCTGGCACGCCGATCACGGCGCACTCGGGCGCATCCAACTGCCGTTTCTAGGTTGAAAGAACTTCCACCATGTTCCAACTTGAAAAACCCGAGCGCCTGCTGTGGGGCGCTGTGCTGGTGTTGCTGCTCGCGGCCGTCGCCGGGCCGTTTGTGGCAGAGCCAGCCCACGCGCATGACCTTGCCGATCAGCGAGCGTGGGGGCGTATTCCCTTCACGCTGAATGTGCTGAGCAACCTGCCGTTTGCGCTGTGGGGTGCGGCGGGCCTGGGCTGTCTTGTGTGGCGGCGTCGGGCTACCGGGCCCGTTGGCCTCACAGCGCGGCACGGCCTGGCGGCCCTGTTCTTTACCGGCCTGCTGGCCACGGCGGCAACTTCTGCGTGGTACCACTGGCAGCCCGATGACCTGGGCCTGGCGGTGGACCGCTTGGGCATGGCCGTTGCTTTTGCCGGCTTGCTGGGGCTGGCCGCTGCCGAGCGCGTCAGTGCCCGTGCAGGTCTCGCCCTGGGCGCGGCGATGCTGGTGCTGGGGCCCTGCGCCGTCGGAGTCTGGCTGAGCTCGGGCAATGCGCTGCCGTGGGGCCTCCTGCAGTTCGGCGGCATGGGCCTGATTGTCTGGCTGGCCTGCCTGCCGCCGCTGGCTGATGAGATTCCCATGGCGTCAGGGGATTCGCCCATTCGCTGGGCGACAGTCGTTGCCATATATGCGTTGGCAAAACTCTTTGAGTTCGGAGATCAGCTGGTCTTTGACTGGACGGGCCACCTCGTGTCGGGCCACAGCCTGAAACATGTGGTGGCGAGTTGTACCGCGTGGCCGGTGGTGGCTGCGCTGATACCCACGCGGAAAACCAAGGCAGAATCCCTGCAGATCACCGCCTGAGCCAACAGGATCTGCCGCCGGGGGCCATGCCTTTTGCCACGGCTACACCGCCAGCCATAAAACGAACTGAGGAGTCCCGCATGAGTGTTGATACCAGCGCCCTGGTAGCCCCGCCGGCCGCCCACGAGCACCCGAACCAGTTCGCGCTGCTCAAGCAGCGCCGCTTCGCGCCTTTTTTCTGGACGCAGTTTTCGGGGGCGGCCAACGACAACCTGTTCAAGTTCGCCTTCACCGTGATGGTGACCTACCAGCTCAGTGTGAGCTGGCTGCCGCCGGCACTGGCGGGGCTGGTGATCGGGGCGCTGTTCATCCTGCCTTTCCTGCTGTTTTCGGCCACCAGCGGGCAACTCACCGACAAGTTCGAAAAAACCCGCGTGATCCGCTTCGTCAAGAACCTGGAAGTGGTGATCATGCTGATCGCGGCGGCCGGGTTCATGAGCAACAACGCCAACGTCCAGGTGCCCGTGCTGTTGGGCTGCACGTTCCTGATGGGGCTGCATTCGACAATCTTCGGCCCGGTCAAGTTCGCCTACCTGCCGCAGGCGCTCAATGAGCGCGAGCTGACCGGCGGCAACGGCATGGTCGAGATGGGGACTTTTGTGGCCATCTTGCTGGGCCAGGTCGTGGGCGGCCTGATGGTGGCCGTGCCCCAGGTCGGGCCGGACTATGTGGCCATCGCCTGCGTGTTGCTCGCCCTGGTCGGCCGGGCTGTCTCGCAGTTCATTCCGCTCACGCCAGCGACAGACCCGGGCCTCAGGATCAACTGGAACCCCGTGACGGAAACCTGGCGCAACCTCAGGCTCGCCCGCGACAACGTGGTGGTGTTCCGCTCCATGCTGGGGATCAGCTGGATGTGGTTCTTTGGCGCGGTGTTTTTGAGCCAGTTCCCGAGTTTTGCCAAAGAGGTGCTGCACGGCAACGAGCAGGTGGCGTCTTTGCTGCTGGTCGTGTTCTCCATCGGTATTGCCACCGGGTCGCTGTTGTGCGAAGTGCTCAGCAAGCGACACGTTGAAATAGGACTGGTGCCGGTGGGCGCCATCGGCATGAGCGTGTTTGCGGTGGATCTCTACTTCGCATCGCGCGGCCTGCCTCCGGCGCCCGTCATGAGCGTGGGCGCGTTCATGCTGCATCAGGCGCACTGGCGCGTCATGATCGACCTGGCGCTGCTGAGCCTTTTCGCTGGCCTGTACAGCGTGCCCATGTATGCCTTGATCCAGCTGCGCAGCCCACCCACCCACCGGGCCCGCATCATCGCGGCCAACAACATCCTCAATGCGCTGTTCATGATCGTCAGCGCCATCCTGGCTGGCGCGCTGCTCAAGTCCGGATTCAGCATTCCGCAGATCTTCCTGCTTGTGGGGCTGGCCAATGCGGTGGTGGGGTTCTATATCTTCCTGCTGGTGCCGGAATATCTGTTGCGCTTTATCGCGCTGGTCGCGTCGCGCCTGGTCTACCGCTTCAAGATACAGGGCGATGACAACATCCCGGCGCAGGGCGCTGCCGTGCTGACCTGCAACCACGTCAGCTTCGTCGACCCGGTGCTGCTGATGGCTGCCAGCCCGCGGCCGATTTATTTCCTGATGGACCACCGCATTTTCAAAATGCCGGTGCTGGGCTGGCTGTTCCGGCTGGCCAAGGCGATTCCGATTGCGCCGCGCGCGGAAGATCCGGTGGCCTATGAAGCCGCGTTCGAGGCGGCTGCCAGGGTCCTGCGCAATGGTGATTTGCTGGCCATCTTCCCCGAGGGGGGCATCACCAGGGATGGCGAGCTCCAGGTGTTCAAGGCCGGCATCATGAAAATCCTCGAGAACGCCGAGCGCGATGGCCTCAGCGTGCCGGTCATTCCGATGGCTTTAACCAACCTGTGGGGCTCATTCTTCAGCCGGGTGGAGCAGGTGCGCGGCGAACAGGTGGCGATGGTGCGGCCCTTCCGGCGCGGTCTTTTCAGCCGGGTCGGCCTGAATGCAGGGCCCGCCATCGCGCCTGCCGACGTGCAACCGGAAGCGCTGCGAACACGCGTGGCCGCTCTCATGGATGCCTGAAAGTATCAAAAACTGATACCGAGAGACCATTTCATGGTAACTGTATCGGTATCTGCGTGAAGTTTTGGGGCGCCGCGGCACATTACATGCACCGCAACAACCTCAAAGGTTTTTTATGCAGACGCTGATACACCGTGACTCCAGGCCCTGGCAACTGCAGGTCTGGGTTTCTTTCCTGATCGCTGTTTTCCTCTGTGCCGTGGGGCTGTCGTACCTGCCCGGCCAGGACCTGGACCGCGCCTTCATGGTGATGGGTTACTTGTTCTGCCTGTCGGCGGCTTTCGTGCTGGCCAAGCATGTGCGTGACCACGAGAACAGCCGGGCCGATACGCCGATGTTCAGGCTGGTGGTGTGGGGCGGCTTCTTCCTGGCCATGTCACTGACCGGCTGGGGCTTGTGGCGCATGGAGATCAACGAAACCTACAAGGCCTTCCTGGGCGTGAGCTGGCTTTACCTGATCACCTGCAGCTTCACGCTGGCCAAGACCCTGCGCGATAAACACGAAGCCGATTTGAGCGAAGCCCGGATGGCGGCCGGCCGCCAGTCGCGTGGCGGTGCGGACGCTGGCTGAACCGGCTGACTGCCGGCAACGACATCAACTTCAACTCAACATCGATCTTCTGGAGCGATTCATGAAAAGCAAATTAGCGAGTCTTTTGATAGCTGTCAGCACCATGCTGATGGTTGCTGCCGTCCCCCTCCGCGCCAATGCGCAGTCGGAGGTGGCGGCCCTGAGCGCGGTCTCGGCCCTGCCGGTGGCCTCGGTGGTGGTTGGCGCCAGCGTGGCCGCCGGCGCCGTGGTGGCCGTGCCCGTCATGCTCTCCACCGCAGGCGCCGTGCTGGTGGTCAAAACGGTGGAGAGCACCGCGCGCGGCACCGTCTACGTGCTGGAAAGCGCTTCCGATGGCGCCCGTGCCAGCATTGAGGTGGTGGGCCAAGGCCTTGCCGGTGCGTCCCTGGTGGCCGGGACCGCGCTGACTGTCAGTGTGATTGGCGCCGGTGTGGTGTTGTCCGCCGCAGGTGAGGCGATTGCCTTCCTCCCCAACGCGCTGGGCCGCGCCTTGCTGCACAACGAGCGCCTGACCCACTGACCTGCCGACCCAGGTAACCATCAAGCAAGCCATCAAGAAAGAGAAGGCCCATCATGAATTGCCCAACGAGTTGTCTCACGAATCACCTGGGTGTCGGCTTGCTGGCGGCGGCCTTGCTGGCCGCGCCTGCCGCCCATGCGGGCCGCTCCTGCGAAACCGGAAAACCCACCACCCGCACGGTCGAGCGCGGCCTGACGCTGGCCGGGAAAACGCTGGCCTCGCTCAATGCCAGTGGCCAGAAAGTGGTGGTGCTGGCGCGCGCCGGGCAGGACCTGAGCAAGTATGGGGTGCGCTACTCGCACCTGGGGCTGGCCTACCAGCAAAGCGATGGCCAGGGCGGCAGCACCTGGCGCGTGCTGCACAAGCTCAACGAGTGCGGCACCAGCGGATCGGCCATTTACCGCCAGGGGCTCGGTGAGTTCTTTCTGGACGATTTATGGCGTTTTGAAGCCGCCTGGCTGCCGCTCACGCCCGAGGCGCAGGCGCGCCTGCTGAGCCTGCTGCAGGACCCGGGCCGTGCGCTCAGCCTGCACCACAAGCCCTACAGCATCGTGAGCTACGCCTGGGGCCGCAAGTACCAGCAGTCCAACCAGTGGGCGATTGAAACCCTGGCCGCCGCCATGGAGCCCGGCGTCAACTCGCGCGAGCGGGCGCAAGCCTGGCTGCAGTTCAAGGCCTATGAACCGGCGGTGCTCAGGATTGGCCCACTGACGCGGCTGGGCGGGCGCCTGACTGCCGCCAATGTGGCGTTCGACGACCATCCCAATGACAAGCGCTTTTCCGACCGCATCGAGACCGTCACCGTCGACTCGGTGTTTGACTGGCTGCCGCGGGCGCAGCTGGCGGCACCGGGCCAAACCCCGACAATCGTCAAACTTTAATCTTGTCATTCGGTCCGACTGCTTCAAACAAAAAGGAACCCATCATGAGCAAAGGTTTGCGACTCTCCGAAAAATGGTTTCACCGCGGCCTGTGGCTGGTGGCGCTGGTGTTTGCCGGTTTCCTGATCGGGCTGGGCGGCACCGTGGTAGGCGATCTGCCCAAGGTGGAAAAGCGGCTCTCGCTCGACGACTTCATGGACCCGGCCACCACGACTGCCCTGCGCACGGCGATCAAAACCGCCACACGTGCCGAGCAGGACGCCCAAAGTGCTTTGGAGCAGGCGCAGCTCAAGCGCCGCGCCGCGCAGGCCGATTCGGCGGCGGCCCGCGACACCTTCAACAACTGGCTGGCCACGCGCCGTGCCACGCAGCTGGCCGACCAGGACCCCGAATTGATCGAACGGACCCGGGCGCTGGACGCGCTGAAAGCCCGCGAGCGCGCCACCGGCGTCGCCGTGGAGGCGCAGCAGCAGGCCGCGCTGGACGCGCGGCAGGCGGCCGCACGCGAACGCGGCAAACTCGCCGAACTGCAGGAAGTGGCCCAAAAGCTGCTCAATGCCGAATACCGCCGCGTGGAGTTGCGCGTCTTTTTGTACCGCCTGGCGCTGACCTTGCCGCTGCTGGTGGCCGCCGGCTGGCTGTTTGCGAAAAAGCGCAAGAGCACCTACTGGCCCTTTGTCTGGGGCTTCATCATCTTTGCGCTGTTCGCGTTTTTCGTCGAGCTGGTGCCCTACCTGCCCAGCTATGGCGGCTATGTGCGCTACATCGTCGGCATTGTGGTGACGGCGCTGGTGGGGCGGCAGGCGATTATTTCGCTCAATCGCTACCTCGAAAAACAGAAACTCGCGGAGCAATTACCCGACGCACAGCGCCGCGAAGAGCTGAGTTATGACACGGCGCTGACGCGGCTGTCCAAGGCTGTGTGCCCGGGATGCGAGCGGGCGGTAGACCTCAAGAACCCGGAGATCGATTTTTGCCCGCATTGCGGCATCGGCCTGTTCGACCACTGCTTCAAATGCAGCACCCGCAAGAGCGCTTTTGCCAGGTTCTGCCACGCCTGCGGTGCCAGCGGCGAGCAGGCCAGGCCCGCGCCACCGGTGGCCTCAGCGGCCTGAGCCTCTGAAGCCGGACTCAGAGGCTTAGAGTTTTTCGAAGCGACGGCATTTCCTCCCTCGCCCCTTTGGGGAGAGGGAGGAAATCGAAAAACCCTCACTCTCTCAGACCGGGCGGCCGAAGAATGGGTAGGCCGGGTCGTTGTAGCCCGGGCTGGAGGCGTGGCCGGGCACCACCAGGCCGTTGATGAAGGCCTCGTCGTCCGGCGTGAGCTTCAGCTCCGTGGCGGCGTACACGTCTTCCAGGTGCGCCAGCGTGCGCGGGCCGACGATCACGGAGCTGATCAGGGGGTTGGTCAGCACCCAGGCTGCGGCGAATTGCCCGGGGACCAAGCCCTTTGCTTCGCAGTGCACCTTGATTTTCTGGGCGATCACCAGCGATTCCTCGCGGAACTCGGTTTCCAGAATGCGTTTGTCGCCGCTGCCGGCGCGCGTGCCCTCGGCCGGCGGCTGGCCGGGCGGGTACTTGCCCGTGAGCACGCCGCGCGCCAGCGGGCTGTAGGGCACGACGCCCAGCCCGTAATGGCCGCAGGCCGGCAGGATTTCCACTTCCGGCCCGCGGTTGAGCAGGTTGTAATAAGGCTGGCACACGGCCGGCGGCGGCACACCCAGCTCTTTGCAGAGGCGCGCGACCTCGGCAATGCGCCAGCCGCGGAAGTTGGACAGGCCGAAGCTGCGGATCTTGCCCAGGCGGATCAGGTCGCCCAGCGCACGCACCGCTTCTTCGAGGTTGGCCTCGTGGTAGTCGCGGTGCAGGTACAGGATGTCGAGGTAGTCGGTTTGCAGCCGGGCCAGAATCGCGTCGGTTTCCTGCATCAGCCAGCGCCGCGAGTAATGGCCTTCGTTGACGGCCTCGCTGACCGGGTTGCCCAGCTTGCTGGCCAGCACCCAGTGGTGGCGCTGGCCGGCGAGCAGCTTGCCGACGTCTTTTTCCGATTGGCCCTTGTTGTACACGTCGGCCGTGTCGATGAAGTTGAGCCCCTGCTCGCGCGCCGAGGCCACGATGCGCGCCGCCTCGTCAAAAGGCGTCTGCTGGCCGAACATCATGGTGCCCAGGCAGAGGGTGGAGACTTTGAGGTTGCTGGTTCCGAGGCGGCGGTATTGCATGGTCAGTTCCTTGTTGAAAAAAAGGTGGGGCGCCAGACGGCGCTCAGGGTGTGAGCCGTTCGACCAGGTACTCTTTGGCATACAGGTAGGTCTCGGGCGTTCTGAAGACGGCCAGCAGGCCTTCATTCGCGTCCTGCCGCGAGCGCAGGTCCCAGCGTTCGTCGACGATGCGGCACGCGTCACAGGGTTTCTGCCCGACCCGGCGCTGCACCAGGGCATAGCGCGTGCTGTTGAGCAGGGCGTTGACATCCTGGTAGTCCACCGGTTGCGCCGCGAAGTAGGGGACAATTTTTGCGCCGGGAATGATGAACTCGTAACGCTCAAAGTGACCGTTGAAGTTGCTGGGGACAGACACGGCCTGGCCTTTGAGCAGGGCGTTGGTCTCTGCGCGGAAGTGGCCGATGTCTCCGTTGAACGGCGCGGTGGCCCAGGCCAGCGCAAACAATACGGCGAACCCGGCCGCGGCGGCAATCGGGCGGGTCAACTCTTTTTGGGCCATGCCGATGACGCAGGCTGCGGCGAGGGCTGCCAGGAACAGCCAGAACAGCGGCGAATAAAGCCAGCCGGTTTGCGTGGCGCGCACCGCACCGAATCCGATCAGGCCCATGGCGAGGGCGCCCAGCAGGCAGAGCGCCAGGGCGATGCTGAACCAGAGGCGCGCAATGCGGCTCCAGTACAGCGCCATCAGGATCGCGAGGGCTGGCATGGCCGGTATCAGGTAGCGGGCAGACCGCTGGTTGGGCAGGAGGAACACCAGCGCCAGCGCCAGCAGCCAGAGCCACAGGACTTTTTCGGCATCGCTGACGGGCACACCCTGACGGTAACTGCGCCAGGCGGTCCAGATGCAGCCGACCGCGACGGGCAGCAAAAACCCGGCGTTTGAAAAGTAGCCCGTGATGATCGTCAGAAACCCGCCGCTGCCGCGCAAAGCAACCTTGAAGTAGCCGGGTGATGACTTGAATTTTCCGGCGTTTTCGCCAACCACAAACTCGCGCCACACCTCGCCCGGTTGCGGGTCAACGGCGAACCACAAGCCAAACACCGCCAGGGCGATTGCGCAGATGGCGGCGACCTTGATGGTGTCGATGACGATGCCGCGCCGGAAAATCTGCCAGGGGGCTTGCCGGGCGCCCAGCACCTGGTAGCACAGCGCCAGGCCGAAGCCGACCGGCACCACCATGGTGAAGGATTTGTAGAGGCAACCGATGCCGATGGTGATTCCTGCGAGCAGTGGAAACTTCCAGCGCGAGGCCAGCAGTTTTGCCGGGGACCAGGCGAGGGCAAAAAACACACCGAACAGCCAGAAGGTTTCGGGCGCGCTGGTGAGGTAGGGCCGGCCATAACGGTAGCTGCTCAAAAAAGAGAGATAAGCCAGCGCAGCAATCGCGCCCAGGGTGATCGCCCGGCTGCTGCGGTCCGCGGCCGTCGCGGCGCCGGGGCTTGCCTCCGGGGCGGGCGTGGCCTCACTGCGAACCACCTTCCAGGTCAGCAGGCCCACCATGAGCGCAATCGCCCAGGAATAGACCACGCTGGGCAGGCGCAGGTTGAGCAGCGTCCAGTGCTCGCCCCAGCCGCCCGCCGCCATCGCCTGCCAGAACAGCAGCGGTGGCTTGGTGTTGCGCATGAAGTCGTAAGAGCTGACCAGCGGCAGCCACCGGCCGGTTTCCGCCGTCAGGCGCGCGATGTGGGCGTACACCAGCTCATCGCCGAGGCGGGGAATATGGTCGCCGCCCAGGCCAAACAGGTAGCCCAGCGCAACAGCGACGGCAAGCGCTATCCAGAGGAAGTGGGCGGGAAGGCGGGGCTTCAGTGGCTCAGGGCTTGTCATGGACATCGGCAGGTGGCGTTGTGGCAGCGTTGGGCGGCTGAATTTTCGCGCGCCGGCGGAACGTCATGCGGTCGTTGGCGACAAAATTGCACACGCTGGCCACCACGATGGCCACCAGGTTGGCCAGGATGTAGTGCAGGTAGATGGCCAGCCATTTGGTCAGCAGGGACTGAACAACAATCGACAGGCCCGCCGCCATCACATATTTGAAGAACAGGAACAGCGCTGAATGGTGGACCTCGTGCTTGCGGTCCCGCCAGGTCAGGCGCCGGTTCCAGTAAAAGTTGCTGATGGTCGCGCAGGTGATGGCCAGTGCAATCGAGTAATTGAGCCGCGAGTGGAAGTCTGCGATGAAGGTGAGCAAAAACTCCTGCGCGACATACAGCACGGCGATATTGATCACCGTGCCGCTGGCACCCACCGCGCCAAACTTGATGAAACGCCAGCGCGCCATGGGCTGAAGCCGTGGTGGCAGGCGGCTGATCAGCGCCTCCGCAAGGGATCGCAGTGTTCCCATCAGGCCGTCACCGGAGTTTCGGCCAGGCATTCCCGCGCCTTGGCCAGCACGGTGGCGGGCGCAATGACCTTGAGGCACTGGTTGTCGCCGTCGCAGTAGGAGGAGCGGTGGTTGTATGCGGTCAGGCAGGGCGAACAGGGCCACTGGCTGTAAAACGAATGGCACTTCGGTGTGTGCGGCGCGTAGAGGGCTGGCGTTTCAGGCCCGAACAGCATCAGCGTCCAGATCGGCGTCAGTGCCGCGAACTGCCCGGGTCCGCCATCGTTGGTCACCAGCAGGCGCGCCACATGGAACAGCGCCAGCAGCTCGGAGATCGATCGGGTGTAGCCCGTCAGGTCAATCACCGGCCCGGCCGGGTAGGCCTGGTTCACGTTGGCGACCAGTTGCTGCGCCAGTGCCTGGTCGTCTTTCAGGCCAATCACGGCCACCGCGCAGCCATCGGCCACCAGGCCTTCGCACAGCGTGGTGTACGACGCCAGTGGCCACGCGCGGATGGGCAGAATGCCGCCGCCGGGGTAGACGAGTACCAGCGGCTTGCCGGCGATGGCCGGAAAGTCCTGCGCCAGCCGCTGCGCAATACCCTGCACCAGGGCGCCGTCCAGCTGTACATGCGGCGGGGGCTTGTTGGTGCCCACCATCGGCAGCTTTGATTTCGGTACCGCCGTGGAGTCGATGGCTCGCGCAAGCGCCAGAAACTGCGCGCTGATGTGGTGATAGGGGTTGTAGGGCACGGGCCGGTTGATGTGCGAGCCGCGGTACAGGCCTTCCTGCGTATGGCGGTGAAAGCCCACGCGAACAGGCGCACCACTGGCAAACGACAGCAGGCTGCTGATGCGCGAAAACAGTTCGCAGTCGATCGCCACGTCGACCCGCGCGCGGCGCAGTTCGGCAATCGCTTTCCACAGGCTGGACAGCAGGCCCGACAGCGACTTGTCATGCACCGTGTGCACATGCGCCGGGTCAACGACCTTCATGAGGTCGAGGATTTCACGGTTCTTCCTGAACAGCAGGGCATGCAGCTCGGCGCCGGGATAGCGTTGCTTCAGCCGCGCAAACATATCGTGCGCCAGCACCAGGCTGCCCATTTCGGACAGCAGGATCACCACGATCGCTCGTGGCGCGGTGGTGGCGGCCACCTCGCGGGACGGCCCCCGCAAAGCCCTGGTCACCGCATTCAGGCCAGAGACCGCGGCACACAACGGGATGCCGACCCAGCGGTCAATCCATCGTTGCAGCTGGATGTTCATCGCTCAGACGCCTCTCAGCCGGTCGGTCCGGAAGCGCGCGGCGAACTCGCCGAACCGTCCCGCATCGAGCGCATCGCGGATTTCCTGCATCAGGTTCAGGTAGTAATGCAGGTTGTGGATGCTGGCCAGCATCGGGCCCAGCATTTCACCGCAGCGGTCCAGGTGGTGCAGGTAGGCCCGCGAAAAGCCGCCCGACGTGCTGCCGTCGGGCATGGTGCGGCCCTTGCAGGTGTAGCAGGTGCAGGTGGTGTCCAGCGGTTGCTCGTCGGCCTTGTGGCGCGCGTTGCGGATTTTCAGGTCGCCAAAGCGCGTGAACAGGTGGCCGTTGCGCGCATTGCGTGTCGGCATCACGCAGTCAAACATGTCGATGCCGGCGCCCACACCCTCCACCAGATCCTCGGGCGTGCCCACACCCATCAGATAGCGCGGCTTGTCGGCCGGCAGGCGATGGGGCGTGTGCGCCATGATGCGCTGCATTTCTTCCTTGGGCTCGCCCACGCTGACGCCGCCCACCGCGTAACCGGGCAAGTCCAGTTCTACCAGGGCCTCCAGCGATTCGTGGCGCAGGTTCTGGTACATGCCGCCCTGCACAATGCCAAACAGTGCGTTGGGGTTTTCCAGTTTGTCAAACTCGGCCACGCAGCGCTTGGCCCAGCGCAGGCTGAGCTCCATCGAGCTGCGCGCCTCGCTTTCGGTCGTGATGTGGCCCTTGGTGTCGTAAGGGGTGCACTCGTCAAACTGCATCACGATGTCGCTGTTGAGCACCGTCTGGATCTGCATGGAGATTTCCGGTGTCAGGAACAGCTTGTCGCCATTCACCGGCGAGGCAAACTTCACGCCTTCCTCGGAGATCTTGCGCATGTCGCCCAGCGACCAGACCTGAAAGCCGCCGCTGTCGGTGAGTATCGGTTTGTCCCAGCTTTCGAACCGGTGCAGGCCGCCAAACTGTTTCATCACGTCCAGCCCGGGGCGCATCCACAGGTGAAAGGTGTTGCCCAGGATGATCTGGGCGCCCATCTCGTGCAGCGACTGCGGCATCACGCCCTTGACGGTGCCATAGGTGCCGACCGGCATGAAGATGGGCGTTTGCACGACGCCATGGGTGAGCGTTAACTGGCCGCGCCGGGCATGCGAGCCGGGGTGGGCATTGGCCCCTTCGCCGGTCCTTGCGTCGGTCTTCAGAACTTCAAATTCGAGCATCTTGTGATTGTCGCAGGTGTGTTCAGGCGCTTGCGCGTGGGGCTTTGCGCGCCAGCAGCATGGCATCGCCATAGCTGAAAAAGCGGTAGCGCCCGGCAATCGCATGCTGGTACAGCGCCATGATGTGTTCATAGCCCGCAAAGGCGCTGACCAGCATCATCAGCGTGCTTTTGGGCAGGTGAAAGTTGGTCAGCAGCAGGTCCACCACGGCAAATTCAAAGCCCGGCGTGATGAAGATGTTGGTGTCGTCGCAGGCCGGACCGAATTTGGCGTGGGACTCCAGTGCCCGCACGGTGGTGGTGCCCACGGCGACCACACGGCCGCCGCGCGCCTTGCAGGCGGCAATCGCCTGCTGCGTGGCGGCCGGCACCTCAAAGCGCTCGAAATGCATGGTGTGGTCGGCTATTGTTTCGGTCTTGACGGGCTGGAAGGTGCCCGCGCCCACATGCAGGGTCACGCTGGCGCGCGCGATGCCGCGCGCCTCCAGCTGCGCGAGCATGGCTTCGTCAAAGTGCAGGGCGGCGGTGGGTGCGGCCACGGCGCCGGGGTTTTTTGCAAACACCGTCTGGTAGCGCAGTTCGTCCTCGGCAGAGTCGCTGTGGGTGATATAGGGCGGCAGCGGCACATGGCCATGCTGCGCCATCAGCGCATAGGGGTCGCTGCTGAAGCGAAAGCGGTACAGCGGCCCATCCTCCTGCGGCCAGCGGCCCAGCAGGGTGGCGGTGAAGCCGCCGTCCATCTGCAGCACGGCGCCGGGTTGGGGCTTTTTGCTGACCTTCATGTGCGCGGCGACTTCATGACTGGCGTCGGCGAGGGCGGGCAACACCCGCTCGATCAGCAGTTCCAGCCGCCCGCCGGTGGATTTTTGGCCGAACAGCCGCGCCTTGACCACCTGGGTGTCATTGAACACCAGCAGGTCGCCCGGCGTCAGCAGGTCGGGCAGGTCGGCGAAGCGGCGGTCTGTGGCGGGGCTGCTCCGTCCATCGAGCAGGCGCGAGGCGCTGCGCTGGGCGGCGGGGTGCTGGGCAATGAGTTCTTCGGGCAGTGCGAAATCAAAATCACTGAGGCTGAAATGCGTCTTCATAAACCTAGAAACCGCAGTTGGATGCGCCCGAGTGTGCTGCCCGCGCGGCGCCAGGCAAGGCGTGACAACGCAGTGGGCTGTTGCCCACAAGGCGGAGCAACGCCGCATGGTGCTGTGCGGGTGGCGCAATCGGGTGCATAGCGCTGTCATCTACAAGGTGAGTGCCAGCGAAAAGGAGAATGACGGTATTCAAGCGGATTTTTAGATGTTTGCAAGCGGTCAACTGCGGTTTCTAGGTTGACGGCACAATTGTCCCATGTCGCCACCCGGTGCTCCTGCCCGAAAAGCCGCCACCTTCGAGGAGATGGCCGGGGACAGGGGTGCGCCCAAAGCCCAGGTTGAAAAACCCCAGGCCAAATCCCCCGCACAAAAGGCCCTCGAAAAACTGGGTCTGCGCCGCGACATTGACCTGGCCCTGCATCTACCCCTGCGCTATGAGGATGAAACCCGCATCGTGCAGCTGCGCGATGCGCGGGACGGCGATATGGTGCAGATCGAAGCACAGGTGACGCACAGCGAAGTCACGTTTCGGCCGCGCCGCCAGTTGCGGGTGACGGTGGACGACGGCAGCGACACCTGCGTGCTGCGCTTCCTCAACTTCTACCCCTCGCACCAGAAGACCCTGAGCGTCGGTGCCCGGGTGCGGGTGCGCGGCGAGATCCGGGGCGGCTCCTTCGCGGGAGGTTTTGGCCGCGAGATGGTGCACCCCAGCTTCAAGCTGGCGGGCGGCGAACTGCCCGGCGCGCTGACGCCGGTGTACCCGACAGTGGCCAGTTTGCCGCAGGCCTATCTGCGCAAGGCCGTGCTCAGCGGCCTGGCCCGCGCCGACCTCAGTGAAACCATCCCCCAGCAATTTTTGAATAAAAACCTGCCGCAGCCCCTGTCGGATTTGCGGGAAGCGCTGCAGTTTTTGCACCACCCCACGCCGGATGTGATGCTGTCCACACTGGAAGACCGCAGCCATCCGGCGTGGCAGCGGCTGAAGGCCGAGGAACTGCTGGCCCAGCAGCTGTCGCAGCTGCAGGCCCGCCGCGGGCGTGCCGCCATGCGTGCCCCGGCCCTGGGCGGCCAGTCGATGCGCAACCCCGCAGCGGATGATGGGGCGAGCCTGCAGGGGCCACACTGCACCCTGCACGAGCAGCTGCTGGAGCGTCTGCCCTTTCGGCTGACGCCGGCCCAGCAGCGTGTCTGCGCAGAGATAGACGCCGACCTGCAGAAAAGCATTCCCATGCACCGCCTGCTGCAGGGCGACGTGGGCTCCGGCAAGACCGTGGTGGCGGCGCTGGCAACGGCCCGCTGCATGGGTGCCGGCTGGCAATGCGCGCTGATGGCGCCCACCGAAATCCTGGCCGAGCAGCACTTTCGCAAACTGATCGGCTGGCTGGAGCCGCTGGGCATCAGGACCGCCTGGCTCACCGGCAGCCAGAAAGCCAAAGAGCGGCGCGAGGCGCTGGCGCTGATTAAAAGCGGCGAGGCGGGCCTGGTCATTGGCACGCACGCCGTAATCCAGGACAAGGTCGAGTTCAAAAATCTCGCGCTGGCCATCATTGACGAGCAGCACCGCTTTGGCGTGGCGCAGCGGCTGGCATTGCGCAGCAAGATGACTGAGGGCGGGCAGGAACCCCATTTGCTGATGATGACCGCCACGCCGATTCCGCGCACGCTGGCCATGAGCTACTACGCCGACCTGGACGTCTCGACGATTGACGAGCTGCCACCCGGCCGCACCCCCATCGTGACCAAGGTGGTGAACGATGCCCGGCGCGACGAAGTGATTGAGCGCATACGCGGCCAGCTTCTAGAGGGCCGGCAGGTCTACTGGGTCTGTCCGCTGATTGAAGAGAGCGAGTCAATCGACCTGATCAACGCCACCCAGACGCATGAAGCCTTGAGCGCGGCCTTGCCGGGTGTCGGGGTGGGCCTGTTGCATTCGCGCATGCCGGTCGCCGAGAAAAAAGCCGTGATGAGCCTGTTCACCGAGGGCGTGATGGGCGTGCTGGTCAGCACCACCGTGATCGAGGTGGGGGTGGATGTACCCAATGCCTCGCTGATGGTGATCGAGCATGCCGAGCGTTTTGGCCTCTCCCAGCTGCACCAGCTGCGCGGCCGGGTCGGCCGGGGCGCAGCGGCGTCAGCCTGCGTGCTGCTGTATTCGACCGGCGACGCGCCGCGGCTCGGCGAGACGGCGCGGGAGCGCCTCAAGGCCATGGTCCAGACCCATGACGGGTTTGAAATCGCCCGGCGTGATCTGGAAATTCGCGGTCCCGGTGAATTTCTGGGGGCCCGCCAGTCGGGCGCGCCCTTGCTGCGGTTTGCCGACCTGGCCACCGATACCCAGCTGCTGGCCTGGGCGCGGGGGGTAGCGCCGGTGATGCTGGATCAGCATGCCGGGCTGGCGCAGCGGCATATTTTGCGGTGGTTGGGGGGGAAGGCTGAGTTTTTGAAGGCTTGAGTTGACGATTAGCGTTGGCTCAACGGATGGCCGCCGTAGGTGGCCAGTCCGCTGGAGTAGCTTGTTTGCCTAGTAGAAGTCGACATACCTTGCCCAAAAAGTACCAAGATACCCAAGGATGCCAGACAGCAAAACCGACAACGCAATGCCATCGCCAAGCCAATGCCAAATAAGCGCCAACAATAGCCCAGAAAAGCAACCAACGGCGATGCGCACAAAAGGTCGGTCGGTGGTTTTGACTTCGGACCCACCATCGAACGCAAAGATCGTCCCGAGCAACAGGCCAATGCACGCGAAGCTCGCAATGAATTGGATGGCACCGCCAAGTGAATGACCGCGACTGACGACTTGGAGCAAGGCGTAAGCCGCTCCGAGAATGGCGAATGACCCTGCGATCAGGAGACCGCCGAGTAGCTGCCTTGAAGGTGCTTTCATGAGTCCTAACGATTAGAGGCGTTTATCTGCCGCGAAGCCAAGCTGATGGAAACCAAGAGCACCTCCTGCGGCAGATAAACCTTGTTGGACTGAAACGCTGGCCGGGATGGCCGAGGGTGGTGGCATAGGGGTTTGTCATCTTCACCCTGTCTGCCTGAGCAAATTATGACTGGGGTTTTGGCATTTGTTGCTGCGACCCATGCCCCAATGGCGTGAGTCGGTATGGCCCATGACGGCGGGCCGAATTTGAGTGAAAACCTTGGTTTCAGGCGTCGGAACGGCAGTTAACCCGTTAGATATGAGCGTGAGTGGCGACTGAATTTGTAGCGTCATCGGGGTTCCGGGTTGGGCTTGTTGAGGTTGTTTCTGGTCTGGGTGGGTTGCCCTTCACTACCAGGCCGGGTCTCGCCCCGGCGGGCGACTCACTTTCTCTTGCGTCGCCAAGAGAAAGTAAGCAAAGAGAAGGCGACCCGCAGTCTGGGTCCCTTCGCTGCGCTACGGGCAACCTGCGCTGCGCCAGAAAAGCGGGGGTCCGCGCAAACTCGCCTGCGGCTCAAACAGCGCGCGGCCCTGATCCCGCGTTTCTTGCGCAGCACAGGCCCAGCCAGGACGGGCTTTGGGGGGGATCGGAATCGGAATCGGAATCGGAGAGCAGAACGCGCGAAGCGCGTTCTGCGGAATTTGGCTGTTGGTATTTGTTTCCCCCATCCCTTCGGGCTGCGCTGATTCAGAAACATCCGTCCTCAATGGCTATTGCACCAGGTGCTATAAATGACTAAAATTCGTCAATGAAACGAGTCTTCAAAACCAAGACCTTTGACCGCTGGGCGCGCAAGGTGGTGAGCGATCTGCTGCTTTGCCAGGCCGCCAGCGAGATAGAGCAGGGTTTGTTTGAGGCGGATTTGGGTGGCGGGGTGTGCAAGAAGCGCGTGGCGGTGCCCGGGCGGGGTACAAGTGGATCGACCCGTACCCTGGTGGCCAAGAAGCACAGGAGTGCCATTTTCTTTCTGGCCGGGCGTGAGAAGAGCCAGCCGGGGTCTGATTTTTCGGACAAGGAAGTGGATGCCACGAAAATCATCGCGTCTAGACTGCAGGCTGCAGACGCTCAAAAACTCGATGAACTGCTTGCGGCTGAAATCCTGAAGGAGATTTGTAATGGCAAATAAAAAACCAACTGAAAAGAACCGCGTTCTGGACGAGATGATGGAGATGGCGCAGGCCCTGCAAGGGCACGAACTTATCTCCAAACAAGACATGGCCAAAATGAAACTCATCTGCCAGAGTCCGCCCGAATACACCGCCGAAAAGGTCACGGCCATTCGAGTGGGAAGGGCAAAGGTCAGCCAATCGGTGCTGGCGTCCATCTTGAACGTGAGCGTTTCAGCCGTTCAAAAGTGGGAGTCACCCAGTTCAGGCAAGCACCCCAGTGGCGCTGCGGCCAAACTGCTTCAGCTCATTGACAAAAAGGGCCTGGAGTCCATTCTTGCTTGAAGCGGGGCGCGCCGCGCTCAACGCAAACCCGGTCCCGCTTCCCCCAAGCAAAAAGCAGACAATAAGCCCATGACGCTGACCGAACTCAAATACATCGTCGCCGTGGCCCGGGAAAAGCATTTTGGCAAGGGCGCCGAGGCCTGCCATGTCTCGCAGCCGACGCTCAGCGTCGCCATCAAGAAGCTCGAGGAAGAGCTGCAGGTCAAGCTGTTTGAGCGCAATGCCAATGAAATTACCGTCACGCCGCTGGGCGAAGAGATCGTGCGCCAGGCGCAAAGCGTGCTGGAGCAGGCCGAGAACATCCGCGAAATTGCCAAGCGCGGCAAAGACCCGCTGGCTGGCGCCTTGCGGTTGGGGGTGATCTACACCATAGGCCCCTACCTGCTGCCCGACCTGGTGCGTCAGGCCATCGCCAAAACACCGCAAATGCCGCTGATGCTGCAGGAAAACTTCACCGTCAAACTGCTGGAGGAATTGCGCACCGGCGAGATTGACTGCGCTATCCTGGCCGAGCCGTTTCCCGACACCAACCTGGCGATTGCGCCGCTCTACGACGAGCCCTTCATGGCGGCCGTTCCCAGCGCCCACGCGCTGGCCGCGCGCATCAGCGTGTCTGCCGAAGAGCTCAAGAAGGAAACCATGCTGCTGCTGGGCAACGGGCACTGCTTTCGCGACCATGTGCTGGAGGTCTGTCCGGAGTTCGCGCGCTTTTCCAGCAGCGCTGACGGCATCCGCAAGAGCTTTGAAGGCTCGTCGCTGGAAACCATCAAGCACATGGTAGCTGCGGGCATGGGCATCACGCTGGTGCCGCGTCTGGGCGTGCCCAAGGAAGCGCTGCTCGAGGCGCCGGTGGCCAAAAAACCCGCCAAAGGCAAGGCAGCGATGGCGGCCGCAGCGGCTGCCGCGCAGCCCAACTTCATCAAATACCTGCCGTTTGAAGGGCACGTGCCCAGCCGGCGCGTGGTGCTGGCCTGGCGCCGCAGCTTCACGCGCTATGAAGCGATTGCGGCGTTGCGCAATGCCATTTACGCCTGCGAGTTGCCGGGTGTCACACGATTGTCCTGATGCAACGATGAGCCTCTCCCAACCTGGAATTTCGCAAGCGGTGCCCACCGTCGGGCGCTATGCTTTTTTCTCGATCACAGCCCCGGCTGCCGCGCAGCCGGCGGTCCTGCGCCAAAGCCTGCAGCGCCTCGCTCCGCTGGTGGACGGCCAGGCCGTGGTGGCTGCCTTCGGCGCCAGGCTGGTTGCGGCCCTGGGCGGAACAGTCCCGGGCCTGCGCGACTTTCCGGTCCTTTCGGAGGGTGCTGTGGAGGTTCCGGCCACGCCGACCGCGCTGTGCCTGTGGCTGCGCGGCAGTGACCAGGGTGACTTGGTGTTGCTGACGCGGCGACTGGAAAAGGCGCTGGCGCCGGCCTTTCACCTGGATCGCGTGATCGAGTCCTTTCGCCACGGCCGGGGGCCGACCGGCCACGGCCGCGACCTCACGGGCTACGAAGATGGCACCGAAAACCCGGAAGGCGAGGCGGCCGATGCCGCCGCTTTCGTGCAGGGCCTGGGCGCGGGACTCGACGGATCGAGTTTTGTCGCTATCCAGCAGTGGCTGCATGACCTGGATGCGTTCGAAGCCATGAGCCGGGCCGAGCAGGATAACACCGTGGGCCGGCGACGCAGCGACAACGAAGAACTGGAGGACGCACCCGAATCGTCCCACGTCAAACGCACCGCACAGGAAAGCTTTCAACCCGAGGCTTTTGTGCTGCGCCGCTCCATGCCGTGGGCGCTGCATGCGCCGGGCGGCAGCAAGGTCGGTTTGGTGTTTGTGGCGTTTGGCTGCTCGTTCGATGCGTTTGAAGCGCAGATGCGCCGCATGGCGGGGCTGGACGATGGCATTGTGGATGCGCTGTTTCGTATCTCCAGACCGGTCAGCGGGGCCTACCTGTGGTGTCCGCCCATGCAGGCTGGCCGGCTCGATCTGCGGCAGCTCGGCTTGTGATGCTGCGCCGCAAACTGGGTCTTTACCTTGCGCTGATCCGCTGGAACCGTCCGGCGGGCTGGCTGCTGCTGCTCTGGCCTACGCTGTCGGCGCTATGGGTGGCCTCGCACGGCTTTCCGGGCTGGCACTTGCTGACGGTGTTCACGCTGGGAACCATCCTGATGCGCAGCGCGGGCTGTTGTGTCAACGATGTGGCGGACCGGGACTTTGACCGGCATGTCAAGCGCACGGCCCAGCGGCCGGTCACCAGCGGCCAGGTGTCGGTGCGGGAGGCGCTGGTGCTGGGTGCCGTGCTGGCCCTGCTGGCGTTCGGCCTGGTGCTGACCACCAATGCCGCCACCATCGCCTGGTCCTTTGCTGCGCTGGCCGTGACGCTGGCGTACCCCTTTGCAAAGCGTTATGTGTCCATGCCGCAGGCGGTGCTGGGCGTGGCTTTCAGTTTTGGCATTCCGATGGCATTTGCCGCCGTGCAGTCCCGCGTGCCGCTGCTGGCCTGGGTTCTGCTATTGGGCAACCTGTGCTGGGTGATTGCCTACGACACCGAGTACGCCATGGTGGACCGCGACGATGACCTGAAGATAGGCATGAAAACCTCGGCCATCACGCTGGGGCGGTTCGATGTGGCGGGGGTCATGCTCAGTTACCTGGTGTACCTGTCGGTTTGGGCTCTGGCCCTTGCCGACATTCCGCAAGCAGCTATTTATTGGATGGCAATCGGGCTGGCAGGGCTGCAGGCGCTGTGGCATGGCTGGCTGATCCGCAAGCGTGAGCGCGACGATTGCTTCAAGGCGTTTCGTCTCAATCACTGGCTGGGCTTCACGGTGTTTGCCGGTATTGCCCTGTCCTATCTGGCAGCTTGAGTCCGGCTGACCAGCCTGCATTGAAAAAGAAAAAGCCCGCGCGCGGCGGACCCGGTATCAGGCTGGTTGTTTGAACACGATCAGGCGGCGCCGAACTCGTCACCCAATTCGCCAGCGCGTTGCCGGGCGGCCTCGATGGCCTGCATGAACTGCTGCTTGATGCCTGCCTGCTCCATCGAGGTGAGGGCCGCATAGGTGGTGCCGCCCTTGGAGGTGACGCGGGCGCGCAGGACTTCGAGCGGCTCGTCCGATGCGTGGGCCAGCGCCGACGCGCCGACGAAGGTTCCCACGGCCAGCTTGCGGGCCTGCTCGGGTTCCAGGCCCATGTCCGTGCCGGCCTGGATCATGGCCTCAAGGAAGTAAAACACATAGGCTGGCCCGGAGCCGGACAGCGCGGTCACGGCATCCAGCTGCACTTCGTCGTTCAGCCACAAATACTCACCGGTGGTCTGGATCACGCGTTCGACCGCCGCACGGTCCGCGGCGGTGGCGGCGGGGCGGGCAAACAGGGCCGTCATGCCCTTGCCCACCAGTGCCGGCGTGTTGGGCATGGAGCGCACCACGCGCTCGGTGCCCAGCCACTGCGCAATGCTGTCCGAGCGGATGCCGGCGGCCACGCTCAGGTGCAGGGCGGCCTGGGTGTGGGCGCGGGCTTGCGCTGCCGCCTCCTTGAAGGTCTGGGGCTTGACGGCCCAGACGACCAGGCCGGCGCTGCTCAGCGAAGCGCCCGGGGCGTCGCTGACCGCCACGCCGAACTGCTGCACAAGCCTGGCCCGCTGCTCGGCAAAAGGTTCCACCACCTGGATCTGCCCGGCCGGAAGGCCCTGCTTGAGCAGGCCGCCAATGACGGCGCTGGCCATGTTGCCGCCGCCGATGAAGGCGATGTGTTCGTTGCTGCCTGGGTTTGGGGTGCTCATGTTCGTGTCGCTCGCTTTAGTTCGGCGGCGTTGAAGTTTCCGCCCGAAAACGAATTGTCGCCGACCCGGCAGGCCCGGGCTTACGGAAGCACCGTCTGCCTGACGGCATGCTCCCACCGATTCATCAACGCCGCCGCGCTGTCGGCGCCCAGGGTAGGCAAAAACGTCCGCTCCGCGCGCCACATGCCGGACAGCTCGTCCGTGCTGCGGTACACCCCGCTGGAAAGGCCGGCCAGGTAAGCCGCGCCCAGGGCCGTGGTTTCAATCACCGCCGGTCGCAGCACCGGAATGCCCAGCAGGTCGGCCTGGAACTGCATCAGCAAATCATTGGCGCACGCCCCACCGTCAACGCGCAGCTCGGCCAGGGGCGCCGCACCGCTGCTCACCGCATCCCGGCTCATGGCCTGCAGCAGGGCGGCACTCTGGTAGGCAATGCTTTCCAGCGCGGCACGCGCAATATGGGCCACAGTGGTGCCGCGGGTCAGCCCGGTGATGGTGCCGCGGGCATCGGGTTTCCAGTAGGGGGCGCCCAGGCCGGTGAAGGCCGGCACCATCATGACGCCGCCGGAGTCGGGCACGCTTTGCGCCAGCGCCTGCACCTCGCCGCTGCCCTGGATGGCGTGCAGGCCATCGCGCAGCCACTGCACCACCGCACCGCCGACAAACACGCTGCCCTCCATGGCAAATTCGGGGTGCGCCGTGGTTTGCGCGGCGCTGGTGGTCAGCAGGCCGTTGTGCGAGGTCTGGAATTGCGTGCCGGTGTGCATCAGCATGAAGCAGCCGGTGCCATAGGTGTTTTTGGCCATGCCTGCCTTGAAGCAGGCCTGGCCAAACAGCGCACTTTGCTGGTCGCCGGCGACGCCGCCGATCGCTATCGCGTGGCCCAGCAGCTCGGGCCGGGTTTCGCCGTAGTGCGCGCTGGACGGCAGCACCTGGGGCATGAGCGAAGCGGGAATGCCCAGCAGGTCCAGCAGCTCGGCGTCCCACTGGTTGGTGCGCACATTGAACAGCATGGTGCGCGAGGCATTGCTGACGTCAGTGGCGTGCAGCGCGCCGCCCGTCAGTTGCCACATCAGCCAGCTGTCGATGGTGCCAAAGGCCAGCTCGCCGCGTTCGGCCTGCGCGCGCACGCCGGGTACGTTGTCGAGCAGCCACTTGAGCTTGGTGCCCGAAAAATAGGCATCAATCAACAAGCCGGTCTTGGACTGGATCAGCGCTTCCTTGCCCTGCTCGCGCAGTTGCGCGCAGGTCGCTTCGGCGCGACGGTCCTGCCAGACGATGGCGTTATGGATGGGTTGGCCGGTCGCGCGGTGCCACACCACCGTGGTTTCGCGCTGGTTGGTGATGCCCAGGGCGCGAATGTCGCTCGCTTTCAGTCCCGCTTTGCCGAGCGCTTCGCGCGCCGTGGCCAGTTGGGTGCGCCAGATTTCCATCGGGTCATGTTCGACCCAGCCTGGTTTGGGATAGATCTGGGGCAGCTCCTGCTGGGCCTGGGCCACGATGTGGCCCAGCTCGTCAAACACAATGCTGCGGGAGCTGGAGGTGCCCTGGTCAAGGGCGAGCAAATAAGTCATGGCTTCAATCGGCGGGGGTAGGGGCTTGATGGGGCTGACGGATCTGATGCTGCCTCAGGCGTGGGCTATTTCACAGATCACATTGGCCTCTTCCAGCAGGGCGGGAAAAGGTTCGGGTGGCGCCTTGTCGGTGAACAGCCTGTCTATCTGGGACAGCTGGGCCAGCTCGACCATGGCCGGGCGGTTGAATTTGCTGCTGTCGGCGGCCAGCCAGACCTCGCGGGCGTGCGCAATGATGGCCTGGGCCACCTTGACCTCCCGGTAGTCGAAGTCGCGCAGGGAGCCATCGGGCTCGATGCCGGAGATGCCAATGACGGCAATGTCCACCCGGAACTGGCGTATGAAATCGACCGCTGCCTCGCCCACGATGCCGCGGTCGCGCGCACGCACCACGCCGCCGGCCACGATGACTTCGCAGTCGGGATTGCCGCACAAAATCTCCGCCACATTCAGGTTGTTGGTGATGACCCGCAACCCCTTGTGATGCAGCAGGGCCTTGGCAACAGCCTCGGTCGTGGTGCCGATGTTGAGGATCAGCGAGCAGTCGTTGGGCACGCGTTGGGCCACGGCACGGGCAATGCGCGCCTTGCCTTCGGCGCTGAGGCTTTTGCGTTGTTGGTGCGCAATGTTCTCGACGGTGGAGCTGGGCACCCGCACGCCGCCATGAAAGCGTGCCAGCAAACCGGCATCTGCCAGGCGCTGCACATCGCGCCGCACGGTCTGCAGGGTGACACCCAGCTTGTCGGCGAGTTGCTCAACAGAGGCCGCGCCATGGGCGCGTACGAAGTCAAGAAGCTTGATTTGCCTGGGGTTGGAGTTCACGGGGGTACGCATGACAAGAGTTTTTCACACTCTATATCGAAACAAAAGGAAAAGACTAAGGGAAAACTATTAGACAAAACGATCACAAAAGAACAACAATAGAGCCAATTCGAACTTTGACGAAAACCATGCGAGGGGTGTCTTTGTTGTTTGCCATTTCATTTTTTCAGGACGTGGCGTTCGTTGCCAACGTGCTGCGCGGGCCCGTTTTGTTCCGGGTGGCGTGATGCAGCTGGCACTTGACCACATCAGCAAGAAAGTCGGCGCGGAGCACTGGTTGTACGAGTTAAGTCTGGCACCGCGCAGTGGCGAGGTGACGGTGCTTTTGGGCGCCACGCAAGCCGGCAAGACCAGTCTGATGCGCATCATGGCGGGGCTGGATGTGCCCACCAAAGGCCGGGTGCTGGTGGACAACGCCAACGTCACCGCAACGCCGGTGCGCGAACGCAATGTCGCCATGGTGTACCAGCAGTTCATCAACTACCCGTCGCTCAAGGTGTTTGACAACATCGCATCCCCGCTCAGGCTGCGCGGCGAGCCCAACATTGACCAGCAGGTGCGCAGCCTGGCCGGGCGGCTGCATATCGAGATGTTTCTGGACCGCTTGCCGGCCGAACTTTCCGGCGGCCAGCAGCAGCGCGTGGCCCTGGCGCGGGCCCTGGCCAAGGGCGCGCCCCTGATGCTGCTTGATGAGCCGCTGGTGAATCTGGACTACAAGCTGCGCGAAGAACTGCGCGAAGAGTTGACGCAGTTGTTTGCCGCCGGCGATTCGACCGTGATTTACGCCACCACCGAGCCCGGCGAAGCCTTGCTGCTGGGCGGCTACACCGCCGTGATGGATGGCGGTGAGCTGCTGCAGTACGGGCCAACGGCAGAGGTGTTTCATACGCCCCAGTCGCTGCGGGTGGCGCGTGCCTTCAGCGACCCGCCGATGAACCTGATTGCCGCGCTGCCGGTAGGGCAGGGCGTGCAACTGGTGGGCGGGCCGGTGCTCAGGATGGCTGTGCCGTCCGTGTCGGCACAGCGCCTGGCGACGCTGACGGCAGGCATTCGCGGCAGTGCACTGCGCATCGAGGAGCGCGCGGGCGATGTGGTGCTTGCGGGCAGGGTCGAACTGGCAGAGATCTCCGGGTCTGACACCTTTGTGCACGTCGCCACGGCGGCCGGTGAACTGGTGGCTCAGCTGACGGGCGTGCATTACTTTGATCTGGGGGTGCCGCTGACGCTGTACCTGGATCCCGCCCAAGCCTATGTGTTTGATGCGGCCGGTGCGCTGCTGGTCGCGCCCGGGCGCAAGGGGGGGCGTTGAATGGCGCGTATTGATCTTGATCTGGCCCATGCCTACCGGCCCAACCCGCGCCAGGACAGCGACTACGCGCTGCTGCCGCTGAAGATGAGCTTTCGCGATGGCGGTGCTTATGCGCTGCTCGGCCCTTCCGGCTGCGGCAAGACCACCATGCTCAACATCATGTCGGGCCTGCTGGTGCCTTCGCAAGGCAGCGTCAGGTTTGACGGCTTGGACGTGACACGGGCCTCGCCCCAGCAGCGCAACATTGCACAGGTGTTCCAGTTCCCGGTGATCTACGACACCATGACCGTGGCCGAGAACCTGGCTTTTCCCTTGCGCAATCGCAAGGTGGCGGAGGCACAGATAAAAAAACGCGTGGGCGAGATTGCCGAGATGCTCGACATGAGCGGCCAGCTGAACCACCGCGCGTCCGGCCTGGCGGCCGATGCCAAGCAAAAAATCTCGCTGGGGCGTGGCCTGGTGCGCCCTGACGTGTCGGCGGTGTTGTTTGACGAACCGCTCACGGTGATTGACCCCCACCTGAAATGGCAGCTGCGGCGCAAGCTCAAGCAGATTCACCACGAACTCAAGCTCACCTTGATTTATGTGACGCATGACCAGGTCGAGGCGCTTACCTTCGCCGAGGAAGTGGTGGTCATGACGCGGGGCCGGGCCGTGCAAACGGGTTCGGCCGATGCGCTGTTTGAAAAACCAAGCCACACCTTTGTCGGGCATTTCATTGGTTCGCCCGGCATGAACTTCTTGCCCGCCGTCGTGCGGGCCGGGGTGCTGCGTGTGGCGGGGCAGGTGCTGGTTCTGCCAGCCGACCGGGCGCTGCCGGACGGTGACCTCAAACTGGGTGTGCGCCCCGAGTATGTGGTGCAAGCGCCGCCCGGCGACCCGGCTGCGCTGCCCTTCAAAGTGACGCTGGTGCAGGACATCGGTACCCATGTGATGCTGACGGCCACGATTGGCGAGCACACGCTCAAGGCGAGGCTCAAGCCGGAGGCCGAGGTGCCGCAAGCCGGTCAGCAAGTCTGGCTGCAGGTCATGGGGCCGCACACCTGTTTTTATATCAACGAAGAATTGGTGGCCGCATGAGCGCAGCGCAGAACCGCTTCAAGCAAGCTCGCATCCCCTCGGGGGGCAGCGCAGTACACGCAGTGACAAGCGTGGGGGTAAATCCATGAGCACAACAACCAAACCCGTGAACCAGAAGGCCTGGCTGCTGGTGTTGCCCGTCATCATCTGCGTGGCGTTCTCCGCGATTTTGCCGCTCATGACGGTGGTGAATTATTCGGTGCAGGACATCATCTCGCCGGAGCGGCGCGTGTTTGTCGGCACCGAGTGGTTTGCCGCGGTGATGCGCGACGAAGACTTGCATGCAGCACTGTGGCGGCAACTGACTTTTTCACTGGCCGTGCTGGCCGTGGAGATTCCGCTGGGCATTGCGCTGGCGCTGTCGATGCCGGCGCAGGGCTGGAAAGCCTCCCTGGTGCTGGTGCTGGTCGCCCTGTCGCTGCTCATCCCGTGGAATGTGGTGGGCACGATCTGGCAAATCTATGGCCGGGCCGACATCGGCTTGCTGGGCGCGATGCTGCAGAAGATGGGCTTTGACTACAGTTATACCGGCAACGCCAGCCATGCCTGGGCGACGGTGCTGATGATGGATGTATGGCACTGGACGCCGTTGGTGGCCTTGCTGTGTTACGCCGGTCTGCGCTCCATTCCCGATGCGTACTACCAGGCGGCGCGCATCGACGGCGCCAGCAAATTCGCCGTGTTCCGTTACATCCAGCTGCCAAAAATGCGCGGGGTGCTGATGATCGCCGTGCTGCTGCGCTTCATGGACAGCTTCATGATTTACACCGAGCCCTTTGTGCTGACGGGCGGCGGGCCAGGCAATTCAACGACCTTCCTGTCGCAGTACCTCACGCAAAAGGCCGTCGGGCAGTTTGACCTCGGTCCCGCAGCGGCCTTCTCGTTGATTTACTTTTTGATCATCCTGCTGCTGTGCTTCATCTTGTACAACTGGATGAAGCGCGTGGGTACCCAAGAGAAAGAAGGTGAACAATGAGCGCAGCGCCGGGCCGCCCCGAGCAAGCTCGCGCCCCCTCGGGGGGCAGCGACGACAAGAAGTGCAGAGCGTGGGGGCAACATGTCTAAGCCAAAATTCCAGGCGCGGACGCTGTTCCTGATCGCCTACATCGTCTTTGCCCTGCTGCCCATCTACTGGATGGTCAACATGAGTTTCAAGACGAATGCCGAAATCGTGTCGAGCTTTTCGTTTTTCCCCCAGCATTTCACCTGGGACAACTACAAGACCATCTTCACCGATCCATCCTGGTACTCGGGCTACATCAACAGCCTGATCTATGTGGCCATCAACACGGTGATCTCCATCACCGTGGCCCTGCCTGCCGCCTATGCGTTTTCACGTTACAGCTTTCTGGGCGACAAGCATGTGTTTTTCTGGCTGTTGACCAATCGCATGACGCCGCCGGCGGTATTCCTGCTGCCCTTCTTCCAGCTCTACACCACGGTCGGGCTGATGGATACGCACATCGCCGTGGCGCTGGCGCATCTGCTGTTCAACGTGCCGCTGGCGGTGTGGATTCTGGAGGGTTTCATGAGCGGCATCCCGCGTGAGATTGATGAGACCGCCTACATCGACGGCTACTCGTTTCCCGGGTTTTTTGTCCGCATTTTCCTGCCGCTCATCAAGGCCGGGGTTGGCGTGGCGGCCTTCTTCTGCTTCATGTTCAGCTGGGTGGAACTGCTGCTGGCGCGCACGCTGACCAGCGTCAATGCCAAGCCCATCGTCGCCACCATGACCCGAACTGTTTCGGCGTCGGGCATGGACTGGGCGACGCTGGCGGCGGCCGGTGTGTTGACCATCGTGCCGGGCGCCATCGTGATCTGGTTTGTGCGCAACTACATCGCGAAGGGTTTCGCGATGGGCAGAGTGTGACTCTCCCCGAAGCGCCTTTGGCGCCTCTCCTCAAGGGGCGACGCCTGCAGACCGGCAAAGCCGGATCGGCGGCGTCAGCTTGGGCAGGCACGACCTTTGCCTTCGTATTGGACAGTCTGGAGGATGGATATGTTTGAGTGGATGGCCTGGACGACACCGGTCGCGGTATTTTTCAGCTGCATCGTTCTGATGCTGGTTGGCATGACGGCCTGGGAGCTGAGGTCTCCGACACGTCTGGAGCGCGGCTTTTTGCCGATGGAGACCACGCGCGGTGACCGTTTATTCATCGGTCTGCTGAGTGCCGCGTATGTGAACCTGATTTTTGTGGGCATCAGCGGCAAGCTGGCCGGCTGGTTGAACCTGGAGGCAGACCCTTCGATCTGGATCAGCTTTGTTTTTTCCATGGCCTTGCTGGCATTCATCATGCGCAAGGGGTAGCGCTTCGGCGGCTAGAAAAAGGAATCCGGCTCATGTTTCCCCGGAGCCGAACAAGCCTTCATCAACGGGGAGTGAACCAATGAGGAGACAAGAGTCATGAAGATGCGTAACACACGTCGGACGGCACTGGCACTGGCCGCTGCCTGCGCAATGGCCGGGCCCGGCTGGGCAGACGAAGCCGCCGCCAGAAAATGGATTGACGCTGAGTTTCAGCCATCCACCCTGAGCAAAGACAAGCAACAGGCGGAGATGAAGTGGTTTATTGATGCCGCCAAAAAGCTGCAGGCCAAGGGCGTCAAGGAAATCTCGGTGGTGTCGGAAACCATCACCACGCACGAATACGAATCGAAGACGCTGGCCAAGGCCTTCGAGGAAATCACCGGCATCAAGGTCAAGCACGACCTGATCCAGGAGGGTGATGTGGTCGAGAAGCTGCAGACCTCGATGCAGTCGGGCAAGTCGATTTATGACGGCTGGGTTTCCGACTCCGACCTGATCGGTACCCACTACCGCTACGGCAAGATCATGAACCTGACCGACTACATGGCCGGCAAGGGCAAGGACTATACCAACCCTGGGCTGGACCTGAAGGACTTCATCGGCACCAAGTTCACGACGGGTCCTGACGGCAAGCTTTACCAGTTGCCCGACCAACAATTCGCCAACCTCTACTGGTTCCGCGCCGACCTGTTTGCGCGTCAGGACCTGAAAGACAAGTTCAAGGCCAAGTATGGCTACGACCTGGGCGTGCCGCTCAACTGGAGCGCTTACGAAGACATCGCCGAGTTCTTCAGCGTGGACGTGAAAACCATCGACGGCAAACCCATCTATGGCCACATGGACTACGGCAAGAAAGACCCGTCGCTGGGCTGGCGCTTCACCGACGCCTGGCTCTCGATGGCCGGGACTGCCGACATCGGCGCGCCCAACGGCTTGCCGGTTGATGAGTGGGGCATCCGCGTGGCAGCAGACAAATGCACACCGGTCGGCGCTTCGGTTTCACGCGGTGGTGCCACCAATTCGCCCGCAGCCGTTTATGCGCTCACCAAGTACGTCGACTGGATGAAGAAGTACGCGCCCAAGGAGGCCACCGGCATGACCTTCGGCGAAGCCGGGCCGGTGCCGGCGCAGGGCCAGATTGCCCAGCAGATCTTCTGGTACACCGCCTTCACGGCCGACATGACCAAGCCGGGCCTGCCGGTGGTGAATGCCGACGGCACGCCGAAATGGCGCATGGCACCCGGCCCGAACGGTCCGTACTGGAAGCAGGGCATGCAGAACGGCTACCAGGACGTCGGCTCGTGGACCTTCTTCACCAACCACGACGCGGACCGCACCGCCGCGGCCTGGCTGTACGCGCAGTTCATCACCTCGAAGACCACGTCGTTGAAGAAGACGATCGTGGGCCTGACGCCGATCCGCGAGTCCGACATCCAGAGCAAGGCCATGACCGACATGGCGCCCAAGCTGGGCGGCCTGGTCGAGTTCTACCGCAGCCCGGCACGCGTGGCCTGGTCGCCCACCGGCACCAACGTGCCCGACTACCCCAAGCTCGCGCAGCTCTGGTGGAAGAACGTGGCCGAAGCCGTGACCGGTGAAAAGACACCACAAAAAGCCATGGACAACCTGGCCGAAGAAATGGACAACGTGATGGGTCGTTTGCAGCGTGCCGGCATGGCCAACTGTGCGCCCAAGCTCAATCCTAAAGGTGATCCGGCCAAATACCTGAGTGACAAGGCGGCACCGTGGGCCAAGCTGGCTAACGAGAAGCCAAAAGGTGAAACCATCAACTATGACAAGTTGCTGCAAGCCTGGAAAGACGGAAAAGCGCGTTAATCCGAAGGGCTTGGGGCGTCGATTTGCAGCCGACGATTCCCAAGTCCGACAGGCTCCCCCGGGTGTGGGGCACCCCGAGGCCCGGTTGCTGCTCGATGCAGCAAGCTGCTGTTGGCGTGGCCCGGACAGGCTCCCCCGGGTGTGGGGCACCCCGAGGCCCGGTTGCTGCTCGATGCAGCAAGCTGCTGTTGGCGTGGCCCGGACAGGCTCCCCCGGGTGTGGGGCACCCCGAGGCCCGGTTGCTGCTCGATGCAGCAAGCTGCTGTTGGCGTGGCCCGGACAGGCTCAAGACACACTGAAAACGGGGTTTTATGACAACGGGTTATGACGACGGACGATGCAGCCCATGACGACTGAATCCTTGCCGGCACCGGCACCAACGCGGCGCCATGACCTGATCGCCCGGCTGGCTCAGCCCTGTCAGTATGACCTCGCCATCATCGGCGGCGGCGCCACCGGCCTGGGCGTGGCGCTTGATGCCGCGGCGCGCGGGTTTTCTGTCGTGCTGGTCGAATCGCACGACTTTGCCAAAGGCACCTCGTCGCGGGCTACCAAGCTGGTGCATGGTGGTGTGCGCTATCTGGCGCAAGGCAATATTTCATTGGTGCGCGAGGCCTTGCACGAGCGCACCACGCTGCTGGCCAATGCGCCGCACCTGGCGCAGCCCCTGGCTTTTGTCATGCCTTCTTATAAGTTCTGGGAGGCGCCTTTTTATGGTGTGGGCCTGAAGATGTACGACGCCCTGGCCGGCAAGGCCGGGCTGGGTCCCACCGAGTTCCTGAGCCGGACCGAAACCCTGGACTGCCTGCCGACGGCGCAGCCGCAGGGCCTCAAGGGCGGCGTCAAGTACTGGGACGGCCAGTTTGACGATGCGCGCCTGGCCCTGGCGCTGGCCCGCACCGCCGCCCGCCAGGGCGCGTTGCTGGTCAACTACTGTGCCGCCACGGGCTTGATTCATGAAAACGGCAAACTGGTGGGCCTTCACGCGCAGGACCAGGAAACAGGCCGCCTCTTTGAGATCAAGGCCAAATGTGTGGTGAATGCGGCGGGTGTCTGGGTAGACCAGCTGCGCCTTCAGGACGGGCAGGCCATAGGTCGCGAAACCCAGCCCATGGTCGCCCCCAGCCAGGGCGTGCATATTGTGGTGGACCGGTCGTTTTTGCCCACCGACCACGCCATGCTGATTCCTAAAACGGCTGACGGCCGGGTGTTGTTTGCCGTGCCCTGGCTGGGTAAAACCATTCTGGGGACCACCGATACGCCGCGTCATGATCTGGCCCGCGAGCCGCTGCCGTTCAAGGAAGAGGTTGATTTCATCCTGCGCGAATCGGCGCGCTACCTGAGCCGCGCGCCTGGCCCGACCGACATCAAAAGCATCTGGGTCGGCCTGCGCCCCCTGGTCAAGCCGTCTGATGACCATGCGGAGAGAACCCAGGCCCTGTCGCGTGAGCATACGGTGCTGGTCAGCAACAGCGGCCTGGTCACGGTGACAGGGGGGAAGTGGACCACTTACCGGGCCATGGCGGAGGATGTGATGGAGACATGCTTCGCCGCGGGCTTGCTCCCGAGGCGTGCAGGTACCGCGACCGCCCACCTCAAGTTAGTGGGTGCTCAGGACCTGGGCCGTAAAATCAGTGACGCACCGGGTGTTCACCTATACGGGAGTGAGGCCGCGGTTGTGCAGGGCCTGCCGGGCGCCGCCCATGAACTCGGGGGGGGGCTGACGGAGGCCATGGTGCGGTTTGCGGCCCGCTACGAGTACGCGCGTTGCGTGGAAGACGTGCTGGCTCGCCGCTCCCGCCTGTTGTTCCTGGACGCGGCCCTGGCCCGGTCGCTGGCGTCAGAAGTGGCCGTATTGCTTCAGCAGGAAAACGGGGTGGACCCGCAACTGGAGGCATTTTTGGCGCTTTGCGGCCAGTACCTCAGCTTGCCCGACTGAAGCCGGCAGACCTGCGCCATCCGGCCGGCCCCATCATCACAGCAGCACCCAAAAATGGCTGATTGCTACTGTTTTGATAGCAATGTACCTCGGTGGCTAATGGATAAAGACGCGATTTTCTGTGAATTTTTTCACGGGCTTCGTGCCGCTTCCGGTGCTGCGGGCGCTTTCTGAATAGGCTGCCCGGAGGGCCCGCCGACCCTGGCATGGCGTCGCTTCAAGGATTTGTGGGGTAATTTTCACGTGAGGCAGTTGACAGCGCCTGGCAATTTGGCCATAATCGTGGGCTTCGCTATGAAAAAGGCGAAGAATTCTGCCCAGCGGAAGCATTGCAAGTGGTTTGTGATGTGGACGACGGGCCCAAGACTGACTGGGTTGTGGCTTGCAAGATCCGAGGATCGTGCAATGCGGCTTTCTGGTGCAAGTTGGGACTAAATTTAAATGATTCAAACGCAATCCAAACTCGATGTTGCTGACAACACGGGTGCCAAATCCGTGATGTGCATCAAGGTGCTGGGCGGATCCAAGCGCCGGTACGCCAGCGTTGGTGACGTCATCAAGGTGAGCATCAAAGAAGCCGCTCCGCGTGGCCGCGTCAAAAAAGGCGAGGTTTACAGCGCTGTGGTCGTTCGCACCGCCAAGGGCATCCGCCGCGGCGATGGCTCGCTCGTCAAATTCGATGGCAACGCGGCAGTGTTGCTTAACGCCAAGCTGGAGCCTATCGGCACCCGCATCTTCGGACCAGTGACGCGCGAGCTGCGCACTGAGAAGTTCATGAAGATCGTGTCCCTGGCTCCTGAAGTTCTGTAAGGACGCCCCATGAACAAGATTCGCAAAGGCGACGAAGTCATCGTGATCGCAGGTCGCGATAAAGGCAAGCGCGGCACGGTTTCGCTGCGCAAGGACGACAGCCATGTGCTGGTGGACGGGATCAACCTGGTGAAAAAACACACCAAGCCCAATCCTCTCAAGGGCACCACCGGTGGCATTGTCGAGAAAAGCATGCCGATTCACCAGTCCAATGTGGCCATTTTCAATGCTGCAACGGGCAAGGCGGATCGGGTTGGTATCAAGTTGTTGGCAGACGGCAAGAAAGTGCGCGTCTTCAAGTCCAGCGGCGACGAAATTAAGGCTGCATAAACATGGCACGCTTGCAAGATCAATACCGCGAAAAAATCGCGCCCAGCCTGATTGAAAAATTTGGCTACACCTCGCCCATGCAGGTTCCGCGCATCACCAAGATCACGCTCAACATGGGTGTGAGCGAGGCTGTTGCCGACAAGAAGGTCATGGACAACGCGGTGAGCGACATGACCAAGATTGCCGGCCAGAAGCCCGTCGTCACGAAGGCCAAGAAGGCTATCGCCGGTTTCAAGATCCGCGAAGACCTGCCCATTGGCTGCATGGTGACGCTGCGCGGCGTGCAGATGTATGAGTTCCTCGATCGTTTCGTGACCGTGGCCCTGCCGCGCGTCCGTGACTTCCGCGGTATTTCCGGTCGGGCCTTTGATGGCCGCGGAAACTACAACATCGGCGTGAAAGAGCAGATCATTTTCCCTGAGATTGAGTACGACAAGGTCGACGCCCTGCGCGGTCTCAATATCAGCATCACCACAACGGCCAAGACCGATGAAGAGTGCAAGGCGCTCCTCACCGCCTTCCGTTTTCCGTTCAAGAACTGAGGCGGGACATGGCAAAACAAGCTTTACTGCAACGTGAACTGAAGCGCGAGAAACTCGCGGCCAAGTTCGCCAAAAAATACGCTGAACTCAAGGCGACGTCCAACGACGCCAAGCGCTCCGATGAAGAGCGCGCGCTGGCCCGTCTTGAGCTGCAAAAGTTGCCCCGCAACGCCAATCCGACTCGCCAGCGCAACCGCTGCGCGATCACGGGTCGCCCACGCGGTACGTTCCGTCAATTCGGTCTGGCTCGCGCCAAGATTCGCGAGTTGGCTTTTGCTGGTGATATCCCTGGTATCACCAAGGCAAGCTGGTAAGCAATAGGAGAACCGCAAATGAGTATGAGTGATCCTATCGCCGACATGCTGACGCGCATCCGGAATGCACAGATGGTTGAAAAAGCCGTTGTGCTGGTGCCGTCGTCAAAAGTCAAGGTTGCCATCGCGCAGGTATTGAAGGATGAGGGCTATATCGATGGCTTCTCCGTCAAGACCGACGACGGCAAGTCCCAACTGGAAATCGCCCTGAAGTATTACGCAGGCCGCCCCGTGATTGAGCGCATTGAGCGTGTCAGCCGCCCGGGCCTGCGTGTCTACAAAGGTCATGGCGCCATCCCCCAGGTCATGAATGGCCTCGGTGTGGCAATTGTCACGACGCCCCAGGGTGTCATGACGGATCGCAAGGCGCGCGCTACCGGCATCGGTGGTGAAGTGCTGTGCTACGTGGCCTAACGGCGGCATTGAGGAGAAACTGAAATGTCTCGTGTAGGAAAAATGCCGGTTACCCTGCCCCAGGGCGTGGACGTGGCAATCAAAGACGACCAGATTAATGTCAAGGGCGCCCTCGGTGCCCTGGCGCTGACGCAAAACGCGCTTGTCACCATCAAGAATGATGCCGGCAAGCTGACTTTTGCGCCTGCCAACGACTCGCGTGAAGCCAATGCCATGAGCGGGACGATGCGCCAGCTCGTGAACAACATGGTGACGGGCGTGACCAAGGGCTTTGAGAAAAAGCTCAGCCTGATCGGTGTGGGTTACAAGGCCCAGGCGCAAGGCGCCAAGCTGAACCTGACCGTGGGTTACTCGCATCCTGTGATCATGGACATGCCTGCTGGCATCACTGTCGCAACCCCAACCCCCACCGAGGTGGTGATCAAGGGTTCTGACCGTCAGCGTGTAGGCCAGATTGCCGCGGAAGTGCGTGCAGTTCGTCCTCCCGAGCCTTACAAGGGCAAGGGCATCCGTTATGCGGATGAGAAGATCACGATCAAAGAAACCAAGAAGAAATAAGGAGCTGCATCATGTTGACCAAAAAAGAGCAGCGCCTTCGTCGTTCACGTCAGACCCGGATCCGCATCGCCACGCAAGGTGTTGCCCGTCTGACCGTGAATCGCACCAATCTGCATATTTACGCCAGTGTCATTTCTGGCGACGGCACCAAGGTTTTGGCCGCTGCATCCACCGCAGAGGTGGAAGTGCGCAAGGAAATCGGCGCTTCGGGTAAGGGTGGAAACGTTGCTGCTGCGCAGGCCATTGGCAAGCGTATTGCCGAAAAGGCAAAAGCAGCAGGTGTGGAAAAAGTGGCGTTTGATCGCGCCGGTTTTGCGTACCACGGCCGCGTCAAAGCGCTGGCTGATGCGGCTCGCGAAGCTGGTTTGCAGTTCTAAGCAGACTGGAATTAAGTATGGCTAAGTTTCAAGCAAAATCGCAAAACGACGCTCCAGACGATGGTCTGAAGGAAAAGATGATCGCGGTCAACCGCGTCACCAAAGTGGTGAAGGGCGGCCGTATTCTCGGTTTCGCCGCACTCACTGTGGTTGGTGACGGTGACGGCCGCGTTGGCATGGGCAAGGGCAAGTCAAAAGAGGTGCCTGCAGCTGTACAAAAGGCCATGGAAGAAGCGCGCCGCAACATGACCAAGGTCTCGTTGAAAAACGGCACCATCCACCACAATGTATTCGGTCACTGGGGTGCCGCCAACGTCATGATGGCGCCGGCTCCCAAGGGTACCGGCATCATTGCCGGCGGCCCGATGCGCGCTGTTTTTGAAGTGATGGGCATCACCGACATCGTGGCCAAGAGCCATGGTTCGAGCAACCCTTACAACATGGTGCGCGCCACGATGGATGCACTGAACAATTCCACCACAGCCTCTGAAATAGCGGCCAAGCGTGGTAAATCGGTCGAAGAAATCTTCGGCTAAGGCAGCATTGAAATGACCAAAGAAGCCAAAGTAAAAGTCCAGCTGGTTCGCAGCCCGATTGGCACCAAGGAATCACACCGCGCAACTGTGCGCGGCTTGGGCCTGCGCGGTGTCAACAGCGTCAGCGAATTGCAGGACACGCCCGCGGTGCGCGGCATGATCAACAAGATCAGTTATCTGGTCAAGGTTATCTGAGCGGAGACTCAACATGGAATTGAACGGAATCAAGCCTAGCCTGGGCGCAAAACATGCCAAACGACGTGTCGGTCGCGGCATCGGTTCGGGCTTGGGTAAAACGGCTGGACGTGGTCATAAAGGCCAGAAGTCACGCGCTGGCGGGTATCACAAAGTGGGCTTCGAGGGCGGTCAAATGCCCATGCAGCGCCGTTTGCCCAAGCGCGGCTTCAAGTCGCATCTGCTCAAGTTCAACGCCGAGGTCACCCTGAGCGCGCTGGAGCAGCTCGGCCTGGCCGAAGTGGATCTGCTGGCGCTGAAGACCGCCGGCCTGGTGGGCCAGCTCGCCAAGAACGTCAAGGTCATCAAGTCGGGTGAACTGTCCAAGGCTGTCAAGCTGAACGGCATTTCTGCCACGGCGGGTGCCAAGGCCATTATTGAAGCCGCCGGCGGCTCCGTCGCTTAAATACCTGACTGGATAAATCAGTGGCAACCAGCTCGGCTCAAATTGCGAAAACCGGCAAGTACGGTGATTTGCGCAACAGGCTTGTGTTTTTGCTGCTGGCCCTGGTGGTGTACCGCATTGGCGCGCACATCCCGGTGCCGGGCATTGACCCTGGCCAGCTGAAAGAGCTGTTCAAGGGCCAGCAAGGCGGCATATTGAACCTGTTCAATATGTTCTCCGGTGGCGCCCTGTCGCGATTCACGGTGTTTGCCCTGGGCATCATGCCGTACATCTCGGCCTCCATCATCATGCAGCTGCTCACCTATGTTGTTCCAACATTCGAGCAGATGAAGAAGGAAGGTGAAAGCGGTCGTCGCAAGATCACGCAATACACGCGTTATGGAACTCTGGCGTTGGCGCTGTTCCAGTCGATGGGTATCGCGGTAGCGCTGGAGAGCTCGCCTGGCCTGGTTCTGGTGCCTGGTTTTGGTTTCCGGATGACGGCGGTGTTCAGTCTGACCGCAGGTACGATGTTCCTGATGTGGCTGGGTGAGCAGATTACCGAGCGCGGTTTGGGCAACGGTATTTCGATTTTGATTTTTGCTGGTATTGCGGCCGGATTGCCAGGTGCCATGGGTGGCCTGCTGGAGCTGGTGCGTACCGGGGCCATGAGCGTCCTGGTGGCGATCGTGATCGTTGCTGTGGTCGTGCTGGTGACGTATTTTGTGGTGTTTGTCGAGCGGGGGCAGCGCAAGATTCTGGTGAATTACGCGCGCCGCCAGGTGGGCAACAAGGTGTACGGTGGACAGTCTTCGCACTTGCCGCTGAAGCTGAACATGGCAGGCGTGATTCCTCCGATCTTCGCCTCCTCCATCATCTTGTTGCCGGCCACCGTGGTTGGATGGTTTAGTTCGGGTGAGAGCATGCGCTGGCTGAAAGACATCGCCGGCACGCTGACCCCGGGCCAGCCCATTTACGTGATGCTGTATGCCAGCGCGATTGTGTTCTTCTGCTTTTTCTACACGGCCCTGGTGTTTAACAGCCGTGAAACTGCGGATAACCTGAAGAAGAGCGGGGCGTTCATTCCAGGCATCCGTCCGGGTGACCAGACGGCGCGGTACATCGACAAGATTCTGGTTCGCCTGACGCTGGCCGGTGCGGTGTACATCACGTTTGTGTGCCTGCTGCCAGAGTTCTTGATTTTGAAATACAACGTGCCGTTTTATTTTGGCGGCACGTCGTTAATGATCATTGTGGTGGTCACCATGGATTTCATGGCCCAGGTACAGAATTACATGATGTCGCAACAGTATGAGTCGTTGCTGAAAAAGGCGAATTTCAAGACGTCACTGGGCGGTTAACTGGGTATTTGATGGGATATGTCTAAAGACGATGTGATTCAGATGCAGGGGGAGGTCGTTGAAAACCTTCCCAATGCAACTTTCAGGGTGAAGCTGGAAAATGGACATGTTGTACTTGGACACATCTCGGGGAAAATGCGCATGCACTACATCCGCATTCTTCCCGGTGACAAGGTGACGGTTGAGTTGACGCCATACGATTTATCGCGAGCACGAATTGTGTTCCGTGCCAAGTAAGCACAGAGTGAAAGTTTAGGAGAAAGAAATGAGAGTTTCAGCTTCGGTCAAGAAAATTTGCCGCAACTGTAAAATCATCCGCCGCAAGGGCGTTGTACGCGTGATCTGCACGGATCCGCGTCACAAGCAGCGCCAAGGCTGATTTTCAAGAGATTTAGAGGACGCACATGGCACGTATCGCTGGTATCAATATTCCGCCGCAGCAGCACGCCGAAATCGGCTTGACTGCAATTTTCGGCATAGGTCGCACACGCGCTCGCAAGATTTGCGAAGCATGTGATATCGCCTATTCGAAAAAAATCAAAGATCTGACTGACGGCGATCTGGAAAAAATCCGTGACCAGATTGCTCTGTTCACCATCGAGGGCGATTTGCGTCGTGAAACCACGATGAACATCAAGCGCCTGATGGACATCGGTTGCTACCGTGGTTTCCGCCATCGTCGCGGCCTGCCCATGCGTGGCCAGCGCACCCGGACCAATGCCCGTACCCGCAAGGGTCCGCGCAAGGCCGCTGCTGCTTTGAAGAAATAATTGAGAGGTCGTCATGGCAAAATCACCAAGCAATAACGCCGCACAGCGCGTTCGCAAGAAAGTACGCAAGAACGTGGCGGATGGCATTGCCCACGTCCACGCTTCTTTCAACAACACGATCATCACCATCACGGATCGCCAGGGCAATGCCTTGTCCTGGGCTTCTTCCGGTGGTCAGGGTTTCAAAGGTTCGCGCAAGTCGACGCCTTTTGCAGCGCAGGTTGCATCCGAGGTGGCTGGCCGCGCTGCCATTGAGCAGGGCATCAAGAATCTTGACGTTGAAATCAAGGGCCCTGGTCCCGGACGCGAATCTTCCGTCCGTGCATTGGGCGCGCTGGGCATCCGGATCAATTCGATTGCCGACGTTACCCCGGTTCCCCACAACGGCTGCCGCCCACAAAAGCGCCGCCGCATTTAATAGCCTTGCCTGCTCTGGTTGATTGCCTTGCAGTCAGCCAGGTCAGGCATTTTTTATCAAGCCCACCGCCGTTAGGTTCACACCGAAGGCTCCTGCAGCAATGCAGCAGATGACACAAGGACACTCAAGTGGCACGCTATCTCGGCCCCAAGGCCAAACTATCCCGCCGTGAAGGCACCGACCTTTTCCTGAAGAGCGCACGTCGCGCCATCAGCGACAAGGCCAAATTTGATTCGAAGCCTGGCCAGCACGGTCGTACTTCGGGTACCCGTACTTCCGACTTCGGCCTGCAGCTGCGCGAAAAGCAGAAGGTCAAGCGCATGTACGGCGTGCTGGAGAAGCAGTTCCGCCGCTATTTCGAGGAAGCCGATCGCCGCAAGGGCAACACCGGCGCCAATCTGCTGTTCATCCTCGAATCGCGCCTGGACAACGTCGTGTACCGCATGGGCTTCGGCTCGACACGCGCCGAAGCGCGCCAGCTGGTTTCACACAAAGCCATCACGGTGAACGGCAATTCGGTCAATATTCCTTCTTACATGGTCAAGACCGGTGATGTGATCGCCGTACGTGACAAGTCCAAGAAGCAGACTCGCGTCACCGAGGCGCTTGAGCTGGCAAAACAGGTCGGACTGCCTGCCTGGGTCGATGTGAACGCCGACAAGGGCGAAGGCGTCTTCAAGAAGGTGCCCGATCGCGACGAATTTGCAGCCGACGTCAACGAATCGTTGATCGTCGAGTTGTACTCGCGCTAATTTTTCGTTCCTGCGATACGGGGCACCGTATCGCCAGGGTGTGCTTCGCCGGCCTTATCGGTGTAACGAACCGAGGGTATTGAGAGGAAGACTGCATGCAGACCAATTTGTTGAAACCTAAAACCATCAATGTGGAGCAGCTTGGCGCGAATCGCGCCAAGGTGACTCTGGAGCCATTCGAGCGTGGCTACGGCCACACGCTGGGCAATGCCCTGCGCCGTGTGTTGTTGTCCTCCATGGTTGGCCATGCCGCCACTGAAGTGACCATTGCCGGCGTTCTGCATGAGTACTCGTCCATCGACGGCGTGCAGGAAGATGTCGTCAATATCCTGTTGAACCTCAAAGGTGTGGTGTTCAAGCTCCACAACCGCGACGAAGTGACCCTCAGCCTGCGCAAAGACGGCGAAGGTCCTGTGACCGCGGCCGATATCCAGACGCCGCACGATGTGGAAATCATCAACCCTGAACACGTGATCGTGAATCTGTCGCACGGCGGCAAGATCGACATGCAGATCAAGGTTGAGAATGGCCGTGGCTATGTGCCGGGCACCATGCGTCGCTATGGCGATGAGTCGCCAAAATCCATCGGCCGCATTGTGCTGGACGCTTCGTTTTCCCCGGTCAAGCGCGTGAGCTACACCGTCGAAAGCGCCCGCGTTGAGCAGCGCACGGACCTGGACAAGCTGGTCCTCGAAATTGAAACCAATGGTGCAGTGACCGCTGAGGATGCTGTCCGCGCATCGGCGAAGATTCTCGTTGAGCAGCTGGCTGTGTTCGCTCAGCTGGAAGGCAATGAACTGGCGGCATTTGATGCACCGGTGCAGCGCAGCTCGCAGCAGTTTGATCCCATCCTGTTGCGCCCTGTCGACGAGCTTGAGCTCACGGTGCGTTCGGCAAACTGCCTGAAAGCAGAAAACATTTACTACATTGGCGATCTGATTCAGCGCACTGAAAATGAGCTGCTCAAGACTCCCAATCTCGGACGGAAATCTCTTAACGAGATCAAGGAAGTGCTGGCTTCCCGCGGCTTGACTCTGGGCATGCGCCTTGAGAGCTGGCCACCTGCAGGCCTGGACAAACGTTAATTTGTAAAACTGACCATCTTCGAAGAGATGGCGCACGGGCAGTACCTGATACGGCTGCCTGATTATTAAAAAGGAAATCACCATGCGACACGGACACGGACTACGTAAACTGAACCGCACCAGCGAGCACCGCCTCGCCATGCTGCGCAACATGATGAACTCGCTGCTTCAGCACGAAGTCATCAAGACCACCCTGCCAAAGGCCAAGGAATTGCGCCGTGTGGTGGAACCGATGATCACGCTGGCCAAAGAGCCAACGGTGGCCAACAAACGTCTGGCCTTCGATCGCCTGCGCGACCGCGACATGGTGGTCAAGCTGTTTGCAGAATTGGGTCCGCGCTACAAGGCCCGTCCTGGTGGCTACACCCGTATTCTGAAGATGGGCTTTCGCGTTGGCGACAATGCACCCATGGCTTTGGTCGAGTTGGTGGATCGTCCTGAAATAGAAGACACTACCGCTGACGCGGCGAAGGCAGAGTAAGGTATAATAGAGACATATCGCGCGGTGGAGCAGCCTGGTAGCTCGTTGGGCTCATAACCCAAAGGTCGTAAGTTCAAATCTTGCCCGCGCAACCAACATCCAAGCCGTCAAGGCTGGTAGCAAACGCCCACTTCATGTGGGCGTTTTGCTTTGTGCCCACTCTGTGCCCATATCGTGCCCAGCCTGTGCCACAAAATTTCTCAAAATTCAGCAGTGACCATTGGCTATTTCTGTAGGTAGCCGTGTCACTGACCGACTGATGAGCGTTTCTGGTCGTAGGGGGCGGTTCGGTTCAAGTTCCGACAGACCTTATTTCAAAGGCGTCTTTTTGCGGTGTCTGCGGTGGTGGTCTCGACAGGGGCCATGTTTTCGATGACTTTGGCTACTTATGTAGAGTCCGACAGACTTTGTTCCCACGTTTCAACGTCAAAGGAATGTATTTGCCCAGGAATTTCAGCAGCTCAAGACTCGTTCGCTTGCTCAGTGATTTGGCCTCCGTGGATGTTGAGGCGTCGAGGCAGGACTTTGCGGAACGATTGGGCCTGTGGTTGGACGTTTTCGATGGCATCACGCTCCATGCGGCGCACCAGTCGATCAAGACGGTTGACGAAGAGAAACCATCGGATCGGCTGCTGGCCAGAACCTTCGCTCTGGAAGAAGAATTTCATCGGGTGCGAACAGCCCTGGTGAAGGCCATCACGGCAAGCAGTGCATCCCCTGCCAGCGGAACGGAAACGGACGCTGGGTATGCACCGTATCACCAGCGTTATCTCGACCAACAACGCCACATGGCATTGAGGATTGATGCATTGCGTGCCCATGTCCGGCAAGCCATCGCGAAGGTATCTCCCCAACTCGGGCAGCTGGCAACCTTCGATGCTGTGATGGAGCAGATGTTCGGTGGTCGGGAGCAAAAACTGCTGTCAACGGTGCCTGTGCTGCTTGAGCGACGTTTCGGGCACTTGCGTAAAACCCGTCAGCTCGGGCTCGACGCTGCGCAGCAGCAGGACGCCCTGGCTTCGTGGCGACAACCGGGCGGGTGGCTGGACGTCTTCGGCAAGGAGGTGCAGGAGGTCTTGCTGGCGGAACTGGAGGTCCGGCTGCAGCCGGTCGTGGGATTGATTGAAGCATTCAGCAACGAGGTTAAGACGTACCAATGAACAGGATTTTTTTTGCAGTCGCCTTCGCCATCGGTCTGATGACCGTGACCTGGGTGGGGTTGGGGTTTGTCGGTTCGAGCTGGATGGCCCTGGTCATGACGGCGGTGATTGCCGGGGTTTATTTGCTGGGCGCGTTCGAACTCAGACAGTTTCGCGCTGCCACAGCCTCGCTGGCGGCGGCGCTTGCCGACATTCCTCAGCCGCTGCCGGACATCGGCGTCTGGCTAGTCGGCGTACCCCCTTCCCTGCAAAATTCCGTGCGTTTGCGGATCGAGGGCGAACGGGTCGCCTTGCCGGGCCCTGCGTTGACACCGTACCTGGTGGGGCTGCTGGTGATGCTGGGGATGCTCGGTACCTTCCTGGGCATGGTCGTGACCTTCAAGGGGGCCGTGTTCGCTCTGGAGGGCTCGACGGATCTTCACGCCATCCGGTCGGCGCTAGCCGCACCGATCAAGGGCCTGGGGCTTGCATTTGGCACCTCGGTGGCCGGGGTGGCCGCGTCGGCCATGCTGGGCCTGCTGTCGGCCATCAGCCGCCGCGAGAGGGTAGACGTCGCGCGGCAGCTGGACTCCCGTATTGCGACCGTCTTTCGGCCGTTTTCGCTCGCCCATCAGCGTCAGGAAACCTTCAAGGCGCTGCAGGTGCAGGCGCACGCCTTGCCCGACGTGGTCGACAAGCTGCAGACCATGATGGAGGGAATGGAACGCCGGAGCCAGCAGTTGAACGAGCAGCTGCTGGGCAGTCAGGCGCAGTTCCACCGTGAGGTGAGCGTCGCCTACACCGGTCTGGCCGACACCGTCGGGCAGTCCCTGAAAGACAGCCTGACGGCCAGCGCAAGGGTGGCGGGCGAGAGCATCAAGCCCGTGGTCGAGGCGGCGATGACGGAAATTGCGCAGGAATCGAAGCGCCTGCACGAGCGCGTGAGCGACGCAGCGCAGACGCAGTTGACGGGCCTCTCGGCCCAGTTCAGCGCCACCGCCCGAGCCGTGTCCGAAACCTGGACGACGGCTCTCCAGAACCATGCGCGGACCAGCGAAAGCCAGGTCAATGGCCTGGACCGGGCACTGGCGGCCTTCACGGACACCTTCGAGCAGCGCTCAGGCGTGTTGCTGGCCACGGTCAACGAGGCCGTGTCCAGGTCGCAATCGGACCAGGCCTCGTCGGATCGGCAGAGGCTGCAGGCCTGGACGCAGGCGCTGGAGTCCATGGCGGCCACGCTGCACGGCGAATGGCAGCGTGTCGGGGCGCAGTCGCTCGCCCAGCAGCAAGCAGTCTGCCTGACGCTGGAGAAAACCGCCGGTGAGATTACCGAACGCGCCAGCCATCAGGCGAGCCGGACCCTGGACGACATTGCACGACTGTCGACCCACTCGGAGGAGCTGATTCGTTCGCGCATCGACTCCGAGGCCGACTGGATGCAGCAGCACGGCGACCGCATGGACCAGCTGGCCAGTGTGTGGCGCACGGAACTCGATGCGCTCAGGGAAGAAGAGGCAACGCGCGGCAACGCCGCCGTCGAGCGGCTGGGCGAACTGCAGGCGGCACTGGCCAGTCATCTGGCCACGCTGGGCGCCGCGCTGGAAACACCCATGACCCGGCTTATGCAAACGGCCTCTGAAGTGCCCCAGGCCGCTGCGGAAGTGATTGCGCAATTGCGGCAGGAAATGACCCGGCTCACCGAGCGAGACAACCTCGCGCTCGAAGAGCGCACCGGCCTGGTGGAACAAATCAGGGCGCTGCTCCAGACCATCCACCAGGCCTCGGGTGAACAGCGTGCGGCGATCGAGTCGCTGGTGGGTTCGGCGGCAGCTGTGCTGGACAAGGCCGGCAGCCAGTTTGCTGAAACGCTGGGGGCACAGGCCGGCAAGGCGGAGGACATGGCGGCGCACCTCACCGGCAGCGCGGTCGAGCTGGCTAGCCTGGGCGAATCCTTCAATCATGGCGTCCAGCTTTTCAACGCGACCAACGAGAAGCTGATTGAAAGCCTGCAGCGCATGGAGGGCACCATGAACCAGTCCATGGCGCGGAGTGACGAACAACTTGCCTACTACGTGGCGCAGGCGCGCGAGGTCATCGACCTCAGCATCACGTCGCAGCAGGGCATTGTCGAAGACCTGCGCCAGCTCCACAGCAAGCAAGCCTCGCAGTCCGAGGGAGTCGCGGGATGATCGACCTTGACGAAAGGGGCGACGGCATGGAGCAGACCGCGCCGGTCTGGGCCGTTTTCGGGGACCTGATGTCGGGCTTGCTGGGCGCTTTCGTGCTGATCCTGGTCGGGGTGCTGGTGGTCCAGATGGACCTGATGGCCAACCTGGAGGCGGAGGTGCAAAAGCGCCGGGTGGAGGAGCAGCGCCGCATCGCCCTGGAAAAGGCCCTGGCCATTCCGCTGGCAACGGGCCGGGTCACGCTGAACAACGGACGCATTGGCATCAGTGGCAGCGTATTGTTCCCCCTGAACTCGGACCAGTTGCGTCCCGACGGCCGGCTGCTGTTGAAGAGTCTCGTGCCCCCGTTGCAGGTGTACCTGGGTGAGCGCGATGAACTGTTGATGGTGAGCGGTTTTACCGACGACAAGCCCATCCAGGAGGGCAACCAGCGCTTTGCGGACAACCTGGCGCTGTCGGCCCAGCGTGCCCTGACGGTGACCCGTGCCCTGATCGAAGAAGGCATGCCGTCGTCCCGGGCCTTTGCCGCGGCCTTTGGCGCAGAGCAGCCGGTGGCCTCCAACACGGATGAAAAGGGACGCGCGCTGAACCGGCGCGTGGAAATGGCGCCGGTGCCCAAGTCCGCCAATGTGAAACCCTCCACCCCTTCCGCCCATGAGTGAGTCGGGTCGCGCCGAAATGCCGCATTCGCAGCGGGATGGAGAAAAGTCGCTGCTGTCGTGGCATGCGTCCTTGCGAAACGAAGGAGCCCAGCGCCTCGATCCCGCGCGCTTTCATTACCTGGAGCTGCTGTCGCAGCGTATGGACACAGCGCCAGGCGAGGTGCGACGCATCCTGGAAGGCAAGCTCAAAATTGCGCTGGCGGACTATGGCGAACGCTTCAGGCAGGCGCAGAAGGCGGCCAGCGACGAGTTGGCGAGCCTGTCAGCCAAGCATCCGGACCTGGCCCGTGAACTGCAGCGGCTTTTCGCGGCAGGCGATTACGGGGGCATGCGCCGGCTGGGCGCGCAATCGGCGTTCACCAGACCCTGCGCGCCGCTGGCCCAGCTGAACCAGTACATCCAGAACGTGAAGCAGGACGCCATCGATCGCCGCCTGGGGAGCGGTCCTGGGAGCAGTCTGGTCAGCGACATGGAGGCCGTTTCTGAAATGGCGAGCGTTCGTCGCTTCAGGGAGGTGTGGTCCAGGATTGCTGCCGAAGACCAGGTGGACCAAGCCGTCGGGCGAGGGCCTGTCAACGCCGGCCCGCTGAATTCGCACATGCTTGTGCTTCGTTCCCTCGCGTTGATGCGCAAGCTGTCACCCGACTACCTGCGGCGCTTTCTGTCGCATGTGGATACCTTGCTGTGGCTCGATCAGGCGAACCAGAAATACACGCCGGTGAAGGCGAAACCGGCGCGTCGAAGCCGGCAAAAGAAATGAAGGCGAGTCGCATGTGACCTGGGTCCTGCTGCCTGTCGTGGCCGACCTGAAGTCCGGTTTCGCTGCTGCATTGCAGTCGGTCAACGCAGAATCCGCCGATGACGCCTTTGCAGCGAAATCGGCCTTACGCCCTAAGCTGAAGACTCGGGCTGGAGAGACCAAGTCGAGGCCGCTTCATTGATGGCGCCCCTTGCCGGCACGCCGCAATGTCTCTGCCCTGGCGGCTATTCCAGCGTGAATCCGATCTTCATTGAAACCTGCCAATGCGCGACCTTGCCGTCGACCACATGGCCACGCGTCTCGGTGACGGTGAACCACTGGATGTTGCGCACCGTCTCATGTGCCTTGGCAATGGCGGTGCTCACGGCATCTTCAATGCTGGTGGCGGAGGAACCGGTGAGTTCAAGCTGCTTGTAAACATGGCTGCTCATGTGTCGCTCCCAGGAGTTGATCGGTCTGTCAAAGCTTAAGGGTTTTGTATTGGAACCACAAGCATGAGGCCGTGAGTCAGTGCCGGCGCTGCAGACGCAAAAAATACCGAGCCCAATCGATGAAGGCAAGCGAATCTACCCATGCATGCCGGGGTGGCCCTTCATCGATTGGGCTGCTTTCCGATCGCGTCGCGGCTTCCTGGCCCCAATACGGTTCAGTGAAGCCCTTGCCCCCTGGTTTGTCATTCCGGACCTGATTCGGGATCCATGGATTGCGGGTCGGGCCCGCAATGACAAGTCAAGGTTTTCGTCATTCCGATTCAGGGTGAATAACTTAAACGAACCGTATTGCGGCTAGCGCCGTCGGAATCGCTCCTTCAGACGCTCGTGCTCCTGCGGCAAATAGGCGAGAGTCTTGTTCGCACAAAAGCGGGCGACGCAGCCCAGAAGCACGAACATCATCACCGCGGCCGTGAAATGGATTGGCGGCTGACCTTGCTGGCTTGCCTGGATGGCAGCCAGCAGGGAGAATGCGCAGACCTGCGCATTGTTCAGGCGCTCGGGAACGAAAGCGACCAGCAGCCCGCAAACTGCGGCCGCGTTCAACGCAATCGCCTCAAGCGTATTGCGCGAGGCCGTGGCCGAGGGACCAATTCTCTTTCGCGACCTCGACCAGGCTCACGAACACGTCCTCCGGCCGGATGCCGGGGCTTTCGCCAAGCAGCTCCGCGATCCGCCGGAACAGCGCTTTCTTCTGTTCCACGGTGCGGGTGTTGTTCGCGGTGATCTGGATAAACACGAGATCGTCGCTCCGGGCGACGCCAAGATAAGACGCGCCGTAGCGGAAGTTCGCCGCGTCATGCTCACTGATGCTCATGAACTGGTCGTCCTCGGGCACGTTGAAGGTTTCGCGCATCGCGCAGTAAAGGCTGTCGAAGATCGCCTGCCGGTAGGCTTCCGGCTTTCCGGCGCGCAGTGAGATATGAAGCAGTGGCATCGGGAGTCCTTTCCATGTTGTGCTGGCTTCATGTTATCTATTTTGATATGCTATTGATACTTATATCAGTGATAATGAATGAAAATGATGGAGCGCCCCCTCGACCTAGATGCCATCGAGGCTTTCATCCGCATCGCCGAGCTTGACAGCTTCACGCGCGCGGCTGAAGCCATGCGGACGACGCAGGCCGCGGTCAGCTTGAAGCTGAAGCGGCTCGAAGAGAGGCTCGGCTGCCGGCTCGTCGAGCGGACGCCCCGGCACGTGCAGCTTTCGGCGCAGGGCGCAGCCTTCCTTGAACACGCCCGCGAGCTCCTGGAGGTACACGATCGCGCGCTCGCCGTATTTGCCGGAGCCCGGCAGCGCCTCACCATCGGCATCAGCGACCATGTTGCGGGGCCGGAGCTCCCCGCGCTGATCGCGCGCATGAACGCGCAAGACCCGCAGCTGTTGATCGAAATCCGGATCGGATCGTCGGGCGACCTGCTTCAAAGCTTCGACCGGCGGGAACTCGACACGGTGATCGTCCGCCTGCATGTCGGGCGCAGCGACGGGGAAATTCTGACCGAAGAAAAATTCGGCTGGTTCGCAGCGCCAAGCTGGCAGCATCGCGCGGGCGAGCCCCTGCCGCTTGCCACGCTGGCCGAGCCCTGCGGCGTGCGTGCGATGGCCGGGCAGTTTCTCGATGCGGCAGCCGTGCCCTGGATAGAAATTTTCGTCGGCGGCGGCGTTGCGGCAGTCGCGGCGGCCGTCATGGCCGGGCTGGGCGTTGCTGCATTGGCTCCGCGCATGCTGCCATTTGGCGCAGTTGACGTGGGCCCCAAGCTCGGGCTTCCCGATTTACCGCGCTTGCCGGTTCTGCTTCACTCAAGGGTCAAGGACGGCCGGTCGCGCGATGCGCTTGCCGCGCTTTCGGCTGCCTTCAGGAGCGCGGTGCGCGGCTAGCCAACGCTCCCAGCGCGACTGCTTTCGGCGCGTCGAGGGCCCAGAGCGGCGACTTGAGACTTCGACGCGCCGGTCCGTCCCGGATCGTCGCTGGCGCAGGCAGCTGGTGCCACGGCTGTCCAGCTCCGCAGGGAGATTACGCTGCGGGAAGTCAAAGTCGCCCACCAGGTGCTGGTCACCACGCTGCTCGATCATCGACGGGTCAGCAAGGCCGATCTCTCGGCGCTGTACGCGCGTCGATGGAACGTCGAGCTGGACCTGCGCAACCTCAAGACCACCACAGGCATGGACGTACTGAGTTGCCAGACGCCGCAGATGAACGAGAAACAGCTGTGGGTTCATCTGCTGGCCTACAACGTGATCCGATTGCTCATGGCACAGGCTGCCTGCAATGCAGACGTAGACCCGCGCGGCCTGAGCTTCAAGCACACGGTGCAACTGTGGACGGAGTGGGTGGCGCGAGGCCTTTCTGCCACGAAGGATTGCCAGCCGCTGTTCACGTTGATCACCCAATGCCGGGTCGGCCATCGGCCCGGTCGCATCGAGCCGCGAATGCGAAAACGAAGGCCCAAACCCTACCCGTGGTTGAAGGTGCCGCGCGCCCAGGCTCGCCGGCAAGTCCAGAAGCACGGCCATCTGCGGCAACCATAGAAGAATCGCTCAGAACAGGAAATGCAAGCTCATTCTTTTCTGCTGTGCTCAGGGAGTTGTCCGGTATCTGGGGTGAGATGGCTACCAACGTTGCGCCAAGGCTAGTCAGTTCGGGCAGTTGCTTTTGCCATGCACGCAGCTCCAGGTTGCAATACGGGCATCAACCTCCCCGATAGAAGATGGCGACCACAGACCCTTTTTTCCACAGGCATTCAAGGCTGACCATGTCGCCTTTTGCACTGGGCAGATTCACGCTTGGTGCGTTGTCTCCTGCTTTCTTCGCGCTGAATTCAATGCCAGTCTCTTTGAGTTTGGCAGTTGCACCCTCCATCATGGCGACGCGCTCTGGGGCGACACGGCTGGCGAAACCCGCTTTGTAGGCTGCGAGTTTGGTGGAGAGTGATGTTTCGGTTTGCATGTTGATTGCCTGGTTGTTGAATGAAGTAGAAATTGGTTGAACTAGCGCTTGCTTGCGCCAGTGACTGCAAAGAGCAGCCCAGCCATGACTATCAGCAGCCCAATGACTTCGAAGGTTCCTGGGGTATGCCCCAGAATGGGCCAAGCCATCAGCGCTGCGAGACCGGGCGCCAAGGCGGGAAACACAGCCGCACGCGCTGGCCCCAGGATGGAAACCATCTTGGCGTAGGTGAACAGTGTGCCGGTCCCGGCAGGGAGCCCCTGAATCAGCGCTTCTGTCCAAAACACCTCACTGCTTGTTGCGAGAAGGCCCTTTGCCCCAGTTACCCAGAAGTAACACGGAACATGGGTCACAAGTGCTGAAAATGCGATGACCGATGTGGCGAGCAAAGTGTCAAGCCGATGCTTTCTAAGCAGCACGCCAAAGCCTGCCCACAAAGTTCCTGCCGCGATGAACATGGCATCTCCCAACAGCGACCGACTTGTGAAAGTTGCTGTGTCGATCCCTGACACCAACACGAGACCGAGCAGGACAACAGCGATGCCCAAAGCCCTTCAGCGCGTGATGCGGTCTTGCAGAACCCAAGCGCCAATCAACATACCCATCACGCTCATGGCTGAGAAGGGGAATACGGCGGCGTGGCTGGATGGCGCGAACTGAAGCGCGCCGAACATGAGCAAGCCAAAAGGCGTTCCAGCCAACAGTGACACGGCGATCCAGACGCGCCATTGTTCGGTCAAAACGGTTCGCTGGCTGGCAAATGCCTTCACCAGCAGAGGCAGCATGGCAAGTCCCGCCACTCCAAAGTGCAGCGCCGTCAGATCGGGCGACGAGAGCCCTCGCGCAATGCCCCATCGTGCATAGACGGTGTAGAACGCGCCGATGCTGGCTGCCAACAAACCCACGGCAATCCCCGCTGCAAGTTTTGCCGTTTCACCAGTTGGCGATGTAGGCGAATGGGGCAGTAAGGTATTTTGCATGGTGCGCTCCAGTGGTGGGCCGATTAGTCGAGCTTGGGGGCGGCAGGAAAATCCACCGGGACTTGGGTCGTCGAGTGCAAATAGTTGCTCACGGTTTTGTCGCCAATGATCACAATGGCATCGACCAGGTTTTCCTTCGTCCAGCCAGCAGCAAAGAACGCAGTGACAAGGGTTTGGTCGACGTGGCCACGGTTTTGGGTGATGCCTTTGGTCAAGCGCGCAAGCGCGTCGAACTTGCCGTCGAAGCTGGCATGGCCATGGCGGATTTCGAGGATCTGCTCATCGGTGAAGCCGTTCATCTTGCCGAGCATGGTGTGCGCGGCCAAGCAGTACTCGCATTCGTTGACCTGGCTCACCACGAGGTTTACCACCTCGCGAGCTTTGCCCGATACGCTGCTCTTGGCGTTTTGGAACGCCATATAGCTGGCCAGCGCGGTCTCGGAGTGGGCAAAGGTGGCGTAGAGATTTGGCACCATGCCGAGAGCTTTTTTGAGGTTGTCAAAAATGGCTTGGTTGGCGGGGGACACTTTTTCGCGGGTGGGAACGTTGATGGTGGTCATGATGATTTCCTATTGGTTTGATAAAAACAGTGAAGTGAAACTTGAGAATCGGGTTTATTGAATGGTGAAACCGCCATCCACAGCGATGGACTGGCCGGTGAGGTAAGGGGCTTTGGAGGAAGCGACGAAGATGATCGTTTCAGCGATTTCATCCACAGTCGCGGCCCTCTTTGCCGGAACCCCCGCCATGAATCCGGCTTTGACGCTTTCATCTCGACCCACAAATCGGTCGAGCATGTCGGTCTGGACCGGCCCTGGCGCTACGGCGTTGACGCGAACACCGAAGGCTGCGCCCTCCAAAGCGGCGCTTTTGGTCAGACCTTCTACCGCATGCTTGCTCGCGACATAGACCGATGCGCCTGCCATGCCAACTTTCCCCGCGATGGAAGAGAGGTTGACGATGGAGCCGTGGCCCTGGGCCTGCATGGCGCGAATTTCATGCTTCATCGACAGCAGCGTGCCCAGCACGTTGGTCGAAAACGTCGCGTGAACGTTTTCTGTGCTTTGCTCGGTGATCGGACCCAATGCGCCTTCGGTGCCAGCATTGTTGATGGCAATGTCAAGCTGGCCAAACAGGCTGACAGCCTTTTCAACAAGGCTTCTGACTTCAGCTTCGTTAGCGACATCCGCCTTGATGAATTCTGCCTTTGCGCCGAGCGTTCGTAGTTCGGCTGCTAGAGACTGACCGGCCTCTTCACGCCGTCCGCTGACGACAACATTGGCGCCTTGCTTGGCGAAGGCGATGGCTGTGGCTCGGCCGATGCCGGTCAGAGCGCCGGTGACTAGGACTGTGGGTTGGTTCATATCGACTCCTTGGTGGGTTGGGTTGCTAGGAGCCTCAACTGTGACTGATTCCAAAGAGTTGATATAGACTGGTTTTGGTTGTATCAATTAGTAGATAATGGAATATATGGAGGTGTCATGGACAAGCTGTCTGCAATGAAGACTTTTGTGCGTGTGGTCGAAGCTGGCAGCTTCTCGGCGGTGGCAGACGAGATGCGCGCGACTCAAAGCGCTATCAGCAAGCAGGTTGCGGCTTTGGAAAAAGAGTTGGGGACCAAGTTGCTGATCAGAACGACGCGGTCGCTTTCCTTGTCGGAAGAGGGCGAGCGCTATTTCGAGCAGGCACGTAGGCTTGTTGGCGAGATCGCCGAGGCCGAGTCGGATTTGCGCAAAGGGGAAGGCCGGCTAAGTGGTTGGTTGCGAGTGGCCGCCTCGGTAGGCTTTGGTCGTCTCAAACTCATGCCTTTGGTGAAGGCATTCATGGATACTCACGCCGGTGTGAAAATCGACCTGCGGCTGCATGATGGTTTTATCGACCTGATTGAGCAGGGAATCGACATCTCGGTGCGCATAGGCGAACTGCCTGACAGTGGGCTGATCGCTCGTCGCGTAGGCACCTCGCAACGAATGCTCTTGGCGCATCGCGATTACTTAAGAAGCTTGCCCAAAGGCGTCAAGGCACCAGTGAATCCAGAGGACTTGTCCAATCACAACTGCGTTGTATATACCGAGCTAGCCACCCGTAATCTATGGGCCTTTGAAGCCGGGGCCGGAGCTTCTGAACCGCTCGGAACTGTCAAGGCGGTTCGGGTGGGGGGCCGCATACAAACGAACAGTAGCGAAGTGATCCGCTCTGCTGTGACAGCTGGGATGGGTATTGGCTATTCGCCAACTTGGCTTTTCGAGTCCGAGTTGGCACGTGGTGAGGTGGTCCGTGTCATGCCTGACTGGCAGTCGCCTCATTTGCCGATTCATATGGTGAGCCCGCCTGAGCGTAAACATTCGGCGAAGGTCAAGGCGTTCGTCGAGCACGTTGCATTGGAGCTGACGAGTGGAAAATAGGCGTAAGCGTCATCCCAGCACCGTTCTTGCCTGCTGAGGGATGCACTGAGAGCATGGCCTGCATGACAACACCTGCAGGCACTCCCTCCGAATCCGCCGTCACACAACCAGCACCGATACTGGTGCTGGACCGCAAGAGCAACGGCCACGCCATCTACGACCCCGAGGCCAAACGAGCCTTGGCGCAGCAGTGCCTGCAGCCCGGCGTATCGGTGGCGGCCACAGCTCTGCGCGCCGAGCCTGCCGACGTCATTCAGGTTGCTCGGCACCCGCGAGAGATAACCTAGAGTGTCTTCGCAACGGACTCTAAACGGGCCGCCAGGCGCGGTGCCGCAAAATCGAGAAACACCCGAAGCTTCAGAGGAACGAGCCGGCTGCTTGGGTATACAAGGCTAACTGGCGTTGGCAGCGCCTCAAAATCTCTGAGTACGGGGATCAACAGTCCTGATCGCACTGCATCTTCAGCCTGATACGACGTCGCCTGGACCAGCCCAAGTTCCGCTACGGCGGCTGTAATGGCAGATTCAGGTGTAGTGGTTGTCAGGCGAGCGCGAATCGGAAACATTGCCTCTAGGCCGCCCTCTCGAAACAGCCAGGCTTTATAAGGCCCCAAGCTAGTCCAGGAAATGCAGCTGTGTCGCACGAGTTCCGAAGGGTGCTTCGGCATGCCGCGCGCTTTGAGATAGCCCGGGGCACCAAAAACAATCATCTTGATTTCTCCCACCGATCGAGCAACCTGACCGCTATCGGACAGCGTGCTGATGCGCACGGCTAAATCAAGATGCTCACCGACCAGATCAACCATGCGATCAACGAGCAAGAGACGAAGGTCGATATCAGGGTAAGCGCGAAGAAACTCTGTCGCGACAGGCTGCAAGTGCTGCCTGCCGAAACCCACAGGGGCCGTTATGGACAGCTCACCTTTTGGCGATCGGTACTCACCAACAACCGTTTCTTCGGCATCCTTTAGATACTCAAGAATATGCTGGCACGCTGCGAAGTAGCCAATACCGCTTTCGGTCAGCACTATCTGGCGCGTCGAGCGATGGAATAGACGCACACCCAGTGATGTTTCGAGTTCCGCGACCCTGCGGCTGAGGGTGGCCAATGGCACACCGATTTCTCGGCTCGCCGCCGAGAAGCCTCCAGCACGCGCGACCGAGACAAACGCCGTGATCGATTCTATCTTGTCCATACCTTCTCGGAACTCGGAAAAGTGATTATCAAATGTCCCGGCTTATCAAGCAAGCCAAGAAGATCCATCATTACACCACGCAAAAAAAGCGCCATTCTCAACTGACGAAAAGGATTTCCGGATGTCACGACTTCACACTCCCGCTTCAATCGGAGCTTCGCCTGTTGCTGCACAGGCTGCGCTTAATGCGATCGACAAGCAACTTGGATTGGTACCTAACCTGTTTCGCGTCGTTGCAAACAGCCCGGCTGCGTTACAAGGGTACGTTGATTTCAACAGCGCGGCGTCTAAGGGGAAACTCAGCGCCCAAACACGCGAACGCATTGCATTGGCAGTTGCAGAGATCAACGGCTGTGGCTACTGCCTAGCAGCCCATACCTACTTGGCAGGCAACGTCGCCAAGCTCGACGAGGCTGAGATTGTCGCCAACCGTAAGGGCGCATCGAATGATCCCAAGGCTGATAAGGCTGTGCGATTCGCCGCGCAGGTGGTGCATAACCGCGGCCATGTGAGCGATAACGAACTGGCGACGGTACGCGAAGCCGGCTATGACGACGCCGAGATTGTCGAAATAGTGCTTGCCGTTGCGCTCAATACCTTTACCAACTACCTCAACGAGGTAGCTGGAACCCAGATTGATTTTCCAGCCACTGCACCTCTGGTTGCAGCGTCCTGAGAACGATCTGCCCATTTGCCAATCGACCCATTTTTAAGAACACAGATTATGCTGAACCCTGCACTCCTAAACCTCCCGTCCACTTCATACCATTTCACGGAGGTGGAAGGGCTCAACGTGTTTTATCGAAGCGCCGGAGACCCTTGCGCGCCGACCATTGTTTTGCTGCACGGATTTCCGTCGTCATCACACATGTTCCGGGATTTGATTCCGCTCCTCGCCGATCGCTTTCACGTCATCGCACCCGACTACATCGGATTCGGCTATTCCGATGCGCCATCTGCGCAGGAATTTGAATACAGTTTTCGGCATCTCACGGAAATCGTCCAGAGTCTGTTGGGGAAGTTCGGGATTGAAGCGTACTACCTCTACATGCAGGACTACGGCGGGCCGATCGGATTACGCCTGGCCACTGCTCATCCCGAACGTGTGCTCGGCTTGGTGTTTCAGAACGCAAACGTGTACATGGAGGGCGTGAGTCAGGCAGCCGCCGACGTATTCATGCCGCTGTGGCTGCGGGGAGACGAAACTGGCGCACGGCAGATGCTATTGGCACAAACAACTCGGTTCCAGTACACGCAAGGTGCCCGCAACTCAGCCTCGCTGAATCCAGATGCGTGGACACACGATCAAGCCCTGCTTGATCGCCCCGGCAGTGCGGACAGGCAGATGGCGCTGTTCAAGGACTACCAAACCAATGTAGCCCTCTACGAAGAATGGCAGGCCTATTTTCGTCAACGCCAACCCAAAAGCCTGGTGGCCTGGGGCAAGGGGGATCCGTTTTTTGGGGTGCCCGGTGCTGAGGCATTCAAGCGTGACCTGACAAACCTCGAAGTGCACTATTTCGACGCAGGTCATTTTGCGCTCGAAGAGGACTGCCCGGCAATCGCAGCGCTGATCAAGCGTTATTTCTGACATTTGTACTAGCAGGAATACCAGTTATGAATAGGAAACTATCCAAGCTTGTTGTTGCGACGCTCCCGATCGCCCTTACGGTAGTACTCGGCGCACAGGGAGCAGCGCAAGCCCAGGTACAGTTTTCGGGCAAGGTGCTTCCGCTGGAACTGGCGCAAGAGGCCGCCCAGGAAGCGCTGCGCAGTTGTGAGGCAAGCGGCTACCGCGTGTCTGTTTCGGTTGTTGATGTCGCTGGTGTGGAGCGCGCCTTCCTTCGCGGGGATCACAGCACTATTCACACCCGAGAAACCGCCTATAAAAAGGCTTATACGATTGCGTCACTGGGACCAATATTCGCAAGCATCAGCACGGGCCAGTTGACCGAAAGGATCAGCAAGACACCGACAGGACCAGCATTGTCAACTGTATCCAACATCATTCTGTTGGCTGGAGGGGTAGCCATACGCCACAACGATGAAACGATCGCGGCTATAGGCGTCGGAGGCGCTCCAGGTGGAGCACTCGACGAGGTTTGCGCACACGCTGGTGTGGTTCGAATCCAGGAGCGTGTCAACGCATTGCATCAATAGTCAAAAACACCGCTTCGAGTTTTGACGATATACACCGCGTCCGTCGTCCCGTGAACAAAGCGTCCCGAAAACGGCATTCGAGGCGATGGTTTCGAAGAGTCGGTCTGGCCTGATTGCTTGATAGTGCACATGCAGTGTACTTTCGATGATTTTTATGTTGAAAAACCTGGAGATGACATTTTTTGTAAGAACAACCTGCAGACTCCGACCAATTTTTAAGCAACGTAATAACGCGCTGCTCATGCGGCGCCAATAGATCCATCATGCAGATATTAGCCCGCAGCTTTGTTGAAAAACCTCTTTGAAATCCGGAAATTATTATGAAAATTCGCAACACTATTTCGATCCTCGCCGCTTCTATTGCAATGTCCTCAGCTTTCCTTGCGCATGCACAAAATACCCAAAAGATGGACGAAAAAACCAACATGGAAATGACGAAAAGCGATCAAGATGGAAAGCACATGAAAGCCGAAACGATGAAAATGGCAGAAGGTAAATCTGACAAGATGACCAAAGACGGCATGGGTCATGTGAATCAATCGGCTGACGTGTTCAAGGACCTCTATCGGGGCCGTTAAGCCGAGCCGGTAAGGTGCTATGGCTGAAAGTGTGGCTGCCATATTGCAAATGTGGTAGCCATCAGCACTCATGGTCATCTTTCGGCGTGAGAGTCGGGGGTCCCCCTGTTGCATCTGCAACTAGGTTTTGCATATTCAACAGCTAATCACGCCCACATTTACGGGGCCAGCGTTCGGTTCAATGCATAAACGCACATACAGAAACGGTTTACGTCAGCGCTTTCGGGTCTCTGAAAATTGAATCGGGTTGCCGTCCAGCGAAACGCTGACAGCTGAAACTGTAGCGCTAGACGAACTGGTTGATGTGCTGCAACAGCTGTTTGACGCTGGTAGGGGTTGCCCATGTTGTGGTGGACGGGCCCCAGGGGTTTAGCAACTGCGTGCCGCCCGTCTGGGCTATCACCAGCACCAAGCTGGCGGTTGTGAGGCTGCACGGACGTAATGCCGAGACCTGGAACATAAAGGGCGTGACCGTGGCTTCTGACCGGTTTAACTTACGACAACCCAGAGCACGAACTGCAGCAGCTGGTGCCTAGCATTCTTGATCTGGAACGTAGAGCGGAGCTGGTGCAGGTGCAGGTGCAGGTGCAGGTGCAGGTGATTTTTAACAACAACTACGAGGACCAGGGCCAGCGGAATGCAACAACTTTGATGAACATGTTGCATTGATGCGGCACCCGTTAGGTGCGCACACGTGAATGCCGGCTTAGGCATCAGGCTCTAGCCCCGATCACACTAGAATTTACCCATGGCTCGTAATCGCCCAGCTTCCTCCTGGGGTCACCCTCTGTTTCGATGGGCGCTTGCCTTGGTGGGTGTAGCCGCGGCTGTGGCCACCTTGGCAGTGGTGGTTGCCACCGCCATGCAGCGCAGCCTTGTGTGGTGGGAAATGACCGCGATTGCCCTGGCAGCCCTGATTGTGGCGGCGGTTATTAAACGTAGCAACGTGCAGAAGGCCAGACGACGCGCCATTGATATGCGTGACTCAGCGCTGTGGTGAAAGCCACTTGCTAAGCTGGCGTCGCTGCCCAGGCTGCACCAACAAAAGCCGGGGGCGAAAGCGGAGCACGGCTGTTTTTCAACGATCGACGACTTTACGACATCGCATCTTGTGCTGGCGCGGAAGGGTGGCCGTGCGCGCAGACCTACGTCGAGAGAATCCAGCGCACCCTGTCGGCCATCATCTTGAAGGGTCGAGGGTCCGGCGAGTTTGAACAAGCGACCCCTGTCGACGAGACGTGCGCGGGATCATGCAGGTGCTTCAACCCTTCATGAATCCCGTAATGCTTCGGTACAACCTCGACGGCTTGTCTGCCGCTGCGGATGCCCCGGCCAATCTGGTGCTTCGGAGTCTCGCCCATAGGAGCCGGTTTAAAACTAAGAGGCTCGTTTGTTACATAGCGGCAGGCCGCTAGGGAAAGCGAACGCTCTCTAAGCGCCATGTATGAGTTTGTCCGCCAACCTTCGAATTAACGGCGAAGCCAGCACGACAACTGGTAGCATAAAAAGCCACGACAATACCCAAGATTTCAACCAGTGCAGCATGTAGGCTTCCAAGCTGGTAGAGCCTACGCTTGAAATGCCAGTAGCCACCGCGCAGGTCAGCCCCGATTGGAGGACACCGTAGACCAAATGAGCGAAATTTTTGGGGATTTTTATCACGGTTTTTCAGCTTACAGTGAATGTTCAAAGTAGATTGCGGTCATAAGAGTCGGTCTTGCCTTTCTTTATGCCAATCCCAAGCACAACGTCGAATGCTAGCCGCTGATCATGGCGCTGACTGAGGCAACTCCCCGCGCACTAGTTATTTCATTTTATGCAGCCTCGTCTACCGGCGAAAAACGCGAGGCAAGCACGCCCACATCGCTGACCACGATGTCGGGCACGACACCCAGTTGATCAAACACGCCATTGCTGCGATTGATCCAGCATACCGGGTAGCCAAAATACTTGGCGCCCGTCGCATCCCATGAGTTACATGAGACGAACAGAATTTCTGATTCACCCAAGTGCAGGGTATCCATCGCAAGTTCATAAACTTTCTGGTGCGGTTTGAACAGCCGCACTTCGTCAACGCTGATCAAGTGATCGAAGGAGTTGGTCAACCCCGAATTGCCCACCACCTGGCGGATGGAATGGCGCGAACCGTTGGACAAAATGGCGGTTTTCAGCCCTGCGGCCCGCAACTGCTGAAGCGCCTGTGGAACATCCGCGAAAGGGGTCAGACTCAGGTACTCCGAGCACAGGTGTGCTTCACCGTCTGCATCGAGCGCCAGACCTAGACTGCCACAGGTGTAGCGCAACGCATCGAGGGTGGCGCTCTCGAAGTCTTGGTACTGGCCCATCAGCGTTCTCATCCATGTGTATTCAAGTTGCTTTTGGCGCCACATCTTGCTGACCATCTCGCCCTGGCCGGGGAAGATGCGCTCGCAGGAGGTGCGGACAGAGTAAACGTCGTACAAGGTACCGTACAGGTCAAAAACAACGGCTTTGATGGCATGCATACTGTTCTCCAAAACTTTTAAAAATCAATCGATGGCTATGGCGGTCTGGGCCTTGAACAGTACCTGGTCAAAGTGGGCTTCAAGCTTGGCATTCCTGCCGCCCAGCAGGGTCCCGAGGTAGGCACCCAAAAAGCCCAACGGCATGCTCGCAATGGCCGGATTAACGATGGGAAACATCGCTTCCTTGCCCATGAAAGCCGGGCCAATGAGTGCCAGCCCGATGGCGGATATCAAACCCACGCCGACGCCGCCTATGACACCGCCGGTGTTGAAGCGCCGCCAGAATAGCGACAGCACGACGATGGGGAAATTGGCACTCGCCGCGATCGAGATCGCCAGAATCACCAGCACCGCCACGTTCTGGCCTTGCGCCAGCAAACCCAGAACCGTAGCCACAATGCCGATGCCGATCACCGAGACGCGGGCGACCCTGACCTGCTCTTTTTCACTGAGCACGCCCTGCTTGATGACGTTGACGTAGAGGTCATGAGCGATGGCTCCCGAGGTGGCGAGTGTCAAGCCTGCCACCACCGCCAAAATGGTGGCAAAAGCCACAGCTGCTACGAAGGCCAGAAAAATCTGTCCGCCCAAAGTTCCGACCCCACCGCCCAGGTATTGCGCCAGCAGGGGGAGCGCCAGATTGCCACCCTTGTCAGCCGCGCGTATGGCGTCCTGCCCCACCAGCAGGGCCGAGGCAAAACCAATCAGTGTGGTGACAAGAAAAAATCCGCCCGCGAGAAACATCAGCCAGATGACCGATTTGCGCGCCGTTTTTGCATCTGGCACGGTGTAAAAGCGGGTCATGATGTGCGGCAGGCCGGCGGTGCCCAGCACAAAACTGATGCCCAGAGAGAATGCATCCAGTGGGTGCTTGAAGAAATTTCCTGGCGACAATATTTTGCTGCCGTACTTGGCCTCCATGCCGTCAAACAGCGCCACCGGGTTGAAGCCAAATAGGGCCAGTATCCACACCACCAGCACGACGGCGGTAGAAATCAGCAGCACCGCCTTGATAATTTGCACCCAAGTGGTGGCCAGCATGCCACCAAAGGCCACATACACAATCATGCCAATGCCGACAAACACCACAGAGGCGCTGTAGGGAATGTCCAGCAGCAATTTGATCAACACACCGCCACCGGCCATTTGCGGAATCAGGTACGCTAGGTTAACCACAATGGTACCGACCACTGCCGCCACCCGGGCTTGCGGGCGTTGCATGCGGTAGGCAATCACGTCGCCCAGTGTGTAGCGGCCGGTGTTGCGCAGCGGCTCGGCGACCAGCAACAAGATGGTCATGAAAGCCACCAGCGCACCCAGCGCATACAGTGCGCCATCCCAGCCAAACAACGCGGACAGGCCGACAAAGCCCAGAAAAGCGGCGGCACTCATCCAGTCTCCGGCCAGTGCAAAGCCGTTTTCTACCGCCCCCAGATTGCCCCCCGCCGCGTAAAATTCGCTGGTAGTTTTGGTGCGTTTGGCGGCCCAGTAAGTCACTGCAAGGGTGATGCCCAGAATGAACAGAAATATGCCCAGCGTGATGAATTTCATGCTTGCCCCCTGCCGTGCGCGAGCTCATGCACCGCCCGGGACGCCATCACGTCGAAATCACGGTTGGCAATGCGCACGTAGATCACACCCATGATCCAACACATGAAGTAGCAGCACAGCACCAGCAAGTAGGCCATGTTGAACGCACCGCTGATTTTCTGTGTCATGAAGCCTTTGGCATAACCGGCCAACAAAGTCATGCCCATGAACAGGCCGAAGTACATCAGCACCATCGGCACCAGCAACTTCTTTTTGGCAGCCATTAACTAGCGGAATGCGGGCAGATTGACGGCGTTTTGCCAATACCTCGCGTCTCGGGCTGCAATACTTTGATCGTTTGAACTCATCTTTGTCTCCTTTTATAGGGATCACCTTTACGGGATTTCACGGCGCCTGTTGCCAGGACGCCCCTATATTGCAGGGACTGTGCCAAGGAAATTCTTTATTGAAATCAATGGCTTGAATGCAGTCTGCCGTTTTTTTTGTGAAGATTTGATGCGTTTTTGATATCAACTGAGTCACTAAAGACTCGGTTACGCGGCGTGCAGAGGCGCCTCGCGTACCAGGATTGCCCTGCATGAGCTCATTCAAGCGAACTTGCTACGTGAAAACCCTTTGTTTTGGCCTATGGCGATTTGCTTCGCGTGGCTCTTGCCCTATGCTTTGCGGGGCTTGATTCAATTTTGAATCAAGCCGCACCGAGCAAGGCAACCCACCATGCAGACTCACGAGAACATATCCACGTCCGATTCCTTGTCGAGCAAGACCGAAATCAGCGAGTTGCTGCATTTGCGACAGCTTTGCAAAGACTTCGAGGAAATTTATCGCAACTCGTTTGACGGCATTTTTGTGGCCGATGGCAAGGGCATCACGCTGATGGTCAACGAGGGCTGTGAGCGCAACTACGACCTCAAGGCTGAGGAATTGGTAGGTCACCACGTTTCAGAATTTGAAAAAAAGGGGTGGATACGTCCGGTGATTGCAACCCGTGTGGCGGCCGAGCGAAAACGCATTTCTGCCATGCAGCACACCCACACTGGGAAAACCATCATGGTCACGGGCATTCCCTTGTTCGACGACCAGGGCGCGGTGCGCAAAGTCATCATCAACTCGCGCGACACCACCGAGCTGGTGCAGTTGCAGGAGGCATTGCTGCGCACGCGCGAGGATTTGCAGCGTGTTGAAAACGAGATGAAAGAGCTACGTCTGCAAAACCTCAAACCCGATGGTGTGGCGCTCAAAAGCCAGAGCATGCAGCGCTTGTCCAGCTTGGCATTGCGAGTAGCCAAAGTGGATACGGCGGTGCTGATCAGCGGCGAATCGGGGGTGGGCAAGGAGGTGCTGGCGCGACAGATTCACAAGGAAAGTCAGCGTAGCCAGGGACCTTTGATCAAAATCAATTGCGGCGCCATTCCACGCGAGTTGCTGGAGTCGGAATTGTTTGGCTACGAGGGAGGGGCGTTCACTGGCGCACTCAAGCAGGGCAAGGTAGGCCTGATAGAAACCGCCCACCACGGCACCCTGTTTCTGGATGAGATCGGCGAACTGCCGATGAACCTGCAGGTCAAGCTGCTCCAGACGCTGCAAGACCATACTGTGGTGCGTGTGGGCGGCACTCGGGTCGTCCACGTCGATCTGCGGGTGATTGCGGCAACCAATCGCGACTTGCAAGTCATGGTGGACAACAACCAGTTTCGCAGCGACCTGTACTACCGCCTGAACGTGGTTCCATTGAGCGTGCCGCCCCTGCGCTTGCGCAAGGAAGACATTTTTCCGCTGACAGAGCATGCGCTCGACGAGTTAAATGCCTCATACAGTTTCAACAAGCGATTTTCCGAACGCGCCTTGAAGTCTTTGCTGACGTACGAGTGGCCTGGCAATGTGCGCGAGCTGCGCAATATCGTCGAGCGCCTGGTGGTGACCACGCCTACGGACCTGATTGACGTGATCGACTTGCCGGAATATCTAATAGCACCAGTGGACCAGGCCTTCGCAGACCCGCTTGAGTACCGCGCCAAAGTGGCTCAATTTGAAAAGCAACTTGTCGCAGAGGCGCTCAAGAAATATGGCAATACACGCGCCGTGGCCAAGCAGTTAAATCTCAGCCAATCCACTGTGGTTCGCAAGCTGAACGCAGCATGACAAGTTATTTGCGGTCGCCCAAGACTATTCTCCAGAATATCGGGGGGGGTGATGCTACGGCTGATTCAGGCCGTGTGTATTGGTTGCGCAAAACCACCCAAATTATGATGACGGCAATGCAAGCCCGGCCACGGCGACTTCCACGATGCGTTCGAGCGTGCGGCGACCCGGTTTGGTCTTGGCCAACACGTTCATACCCTGCACCACGGCGACCAGGTAACCAGCTGCTTCAGGCCCGACGTCCGGTCGCAATTCGCCGGCGGCGCGGGCACGTGTCAACGCTGCCGCAAAGGTCGTTTCCAGTCGGGCTAGATGCAGTTGAAACAACACGGCCAACTCGGGATCGCGTGACGCGAACTCGACCAAGGAATTTGTCATGAGGCAGCCCCAACGCCGCTTGCCGTCAATCATGGCGTCCACTAGGTGCTCGAAATAGCCGCGTATGCCCTGCAGACCCGAGGGGGCGCTGTTGATCCTCTCCAGAGCCTGCATTGACACGGTGTCCATGTAGCGGTGCAGCGCCTGGCGAAAAAGGTTTCGCTTATCACCGAATGCGGCATAAATGCTGCCGGGCCCGAGGTTCATGGATCGACACAGGTCCTGCATCGGTGTCGCTTCAAACCCCTGGTGCCAGAAGGTATCTGTTGCGGCATCCAGCGCCGTATCGGTGTCAAATTCCCGTGTTCTTCCCATGCAAAAAATTATAGTTTATGTATTCAATAAATAGCTTAATGAAATGTTTAATGGATAAATTTATAAGCTATTGACACGCAATTTTCTCACTCTATACTCCATTAATTCTTGATTGATCGTTCATTAATTGGAGAAAAAATGCGTATCGCTGTCATGGGAACCGGTGGTGTGGGTGGTTATTTCGGGGCGCGTCTTGCCAAGGCCGGCCATGACGTGAGCTTTGTGGCGCGTGGCCGGCAGCTTGCGGCCATCCGGGACACGGGCTTGCGTGTGGAAAGTCCTCTCGGCAACCTGCACCTTAAGAAGGTCAGCGTTACCGATACACCCGCGGACATAGGGCCGGCTGATATCGTGCTGTTTGGCGTCAAACTGTGGGATACGGCCGAGGCCGCTGAGGCCATCAAGCCGCTGATTGGCGAACATACGGCCGTGGTGTCATTCCAGAACGGTGTCGTCAAGGACGACATCCTTCGCCAGACTCTGGGCGAGGCCCATGTCATAGGCGGCGTCTGCTATATCGCGGCGACGATAGCCGAGCCCGGCCTCATTAGGCATTCGGGCGCGATGCAAAAGCTGGTGTTCGGAGAGTATGACGGCACAAGCACTGCACGTGTGGCCCGTTTTCGCGATGCCTGTGTTGAGGCCGGCATTGATGTGGAAATCAGTGACCGCATCGGTCAGACGATATGGGAAAAATTTGTATTCCTGGTCGGCCTGTCGGGCACCACGACCGTCACGCGAACACCCATAGGCACGGTGCGTGCCAACGAACGTGCACGCGCCTTTTTGAGGGACGTCATGGATGAGGTGGTGCGAGTCGCACGGGCTGACGGCGTGCAAGTGGCCGAAGACTACGCAAATAACCGCCTGGCTTTTTGCGACCAGCTACCGGCGACGATGACTTCCTCCATGCACGGGGATATTGAGCGCGGAAGCCGTCTCGAAGTGCAGTGGCTCAGCGGCGACGTGGTGCACAGGGGCGCCCGCCTCGGGGTGGCCACGCCCTGCAATCGGGCCATCCTTGATATTCTGTCTGTGCACAGTGAGGGGCGTACTGCATGAGCCCGCAACATCTCACGGTGCGGGCCATTGAAGCAACACTGGTGGTTGTACCCATGCGGCGGGCACTTGGCACCAGCGCCATGCGGGTGACACAGGCACCACTGCTGCTATTGGACTTGCAAACAGAAGAAGGCATTACGGGCCGTGCGTACCTGTTCTGCTACCTTGAAGCGGCCGGCGCGGCCGCTCTTGCGCTGGTACGCGACATCAACGCCGAGCTTGTGGGGAAAACGGCAGCGCCCGCCGCGGTGCGGCGTGCGCTGGAAGCGCGGTTTCGCCTCCTGGGCGCACGCGGTATCGTGTCCATGCTCATGGCGGGGATTGACATCGCCTGTTGGGACGCGCTGGCCATTTGCGCCGGGCTGCCACTTGCAACGCTACTGGGCGCCCAGCCCAGGCCTATCCCCGCCTACAACAGCAACGGCCTGGGTTTGCTGGACGCGCGGGCCGCGGCCGATGAGGCCCTGGAACTGGTCAGTGAGGGGTTTCATGCCATCAAAATGCGCCTGGGGCGCCCGCTGGCCAAAGACGACTTGGCCGCCGTGCGGGCTGTCAAGCAAGCCCTACCAGCCGGGATTGCGCTGATGGCCGACTTCAACCAGGCGTTAAGCCGCAACGCTGCTGTCGAGCGATGCCAGCAGCTTGATGATGAGGGCCTGTACTGGATTGAAGAACCGGTTCGCCATGACGATTACGCCACCAGTGCCGAACTGACCGCCTTGCTGCGCACACCCGTCCAGATTGGGGAAAACTTTGCCGGCCCTCGTGCCATGGCCCAGGCACTGGCGCAGCGCGCCTGCGACTTTGTCATGCCGGACCTGGAACGCATCGGCGGCGTGAGTGGCTGGATCGATGCCTCGGCGCTTGCCAATGTTGCTGGCATTGAATTTTCGTCGCACCTGTTTCCCGAAGTCAGTGCGCACCTGCTGGCAGGCACGCCTACAGCACACTGGATCGAGTACGTCGATTGGGCCGACGCCATTCTGCAGGAGCCGCTGAAAGTGGTGGACGGCTGCCTGTCAGCGCCCGACCGGCCTGGCAACGGCCTGTCTTGGGATCTGGGCGCCGTGAAGCACTACCAGAAAGTGTGAGTCGTGAGGCCCTTGTCGAGGAACACAGGATGAAGCCTTCCAATCGCCCACGGTCGGCCCGACTCATGCACAGCGGAGTCAGCAGGCATATGAACGGCGCTGGGAGTAGGTGGTCCATGCGGGGTCGAACGGGCTGGCGTCGCGGTGAACCCTTACGTAGCGGCTGATCGGCAGCCTTGCTGCTCGGAAGGGCACGCACGGCCTTGCCGGCGGGTCGCCCGTGGCCTGGCAAGCAAGTTCCAGTCATGCAGACCAAGATGGCCGCCGCGCAGTCTTTTTTCGGCTCTGTCCCATTGACAGTCAAGCCGGCCGTACGACTATGCTGAGCGCTTTGACTGAAAAGGTCTGAAACGAGATGGTGGTTACCAAAGGGATGCGCTTTCCTATCGACGTCATACTGGTGTGCATTCGTTGGTACGCAGCCTATCCGCTGATCTACCGCCACTTGGGGGAAATATTGGAAGAGCGAGGCGTGTTTGTCGACCATTCTTCAATCAACCCGCTGGGCGATCCGGTTTCTTCCATTGCTTGAGAAAGTGTTCCGCAAGCACAAGCGTCGAGTAGGCGGGAGCTGGCGCATGGATGAAACGTACATCAAGGTCAAAGGCGCCTGGAAATATCTCGACCGCGCCGTGGACAAGGAAGGCAAGACAGTCGACTTCCTGCCGGCGGCCAAGCGTGACAAGGCCGCAGCCATGCGCTTCTTTGACAAAGCCGTGCCTGCCAACGATCTTCCTCAGAAGGTCACCATGGACAAGAGCGGCGCCAACAAGGCGGCCAACTGTCACAGCAGAGCGGATCACTTCGCTACTGTTCGTTTGTATGCGGCCCCCACCCGAACCGCCTTGACAGTTCCGAGCGGTTCAGAAGCTCCGGCCCCGGCTTCGAAGGCCCATAGATTACGGGTAGCTAGCTCGGTATATACAACGCAGTTGTGATTGGACAAGTCCTCTGGATTCACTGGTACCTTGACGCCTTTGGGCAAGCTTCTTAAGTAATCGCGATGCGCCAAGAGCATTCGTTGCGAGGTGCCTATCTGATTGACTTTGAAGACTTCGGCATGGAAGCTGCCTGGCGCATCGAGGTTCCGGACTTTCCCGCGTTCCTGATGATCGACGACAAGGGCAACGAGTTCTTCGATAAGCTAACCCCATCGGCACAAGCCGTCCGGTTCATCGAGCAGGGGCCCAAGGCGCGATAAGACGGGTCGCTCCTCACGCGGCAGGCAAGGCCGGCCGTCTGGAAGCGGCTTGACCGAGAGGGGCCGACATAATGAGCAGCACCATGCCCCTGACCCGCGACGTGGGCGAATTCGAGGAGTCCCTCATACGGGCTTCGCTTCCTTGCGTGCTTCTTCTAGAAGTTGCTGGATCACTTGCTCCGATTTCTCGTACTCACCTTCACCGAAATGATGAAAGCGAATGCGGCCCTTGGCGTCGACGAAATAGTGCGCCGGCCAGTAGTTGTTCGAGAAGGCTCGCCAGATTGCGAAATTGTTGTCAATCGCGACCGGGAACGAGATATCCAGCCGGTTCACCGCGTTCTTGACGTTGTTGATGTTCTTTTCGAAGGCGAACTCTGGCGAGTGCACACCCACCACAACCAAGCCCTGGTCCTTGTACTTGCGGTGCCACTCGCGCACATGTGGCAAAGCGTTCAGGCAGTTGACACATCCGAAGGTCCAGAAGTCAACCAGCACGACCTTGCCGCGCAGCGCTTCGGCAGTGAGCGGTGTCGAATTGAGCCATTCGACCGCACCCGACAGCGGAGGCATCGACCCCTGAACCGGCAAGGGCGGTAACTTCGCGACAGTCACGCTGTCAGAGCGCACGGTCATGAAGCCGCGCCGATCCAGAGTGGCTGCCTGCAGAACCGCAGCCGGTGCCTGAGCGGCACGCTGCGGACGGAGCCGCTCGATGAGGTTCTTTTCCATGGTTGTGCTGCCGCCACCCAACGAAAGCTGTGCGAGTACGCCGGTATCAAGCCCGAGCGCAATCGCGGTGACGCCTGCCAAGACGGCGAATCCAAGGCCCTTGCGAAACCACTCACCAATACCCAGTGATCGCTTCATGGCGGCAAAGACCCTCCCGCCAGCCAGCAGCACAAGCGCCAGCGAAGTCACAGCACCGGCTGCGTAAGCCAGCAGCAGCAAGGATGTCCGAACGCTTGGGCCTTCGATGGCCGCGCCAGTCAAGACGAGGCCCAGGACCGGTCCAGCGCAGGGAGCCCAAAGCAGGCCTGTTGCGATGCCCAGCAGGAACGAAGGGCCGGTCGGATTCGCGCCCTTGTCGGTCCGCTGCATGGCCGCGTTGGACAGCCGCGATCCCATCGTGACCAGCGGTCGGGTCACGCGTTCAGCGATACGGGGCGCCACGAGCGCCAGGCCCATCGTCGCGAGCAACACGATGGCGACGATACGACCGTATTCGTTGGCCTGTACTGCCCAATCGCCGGCGACCGCCCCGAGCGTTCCAACACCGGCGAACGTGAGTGCCATCCCCGCGAGCAGGGGCAGACCGCTCTTTACGAATGGCTGATCGATCCGTGCAAAAACAAATGGCAGGACCGGCAGGATACAGGGCGCGAGGATGGTCAGCGCTCCGCCCAAATACGACAAGATGAACAAGATCATGATGGAACCTTTGAGGAAGCGCCTGAGAGCAACTTACTTCTTCATTTCGTCCTTCTTCATGCCATCCTTCGCCATCGCGTCGTGCGACATCGCATCTTTCTTCATTCCGTCCTTGGCCATGGCATCTTTGCCCATGGCATCCTTCTTCATGCCATCCTTCGCCATCGCGTCGTGCGACATCGCGTCTTTCTTCATCCCGTCCATGGCCATGGCATCTTTGCCCATGGCGTCCTTCTTCATTTCGTCCGCGGCGAAGGCCGAGACAGAGCCAATGGCCATGCAGGTTGCGAGCAGAGTTGCGGTGAGCTTATTCATTGTGAATTTCCTTCGTCAGTGGGTTGAGTAAGTTGAGTGGCAAGAGTTGCCGATTTGCCAGGGCCGCCGAGCTTGCTCAGCTACCTCCGAACCAGTTGTAGCCCTGGTCTTCCCAGTAGCCGCCAGGGTAGGTGTTGGTGACAAAAATCGCCTGGATATGTTTGGGGTTCTTGTAGCCCAGCTTGGTGGGCATGCGCAGCTTCATCGGAAAGCCGTATTTGGGGGGGAGCGGCTGCCCGTCGTAGGTGAGCGCCAGCACGGTTTGCGGGTGCAGGGCGGTCGGCATGTCGATGCTGGTGAAGTAGTCGTCGGCGCACTTGAACCCGACGTATTTGGCAGTCAGGTCAGCACCAACCCGACGCAGAAAGCTGGCAAACGGCACACCGCCCCATTTGCCAATCGCGCTCCAGCCTTCGACGCAGATGTGGCGGGTGACCTGGTCTACCTGCGGCATGGCGCGCAGCTCTGCAAGCGCCCATTTGCGCTTGTCGGCGACGAGGCCGGTGACCTCCAGGCGGTAGCTGCTTTCCTCGATCTGGCGCACTTCGCTCTCGCTGTAGTAGGCATTGAAGGGGAAGGGGCGCGTGATCATCGAGTCGGGGTAGGTGGGGGCCAGGCGGTTGGGGTCAAACAGCCAGCCTTGCACCTTGTCATTCATGCGGGAAATCCGCATCAATGCCGTGTCTATGCTGGCTTCATCCACCAGCGTGCAACCCGTGAGCATGGACAGGCCGCCGAGCGTGAGCGAGCGGCGCAGGAAGTCGCGGCGGGCGGGCTCCTTGATGCGACTGGCGTGGCTGATTCGGCTCACGGCTTCCTTGAGCACGGCGTCGCCGTCAATGGCCAGGCGGGGAGGGGTTTTGATCATCACGTCAGGCTCCTTAGCGGCCGCGAACCATGTACAGCAGCGTGCGCGGCACCAGCGCCACCATCACCAGGTGAACCGCCACAAACGCGGCCAGTGCGGCCATGGCGAAAAAGTGCACCAACCGGGCGCCTTCGTAGCCACCCATCAGCTCGCGCAGCAGCGGGAATTGCACCGACTTCCAGAGCACCAGGCCAGAGATCACCAGCAGGACGCTGTCGACCATCACAAACAGGTAGGCCAGGCGCTGCACCATGTTGTAATGCCGCGGGTCGGCATGGGCGAGCCGGCCCTTGAGCGCGGCCTGCAGATCGGCCAGCAGGGCCCGGGGAGAGAGCGGAAAGAACTTGCGCAGCAGGCGGCCGGTGGCGAGGTTGAAGGCCAGGTACAGCAGGCCATTGACGCCCAGCACCCACATGGCGGCAAAGTGCCATTGAAGCGCACCGCCGAGCCAGCCCCCGAGTGTGAGTTGCCTGGGGATGTTGAAAGGGAAGAATGGCGCCGCGTTGTAGAGGCGCCAGCCACTAGCACCCAGCACCAGCACGGCGAGGGCATTCAACCAGTGCGTGATGCGCATCCATACGGGATGGATCGGTGCTTTGTCCTGGTGCTCTGGGCCGCGATTCATGGAACGAATTATCGAGAGCATGCAATGACCGATTCATCACAAAGAGTTCAATTAATCGTGACAACCTCAAGGGCGATATCGCGGGATAATCCATTCCATGGAATCCGCTAAGCGCGTTTTGATCGTCGAGGACGATACCCACATTGCGGAACTGCTCCGTATGCATCTTCAGGACGAGGGCTACGCCGTCCAGCATGCGGCAGATGGGAATGCCGGCCTGCGCGAGCTCGAACGCGGCAGTTGGGATGCGCTCGTGCTCGACCTCATGCTGCCAGGCGTCGATGGTCTCGAAATCTGTCGCCGAGCCCGAGCCATGACGCGCTATACGCCGATCATCATCACCAGCGCGCGCTCGAGCGAGGTGCATCGCATCCTGGGGCTTGAACTCGGTGCCGACGACTACCTGGCCAAGCCGTTCTCCGTACTGGAACTGGTGGCGCGGGTTCGAGCGCTGCTGCGGCGTACCGACGCGCTCGCGCGGAACGCGCGCATGGAGTCGGGCCTGCTCGAACTTGGAAACCTGCGTGTCGATCCCGTGGCACGGGAGGTGCAAGTGGAAGGTAAGTCCGTCGAGCTGACGCCACGCGAGTTTGACCTGCTTTACTTTTTCGCGCGGCACCCCGGAAAGGTGTTTTCGCGGCTGAATCTGCTCAATCAAGTATGGGGCTACCAGCACGACGGGTATGAACACACGGTCAATACCCACATCAATCGGCTTCGCATGAAGGTCGAGGCGGATCCAACGGAGCCGCGGCGTATCCTCACGGTGTGGGGGCGCGGCTACAAGTTGGCGATATCGGCCATGGAGGAGAGCGGCGAATGAGCTTCAGAGGCACCCTCTCGCAACGTCTATCCGTAGTGTTTTCGGTCCTGCTGCTGGCTTGCTGCAGTGCATCGGCGTGGCTACAGATAAAGGCAAATGGGCGCCATGATCAGGAAGTGACCCAGCGCCTCTCCAACGGCCTTGCAGCACACATCGCAGACAACGCTGCGCTCGTGGAACGCGACGGACTCAACCCGGAGGCCGTGCACGATCTGTTCGACAAACTGATGGCGGTCAATCCTAGCGTTGAGGTCTACTTGTTGGATCTGGACGGTCGCATTCAGGCTCAGGCCGCACCGCCTGGGCACTTGAAGCGTGACCGGGTCGACGTCGCGCCCATCCGACGCCTTCTCGAAGGCACACCCTTGCCGATCGTCGGCGACGATCCGCGAGGTGATGGCGTGCAGAAAGTGTTCAGTGCGGCACCCTTGCGCGTCGATGACCGCGATGTCGGCTATGTCTACGTCGTGTTGTTCGGCGAGGACCGTGATGCGGTGGCTGCCAACGTCGCGGCGAACAGTGTACTCAGGACCACCCTGTGGTCGATGGCTCTCGTGGCGCTGCTAGGCCTGCTGGCCGGACTGGCGGCCTTTCACCTGATCACCCGGCCGCTGCGCGATCTCACCGGTGCGGTGCGCAAATTCGAGAAAGACGGCGTGGTGTCGCTGCACGAGGCGGGGCCGGCCCTCGAACGGGCGGGCCGGGGCAGCGACGAAATCGCCACACTGGGACAGGCCTTTGCGCAGATGACACAGCGCATCGCGGCGCAGTGGCGCGAACTCACGGCGCAGGACCAGCAGCGGCGCGAACTGTTTGCCAACATTTCGCACGACCTGCGCACACCGCTCACCTCTCTGCACGGTTACCTCGAAACGCTGCTCATCAAGGCCGACGCCCTGGACCCCGGCGAACGCCGCCGCTACCTCGAGATCGCGTTGGCGCAAAGCCGTAAGGTCGCGCGGCTGGCGCAGGAATTGTTCGAGCTGGCGCGTCTGGAGTACGGCGTCGTCAAGCCCGACAAGGAGACTTTCGCCCTGGCCGACCTGGTGCAGGACGTGTTCCAGAAGTTCGAATTGGCGGCAGAGGCGCGGCACCAACGTCTGGTGCCGGACATTGCACCAGGCCTTCCCGTCGTTACAGCCGATCTCGGCATGATCGAGCGCGTGCTGACCAACCTGCTGGACAACGCGATCCGCCACACGCCCGAGGGCGGCGAGATCGTGGTGCAGCTACGACAAGACCGGGAGTCCGTGTGCGTCGAGGTCAGCGACACCGGACCGGGCATTCCCGGCGAGTTACAGAAGTCGCTCTTCACCCGACCCGCGTTTTCGTCGGCCGGCGGCCGCAGCGGCGGACTCGGACTGGTCATTGTGCAACGCATACTTCAGTTGCATGGCAGCGACATTCGGCTGCTGCAGCGTGCCGAGAAAGGTGCCGTATTTTTCTTTCAACTCACATGAGAGTCACCGCTCGCGCAAGACTCCTTGTCCGTCTAGTGCACCGCCCGCCTCGATGCCCACGTGCCTCTTTTTGCACCATGGCACCGAAATTGAACCCCCCCACTGGGCTTCCCAGCCTACCGAGGACCTGACGCGACTCGCACGACTTAGTGAGCGCTCGCCTTCCGTACGACAGTATCCTCCGGCGAGAGCACCCTTCCGTCCTTGGCCCGTACCTCAAGCTTCCGAATGGGCTTGCCGTCCGCCCTGTCGACCAGCTTCGTGCGTGCCTGACCAGACTCAAAGAAATAGTCGTCACCCCATTGGCGCAGGCTAGCTACGACGTAGAACAGATCGCGACCCTTGACTGTCAGCACGTACTCCTGGAACGCGCTCCCATCAGAGGCCGGTGCCAGCTCGAGAATGCCGTTGGCCACGAGGGCCTTGAGTCGGGTTGCGAGGATGTTTTTGGCCAGGCCAAGGCTCTTCTGGAACTCGCCAAAACGACGCAGCCCGTCCAGCGCGTCCCGAACTATCAGAAGCGACCACCAATCGCCGATGACATCCAGAGAGCGCGCAACTGGGCAATCTGCACCCTCTAGGCTAGTTCGCTTCACCATGTAGCTTTTCTGTGATAAACATAATTTTCGCGCCGAAGCGCCGTAACTCAAGTGCTGGCACTCCGCTCGCAGCAGCCCTCGCCACATTCGTAGCAGAGATGTTCCCGCGAATCTCCCTGTGAGGCTGATTTAGGGCCAACCATTTCCCTCTTCGGGCTCCGGGTTTTGCACACTAGTTGCATCATAAAACTATCTTACCTATAATTCCACTAGTTTCATAATGCAACCACATTGCCGCATACCTCCAATGACGATCCAGCAATCCGTTGCACTCAATGACATGGCTGTCATGCCCGCCCTTCCGAGGCGCACGCTTCTGCTGTTTGCACTGACGAGTGGTCTTAGCGTTGCCAATATCTACTATTCGCAGCCCTTGATCGAAAACATCGCTCGGGACCTCGGAATGTCCCCAGTGTTCGCCGGTGTTGTCGTCACCGTTACGCAGTTCGGATACGCGATAGGCTTGCTGTTTCTGGTACCGCTGGCCGAACTGATCAATCACCGAAGGCTGATCGTCGGCCAATTGCTGTTATCAGCGCTGGCTCTTGTCGCGGTGGGCATCGCCAGCAGTGTGACTGTGCTGCTCTTGGGCTTCGCCATGATCGGCTTGCTGGCGGTTGTCATCCAGATATTGGTAGCTCTGGCAGCGGCTGTCTCCTCTCCGTCCGAACAAGGTCGAGCGGTGGGTGCGGTGACCAGCGGAGTCGCTCTTGGAGTCATCGCAGCACGCTCGATAGCAGGCCCGCTGGCCGCACTCACCAGCTGGCGCACTGTATTCGTAGTCTCGGCCGCACTGACTTCGCTGGCCGCTTATGCCATGGCCAACTCACTGCCGCGCCGCAGTACATTGGGAAAGACGCGCTCGTACTGGACGTTGCTACGGTCGGTAGTCACGCTTTTGTTGGAGGAACGTCTATTGCACGTACGCGCTGGACTTGCACTCTTGGTCTTCGCTGCTTTCGGCGTCTTGTGGAGTTCGTTGGCACTCGAATTGAGTGCGGCACCTTTGTCGCTGTCGCAGGCCGCTATAGGCCTGTTTGGCTTCGCTGGTGTCGCAGGTGTCGCCGGTGCTGCTTCCGCAGGCTTATTGGCCGATCGTGGCTGGGGCCAGTGGACTACAGGAATTGCGCTGACCCTGATGTTTCTCGCCTGGTGGCCGCTCAGCCGCAATCAACTACCGCTCTGGACGCTCATCGTCGGAGTGGGTGCCCTGGACATGGGTGGGCAAGCTGTGCATGTCGCGAGTCAGAGCTTGCTCTTTCGAGCACTGCCGCAGGCTCGAAATCGAATACTGGCGGCGTACATGCTTTTCTACTCCGTTGGGACTGGTGTGGGCGCGCTGGCTTCGACGGCGGCGTTTGCATGGAGCGGATGGCGAGGTGTGTGTCAACTCGGCGCTGCAATCAGCGCGACGGCACTTCTGTTCTGGGCTGCGACTCTGAGAGAAAGCCGACGCAATCGCGTCGTCAGTCCCGGATAGGCCAATTATTCAAAAACATCCAACCGTTGCGCCAGTCAGTTCGGTCGCAGCCTCGATCACGTCGGATCACCCCTTCCATTTCACCTCAGGAGTTTCCAATGGCCCTTTTCTGTTCTCTGCTCACCCGTTTCGGCGGACGTGCAGGTGCCTTGCCCCGCTGTGTGCCGCAACAGCTGACGTGAGGAGCAATAGATGTCCTCGCCCACGTCATCTCAGCAAACTAACTCGACGGACCAGGGAGCCAATTCCCACCGCCGCCAATTTCTCAACCTGACTGCCATTGGTTTGACTGGAGCCGCAGCGCTTGCAGCATACCCATTGGTATCCGCAGCTTCTTCTACAACGTCGGCCATTAACTCGAAAGGAACCCCCATGTCGACCTCAAACCTCCAGAACGCCAGCGCAAACGCACCACGCGCAAGCTTCCACTCCGTGGAAGCTGATGGTGTCAAGGTCTTCTATCGCGAGAGCGGTCCGGCCCAAGCGCCGGTGATTCTTCTCCTACACGGCTTTCCAGCGTCGTCACACATGTTCCGCGAGTTGATCCCGCGTTTGGCATCCAAATACCGTGTTATTGCGCCGGACCTCCCGGGATTTGGTTTCACGTCGGTACCTGATACCAGGCACTACGCTTACTCGTTCGATTCGTTGGCACGGACTACAGAGGCATTCGTAGAGGCTTTGGGACTCAAACGCTACGCCCTGTATGTTTTCGACTACGGCGCGCCAGTGGGCTTCCGACTGGCACTTGCTCACCCAGATCGGGTGACCGCCATCGTTTCCCAGAATGGCAATGCCTATGAGGAGGGTCTTGGTGAGGCGTGGGCACCGTTCCAACAATACTGGGCGGCCCCCAACTCCGAAAACCGAAAGGCGCTGCTCAGTGCCTTGACATTGGAGACGACGCACTGGGCTTATACACACGGGCTCCCCAATCCGCAAGCAGTGGCGCCGGAGTCTTACCAACTCGACGCGGCCCTGATGGCTCGCCCGGGCAACTCCGAGGTTCAGCTCGACCTGTTCCTGGACTACGCCTCCAACCTGAAGCGCTACCCGGCGTTTCAGGCCTACTTCCGCGAGGTGAAACCGCGCCTGCTGGCGATCTGGGGCAAGTACGACCAGTTGTTCATCCCTGCCGGCGCCCATGCTTTCAAGCGCGACAACCCCAACGCCGTTGTCAAGCTCCTCGACGCCAGCCATTTCGCGCTGGAGACGCACGTTGAAGAGATTGCGGCCGAGATGCACGTTTTTCTGCGGAGCTAGCCCAGTGTCGCTGTGGGCTGCGCCGAGGCTGCCAGAAACTCCATGGCCGCCGAGGTGCCGCTCTCGCGCAGACGCACGCCTGCGAGTTTCAGGCCCATCTCACAGCCCGCAAGCGCGGCCAGCAGGGTGAGGTCATTGCATTCGCCGAGATGGCCGATGCGGAACATGCGGCCCTTCACCTTGCCGAGCCCCGCGCCCAGCGACATGTTGAAGTGCTGGTAAACGATTTGCCGTACCCGGTCGGCATCCACACCCTCGGGCATCATCACGCCCGTCAGCACCGGGGAGTAGACCGCCGGATCGGCGCACTGGATTTCCAGCCCCCAGGCCTCTACGGCATTGCGGCAGGCCTTGCCCAGGCGTTCGTGGCGGGCAAAAACCTGGGGCAGTCCCTCGGCCGAAATCATGTCCAGCGCCTCGCTCAGGGCATACAGCAGGTTGGTATTCGGCGTGTAGGGCCAGTAGCCCGTCTGATTCATTTCAACAATCTCGTCCCAGGCCCAGAAGGACTTGGGCAGCAGGGCATCGCGGCTGGCGGCAACGGCTTTGGGCGACAGCGCGTTAAAGCTGATGCCCGGCGGCAGCATCAGACCCTTTTGCGAGCCGCTGATGGTGACATCGACACCCCATTCGTCATGGCGGTAGTCGGCTGAGGCCAGGCCAGAAATGGTGTCGACCAGCAGCAGGGCGGGATGCTTGGCCGCATCGATGGCGCGGCGCACGGCCGCGATGTTGGAGGTGACGCCGGTGGAGGTCTCGTTGTGGACCACGCAAACAGCCTTGATTTGATGCTGCGCGTCGTTGCGAAGCCGTTGCTCGATCATGTCGGCCTGCACGCCGTTTCGCCAGCCCTCGGTGCCCGGCAGGCCGATGAATTCCGGCTTCAGGCCCAGCCGCAGCGCCATCTTGTTCCAGAGACTGGCGAAGTGGCCGGTCTCGAACATGAGAACGGCATCTCCCGGGCTCAGCGTATTCACCAGTGCAGCCTCCCACGCGCCGGTGCCGGAGGCGGGATAGATGACCACGGGGTGGCGCGTCTTGAAGATGTCCTTGATGCCGGAGAGCACCTTGCGCCCGAGGGCGCCGAATTCGGGTCCGCGGTGGTCGATGGTGGGGTAGCTCATGGCGCGCAGCAGGCGATCCGGCACCGGGCTGGGTCCGGGGATTTGCAGGAAATGGCGTCCGGCGGGATGGAAATTCAGGTTCATCAGGGTTCTCCTTCAATAAATTGCATACAATTTATTGAGACTGTACGAGCCTTGAAGCTATAAGAGAATGGGCTTGTTGGCTGAAGTAGTCTGAACTTTTGTATGCATAATACAAAAATAGCCGAACCAGATAAGGGCGGGGCACCCCTCGCTCAATGAATGCGCGCGGAATCGGAGTCCGGGCGAGAGATGGCAGCAGGGCCGACCCCTGCCGCGTGGGTGGGCGGAGCGCTGCGGGCAGCGTGGGCGCGGGGGTACGCCGGGTCAGCTGCCGAAAATCGCCTCGAGATCCGCTTCCCCGGCGGTGCTGTCGAGCTTGAGGCTGTGCTCGATGTGGTGCAGGTGATCCAGCATGAGTTTTTCGGCGCGTACCCGGTCGCGCTTGGCGATCGCGTCGACGATCACCGTGTGCTCGTCGGCACGGCAACTGCTGGCCGTGGGCGCGTCGTACAGGAAGATGATGAGGCAGGTGAGCATGCAGAGTTCGCGCATGCTTCTGGCCAGTGCCGAATTGCCCGCAAGCTCCGCTGTCAACGTGTGGAATTCGCCGGACAACCGGATCACGGTGCGCTTGTCTTCGCGCCGGCGGGCATCGAGCTCCAGTTCCTGGTGTTGCCGCAGGCGGGCAATTTTCTCCGGGGTGAGGGTGTCGATCAGGCGCTTGAGCACGGCGGGCTCGATCAGCCGGCGCGCCTCGAACACGTCCCGCGCCTGCTCGATGGAGGGCTTGGCCAGGTAGGCTCCGCGCTGTGGGTAGAGCTCGACGATCTGCTCGTGCGCCAGGCGGGCCAGCACCTCGCGGATGCGCGCCCGGCTGGTACCAAAGATGTCGGCCAGCCTTTCCTCGCCCAGCTTGGTGCCGGGGTGCAGGCGGTGTTCCAGAATGGCGACATAGATCCTTTCATAGATCGCATCGATCGTGTTTTCCCGGTCGAGGCGGCTCGTGGACTGGCGCGTGCTGGTCATGTCGGTCTGATTGGTGGAGGAGGGTGACTGCATTCTATCGAGTGCATCTTCACCCGAAGGTGTCACGAGCATTGGAAAAGCCTCCCCCACCCGGTGATGTTGGCTGATGGAACGCCGGCAGCGCGCAGCATGCCCCAGACGGTGGTGCTCACGGTGTCCAGCAGCGGGATGCCCAGTTCTTCTTCTACCTGCTGCGCCATCGGTGCGGCGCGCAGGTTGGTGCAGAAGGTGGTGATGGCCTGCGGGCCCTCCGCCGCAACCTCGCGCATCAGCGCCAGCAGCCTCGACGGCTCGACCCCGGCGAAGTCATGGTTGACGCGGATCCCCAGATGGCGCTCCGCCACCACTTCGATGCCGAGCGCGCGGTAATTGGCCATGATGCGCTGCTGCACATCCGCGGTGTAGGGCGTCACCAGCGCCAGCTTGCGCACGCCCTGCAAGGCCAGCAGTTCATTGAGCGCCAGCACAGCCGTGGTGGCGGGGATGCCCGTGCGCTCACGGATGCGCTCACACAGGCGGTGGTCGGCATCGAAGCCCAACCAGCCCGAGGATGTGCCGCTCCAGCCAATCACATCGACCTTTGCGTCGGCCAGCAGCTCGGCCGCCGCCAGGATTTTGCTGTCGTCAAACTGGCCCAGCGCCTGTGCGTCCAGTGAGATTTCGGTCACCCTGAAGCGTGAGAAGTGTGCGCTAACACCTGGAATTTCAACCGCAATGGCGCTGGTCAGCGGCTCCAGGGCGGTATTGGAAGAGGGGGTCAATACGCCGAGGCGCACTGGCTGGGTCATGGCTGTCTCCGGTTAGAGGGTTGCTGGCAAAGGATAGGGCATTGGCGCGTCCACTGCGAATGATTATGAACTTTATCGCAATACTGTCGACATTAGTGTTAACACTACTGTCTGCAAATGAATTATGGCGGATATTACGCACATGTGCTGAGAGGTTCCAATGAGCCGGCCCGGAATTTGCAGAGACAACCTTAATCCTGATTCAAAAATGACGATGCACCAAAACAACTTAATGCAAAACATGTCGACAATTATGTTTGCACTAAAGATGACATTTATTCACCGCCTTGGTGCGCCCGAGGTTGCGGCATGAGCCGCGCGCCGTTTGACCTGGTGATCCGGAATGCATGTGTTGCCACGGCCAGCGACACCTTCAAGGCCGATATCGGGGTACTCGACGGACGGATATCGCAATTGGGCGTGGGCCTGGACCGGGGTGAGAAGGAAATCGACGCGGCTGGCCGCATCGTGACCCCCGGAGGCGTGGACGCGCATTGCCATCTGGACCAGCCGATGGCGCCGCCGGTGCGCATGGCCGACAACTTTGACACCGGCACGCGTGCCGCGGCCTGCGGCGGGACCACCACCGTGATTCCGTTCGCGGCGCAGGAAAAAGGCCAATCACTGCGGGCCGCCGTGGCTGACTACCACCAGCGTGCCGATGGGCGCGCGCATGTCGATTACGCCTTCCACCTGATCGTCAGCGACCCGACACCGGAAGTCCTGAACGTGGAGCTGCCGGCGCTGATCGCCGAAGGCTACACCTCGTTCAAGATCTACATGACCTACGACGACCTGAAGCTTGACGATGGCCAGATTCTCGACGTGCTGGACGTGGCGCGCCAGCATGGCGCCATGGCCATGGTGCACGCGGAGAATGCCGATTGCATCGAATGGCTGACGAAGCGGCTCGAAGCCGCCGGGCGTACCGCGCCGCGCTTTCATGCGCATGCGCGGCCCATGCTCGTCGAGCGGGAAGCGACACACCGGGCGATCGCGCTGTCGGAACTGGTGGATGTGCCGATTTTGATCGTGCATGTGTCGGGCCGTGAAGCGGTTGAGCAGATCCGCTGGGCGCGTGCCCAGGGCCTCAAGGTGTTTGCCGAAACCTGCCCGCAGTACCTGTTCCTGACCGCCGAGGATCTGGGGATGGACGACAGCTACCGCGGCGCGCGCTGTGTCTGCAGCCCCCCGCCGCGCGACAAGGCCAACCAGGAGGTGATCTGGAATGGCCTCAACGATGGCCTGTTCACCCTGTTCTCGTCCGACCATGCGCCGTTCAACTACGAGGGCACCGAGGGCCGCAAGCCCGGTGGCGAGGAAGTGAGTTTCCGCCACATCCCCAACGGCCTGGCCGGCATAGAGACGCGCATGGCGCTGCTCTATTCCGAAGGCGTGCTCGGCGGGCGTATCACGCTGCAAAAATTCGTTGAACTGACTGCCACCAACCCGGCCAAGGCTTATGGCCTGCATCCCCGCAAAGGCACGATCGCCATTGGCGCCGATGCCGACCTGGTGATCTGGGATGAACGCGAGTTCGTGCTGCGCAACACGCAGCTGCATCATGCGGTGGACCACACGCCCTATGAAGGCATGACCCTGAAAGCCTGGCCCGGGCTCACGCTGTCGCGCGGCGAGGTGGTGTGGGACGGCCGGGACTTCCATGGCCGGGCCGGTCGCGGCCAGTTCCTGGCCTGTGGCGCGCCCTCGCTGATGCCGTCGCGCCACGTCGGGAGGCCGGCATGAAGCTGCTGCTGATCAACCCGAATATCTCGGAGAGCGTGTCGGAGCTGATCCGCAGCGAAGCGCAACGCAGCGCTTCGGCAGGCACCGAGATCAAGGTGCTGACCGCGCCCTTCGGCGTGGCCTATATAGAAACGCGCTTCGAGGCGCTGATCGGCGCCTACGCCGCAGCCCAGCTCGCGGCCGAGCATCACGCCCACTACGACGCTGTGGTGGTCGCGGCCTTCGGCGACCCGGGGCTGACGGGCTTGCGTGAAGCCCTGCCGGTGCCGGTGACCGGGCTGACCGAAGCCGCGTTGGCCAGTGCCTGCCTGCTCGGCAACCGCATCTCCATCATCGCCATCTCGCAGCGCATCCAGGCGTGGTACCGCGAGGTGGTGCAGTCCTATGGCCTGGGCTCCCGGCTGGCCAGCATCCGGGCGCTGGACCGGCCGCTGGCCAGCATAGGCCAGGTGCAGGGCGAGCACGCTCACGCGCTGAAGGCGCTGGCCGAACGCGCGGTCGATGAGGATGGGGCCGATGTCATTGTGCTGGCCGGCGCGCCGCTGGCGGGGCTGGCACGAGCGCTCAAGGGCCAGCTGCCGGTGCCCGTGGTCGATGGCGTTTCCAGCGCGGTCCGCCACGCCGAAACCCTGGCCGCACTGCAACCGGGCACCGCCCAGCGCGGCAGTTTCGCGCCCCCGCCCGTCAAACCAAATCGCGGCCTGCCGCCCGCCATCGCCCGGCTGCTCGACCGGGCAAGCTGATTCTCTCCACCTATTTTGTCCTTCCTCCACTCACGAAAGATCATCATGAACCAGCCCTCCCGACTGCCCCTGATCACCCGCCTGGCCGCCGCTGCGGCCCTGACGCTGGCCTCTGCCATGCTGCCCGTCGCGGCACAGCAGAAGCTGCAGATTGCCGGCAACTTTGCCTCGGAGCACCCGAGCAGCGTGGCGGTCGAACAGGTGTTCAAAAAAGAGGTTGCACGCCTGACCAACAACCAGCTGCAGGTCGATGTGTTTCCCGCCATGCAACTGGGCGGCGCCAAGGAGAACGTCGACGCCGTGCGCTCCGGCACACTGGCGCTGACCTGGGTCGGCGCCGCCTTCCTGTCGCGCATCGCGCCTGAACTCGAGGCGGTCAGCCTGCCCTTCGTGTTCGCAAACCGGCAAAGCGCGTTTCGGGTGATTGACGGTCCGGTCGGCGATGCCATCGACAGGAAGCTGGGCGACAAGGGCTTCATCTCGCTCGGCTGGATGGAGCTGGGCATGCGCAACGTCACCAACAGCCGGGGGCCGATCAAAAGCATGGCCGACCTCAAGGGCCTGAAGATCCGCCTGCAGCCCAACGAGACCCACCTGGCCACGTTCCGGGCGCTCGGCGCCAACCCGGTGGCGATGGACGTCAAGGAGCTGTACTCGGCACTCGAGCAGCGTGTGGTGGATGCGCAGGAGAACCCGTACACCGTGATCTCGGCCGCGCGTTACAGCGAGGTGCAAAAACAGCTGTCCAACAGCGGGCATTTCTTTGACCTCATTGCCGTGGTCGCGAGCAAAAAAGCCTTCGAGCAGCTCAAGCCCGAATACCAGAAGGCCATACGCGAAGCGATGACCGCCACCATTGCCTTTCAGCGCAAGCTGGCCGCCGAGGACGAGGCCAAGCGCCTGGCCGAACTGAAGGGCAAGATGACCTACACCGAAATCACGCCTGCCGCGCTGGAGGAAATGCGCCGCGCGACCGCCCCCGTCATCGAGGACGTGAAGAAGCGTGCCGGCGCTGACCTGGTGAACCAAGTGCTGGCCGAAGCCGCCAGGCGCTGACCCGGCCGGCACGCAAGGAGACCGCTATGACAACGGAAACAATCGCGCTTGAACCGGTCGTGCCCGCAGGCTGGGCCGGGCGCGCACTCGACGGGCTGAACCGGCTCATCACCGGCGTGCTGCTCGCCACGGTAGCGGTGATGGTGAGCGTCGTGTCGGCGCAGGTTGCGCTGCGCTATGGCTTGAATCGCTCGATCGACTGGGCCGACGAGATCGGACGCCTGGCTTTCGTCTGGTCCATCTTTCTGGCGATCCCGCTGGGGGTGCGCCAGGGCGCGCATATTGGCATCGACATCATGGTCGACAAGTTGCCAGCCCGCTGGCGCGGCGCGCTCAAGCGGGCCGGCGCGGCCCTGTGCGCCGCCATGATGTTTGCGATTGCCTGGGCGGCCTTCCGTGTGGCGCGCGAGCAATGGGATGAACTGATGGCGACGGTGGACTGGAGTGTCGGCTGGTTCATTGTGCCGGTGGGCCTGGGCGCGCTGCTGAGCGCGCTGCACCTGGTGCGCATCGTCATCGCGGGTGCGCCTGTGCAGGCGCTGGGGAGTGCCGAATGAGTCTCGCCGTCGTCATTGCCTTCATGCTGCTGGCCCTGCTCGGGCTGCCGATCGCCTTTGCGATGGGCGTGGCCGCGCTCGGCGCCCTCTGGTACAGCGGGGTGGATTTTTCGATGGTGCCGCAGCGCATGATGCACGCCGTCAACTCCTTTCCGCTGATGTCCATCCCCTTCTTTATGCTGGCCGGCGAGCTGATGATCAAGGCCGGCATCGTTGAGCGGCTCATCGCGCTGGCCAACACCATGGTCGGCCGGGTGCGCGGCGGCATGGCGCATGTCACCATGCTGTCGGGCGCGGGCCTGGCTACCGTGTCCGGTGCTGCCGTGTCGGATGCGAGCGCGCTGTCGTCGATGCTGGTCCCCTCGCTGACGAAAATCTACGACAAGGGTTTCGCCACCGCCATCGTCGCGGCGGCAGCCAACCTCGGGCCCATCATCCCGCCTTCCGGCGCGATGATCGTCTACGCCTTCATGGCCGGCTCGTCTGTGTCGGTGGGCGGCATGTTCATGGCCGGCGTAGTGCCGGGCCTGCTGATCACCTTCGGTTTCATCGCGCTGTGCTCGTGGATCGCCACGCGCCGCGGCTGGGCCGCCACCGGTGAGCCCTTCCGGCTGGCCACCGTGCTGGCCGAGCTGCGCCGGTCGCTGATTGTGCTGGCCATGCCGGTCCTGGTGATCGGTGGCATCGTCGGCGGCGCCTTCACCGCCACCGAGGGCTCGGCGATCGCGGTGGTTTACTCCACGGCGCTGGGCTTCTTTGTCACCCGCACGCTCAAGCTGGCCGACCTGCCCGGCATCGTGGTGCGTGCAGCCATCACCTCGGCCATGGTGGGCGCGCTGATCGCCTTTGCCTCCATCATCACCTACCTGATGACGGTAGACCTGCTGCCGCAGCAACTCTCCGAATTGCTGCGCAGCCTCACCACCAGCCCGCTCGTCTTTCTGGTCCTGGTCTCGGTGTTGTTGTTCGTCGTTGGCATGTTCCTGGAGTCGAACGCGGCCTACATCATGCTGGTGCCGCTGCTGCATCCGATTGCGCTGCAATACGGCATTGATCCCTTGCACTTCGGATTCCTGTTCGTGCTCAACCTCGTGATCGGCATGCTCACGCCGCCCGTCGGGGTGGTGCTGTTCGCCGTCTGCGGCATCACCGGCGTGCGCATGCGCGAGCTGGTCAGCAACCTCTGGCCCTTCATCGTGCTGATGTACGGCGTGCTCGTGCTGTGCATGCTGGTGCCTTCCTTCGTCACTGCGCTGCCGCACGCGCTCGGCTACTGAATTCATTTCCCGCGACCTGTCGCAATCTTTCATCAACTTTTAACCACTGGAGCTCACCATGTCATACCGTTCCCGCTTCAAGATTCTTGCCGCCGTGGCCGCGCTGGCCGCGACGCTGGTTCTGCCTGCGCACGCCCAGGAAAAAATCAAGTTCAAGGCCATCGGCCAGCCCCTGGCCACCGGCCTGATCCAGAAGAACAAGGAGCAGCCCTTCTTCGAGAATTTCGCCGCCAAAACCGGCCTGCCGATCGAGGTGGACTACAAGCCCATCGACACGCTGGGCATCAAGGACACCGAGCAGCTTCGGGTCATGAAGGCCGGCCTCTTTGACATCGTGTCGCTGCGGGTCTCGCAGAACTCGCGTGATGAGCCCACCATCCTCGGTCTGGATCTCGTCGGCGCCAGCCCCGACTACGCCACCGGCCGCAAGGTGGCCAAAGCCTATTTCGACACGGTGGACGCACGCCTGCAGCAGCAATTCAATGTCAAGCTGCTGGGCGTGTGGCCGTTCGGCCCGCAGATCCTCTTTTGCAAGAAGCCGATCGCCAAGCTGGCCGACATCAAGGGCATGAAGGTCCGCGTGTATGACCAAAACCTGGCCAAGTTCATCGAGCTGGTCGGGGGCACACCGGTGCCGGTGTCATTCGCTGACACCCACCAGTCGCTGTCGCTGGGCGTGGTCGATTGCGCGATCACCGGTCCGAGCTCCGCCAACTCGGCAGGCTGGCCTGAGGTGACCACGCACCAGCTGCCGCTGGGATTCCAGATGGCGCTCAATGGCTATGCCATTTCCCTGAAAGCCTGGAACCAGCTCAAGCCTGACCAGCAGGTCAAATTGAAGGCGGCGTTCGACAAGCTCACCGACGAGATCTGGACCTACTCGGAGGAGCTATTCCAGGACGCGCTGAATTGCAACGCCGGCAAGGACCCCTGCACCACCGGCAAGAAGTTCAAACTCGTCAACGTGGCCGTGACGCCGGCAGATGGTGAACTGGTGCGCAGCGCAGTCACCAAGGTTTCGCTGCCAACCTGGGCCGAAGTCTGTGATAAATCCAACCCGGGCTGCTCCCAGAAGTGGCACGCCCAGGTCGCACCGGTGCTGGGTCTGAAATGAGCGGGAGTACCATTCTCAACCGGGGCCGGCCGGCCCCGGCACCTCAAATAAAGGCGGTCGACATGAAAGACCATATCGAACGGGTACTGGCCGCAGTGTTCGGCGGCATTTTCCTGCTGCTGGCCTGCGTGGTGGCCGTCGAGACCATCTCCCGCAAGGTGTTCAACGTGTCGCTGCAGGGTGCTGACGAGCTGGGCGGCTATGCCCTGGCCGTGGGCTCGACCATCGCCTTCAGCCTGGCACTGATGGGGCGCAATCACATTCGGGTGGATGTGTTCCATGAGCGCTTTCCCCGCGCCATGCAGGCCTTCCTGAACTGGTTCTCCATCGTCACGCTGGCCTCCTTTGGCACGTTCGTGGCCTGGATTGCAACCAAGGTCATCACCGACACCCTGCAGTACGGCAGCACGGCGCAGACACCCTGGGCCACGCCGCTGATCTGGCCGCAGGCGGTCTGGTACGCCGGCCTGGTGATTTTCGCCATGGTGTCTATCGGCTACGCGCTGCGCGCCAGCTGGCTGCTCCTGACAAAGCGTGTCGACACGCTGAACCATGACTTCCATCCGAAGAGCGCCAAGGAAGAGCTGAAGGAAGAGCTCGATGACCTGGCCCAGCGCCAGTCCACAGAACAGGGAGCACAGCCATGAGCATCGGACTGTTTGGAATTGCATTCGTCGTGATGCTTGGCATGATGCTGGTCGGCATTCCGATCGCCGTCTCGATGGCGGCGGTGGGGATCGTGGGGGGCATCGCCGCTTACGGCATCCCCTTCATGGACTCGATCGCGCCCGTGGTCTGGGGTGTGCACAACGAGAACCTGCTGACCTCGATCCCGCTGTTCATCCTGCTGGGCGAGTTGCTGCTGCGCTCGGGCATTGCCGATCGCATGTACATTGCCCTGTCGGCCTGGCTCGGGCGCCTGCCGGGCGGCCTGCTGCATACCAACATCGGCAGTTGCGCGCTGTTCGCCGCGACCTCCGGTTCGTCGGTGGCCACGGCGGCTACCGTGGGTACCGTTGCGCTGCCGTCCCTGCAAAAACGCGGCTACCCCATGCGCGCCTCGCTGGGCACGCTGGCAGCGGGCGGCACCCTGGGCATCCTGATCCCGCCCAGCGTGAACATGATCGTCTACGGCTCGCTGACCAACAACTCGATCGGCAAGCTCTTCATCGCCGGCATCATTCCCGGTCTGATGCTGACGGGCTGCTTCATGCTCTACATCGCCGTGTCGTCGCTGATGAGCGGTAACGCCATGCGTGAGCCCAAGGTGCCGATGGCCGACAAGCTGCGCTCGCTGGTGCATCTGGTGCCGCCCATGGTCGTGTTCGGCATCGTGATGGGCAGCCTGTACTTCGGCATTGCCACCACCACCGAAAGCGCGGCGCTGGGCGTGATCGCGGCCCTGGGCTTTGTGGTGCACTCGGGCAAGATGAGCCGCGAACTGCTGCGCACCTGCTTCATCTCCACGGCGCGCGTCAGCGGCATGATCCTGCTGATCATCACCGCAGCCTTCATCCTCAACCTGACCATCAGCCTGACCGGCGTCGCCGAGGCGATGACCAAGTGGGTGGCGGGCCTGGGCCTGTCGGCAACTGGGCTGATCCTGGCGCTGATCGTGTTCTACCTGATTCTCGGCATGTTCATGGATGTGCTGTCGATGCAGGTGGCGACCATCCCGATCACCTACCCGATCGCTACGGCGCTGGGCGTGGACCCGATCTGGTTCGGTATCTTCATCGTGCTGATGTGCGAGCTGGGGCTGATCACGCCACCGGTGGGCATGAACCTGTTCGTGGTGCACGGCATCCGGCCCGACAAGGGCGGCATCGAGGACGCGATCTGGGGGGCGCTGCCCTACGCCCTGATCATGATCCTGTTCACCTTGCTCATCATGGTGTGGCCGCAGATTGTCACCTGGCTGCCGGCCCACATGTGAGGACTGAACACGAATGATAGACAAGGACTTGTGGCGCCTGGGCGCCGTTGAGCTGGGTCAGCGCTTTCGCGAGCGCTCCCTCACGCCGCTGGCGGTGGCCCAGGCCTGCCTGGCACGGCTGGAAGCGGTGAACCCGCGGCTGAACGCGGTCATTGCACGGCGTGACGAGCAGTTTCTGGCGGAGGCCAAGGCCGCCACGGAGCGCCATGCGCGCGGACAGCCGCTGTCCGCGCTGGACGGCATTCCGCTCACCGTGAAGGACAGCCTCTACCTGGCCGACCTGCCGACCACCTGCGGCACGGCGGCGCTGCGCGAGCACCGGCCCGGCCACGACGAGCTGGCCGCCGCGCGGGCCCGCGCCGGTGGTGCCCTGATCATCGGTAAGACCAATGTGCCCGAGTTCGCCAATGACGGCTACACGGCCAACCCGCTGTTCGGCGTTACCGGCAATCCCTGGGCTCCGGAGCTCACGCCCGGCGGCTCCAGCGGCGGTGCGGTGGCCGCCGTGGCCGCCGGCATTGCGCCGCTGGCGATCGCGCAGGACGGCGGCGGCTCGATCCGCCGCCCGGCCTCGCACACCGGGCTGGTCGGCCTCAAGCCCTCGCTCAGCGCCTGGCCGCGCGAGCACGCGCTGCCCGGCCTGCTGCTGGACTTTGACTGCATCGGCCCGGTGGCGCGCACGGTGGCCGACGCGCGCTTGCTGTTCGAAGCCCTGCGTGGTCCCTCGCCGGCGGACCGTTCCTCGATGGCGGCGGCCTGGGCAGCGGCGCAGCCCCGGCCTGCGGGCTCGCTGCGCGTGCTCTACGTCGAGCGGCTGAACGCGAACCCGCTGGACCCGCAGATCGCCGCCAGTTGCCTTCACGCCGTGCAGCGACTCGCTGCGCTGGGCCACCGCGTCGAGCCTGGCGAGTTGCCGCTGGACGTGCGGTTCATGACCGAGGCGTGGCCGCAAATCGGCCAGGTGGGCCTGGCCGCGATGTTTGACCAGCATCCCGATTGGGAAGCCCAGGCCAGCCCCAAATACCGCGAGGCAGCCGAGGCAGGCCGTCGCGTCTCGGGCTCGCGGGTTTGGCAGATCATGGAAGGGGTGAGGCGCCTGCGCCGCGAAAGCGCCGCGCTGTTCGAGCGTATCGACGTGGTGGTCATGCCCGCTGCCGCCGCGCTGCCCTGGCCGGCTCACGAGCCCTATCCGTCTGTCATCGACGGCCAGCCCGTTGGCCCGCGCGGCCATGCAGCCTACACCGGTTGGGTCAACGCGGCCGGCCTGCCGGGCCTGGCCGTGCCCTGCGAGCCGTCACGCGAAGGCCTGCCCATCGGCATGCAAATGATTGGTGCTTACGGCGCCGATGATCAGCTGCTCGATCTCGGCGCCAGCTACGAGGCGGCGCATCCATGGAGCGGGCGCTGGCCTGCCCTTTAAGACAGTTAGTTAACAATTTCAATACATCCAAAGAGACAACACCATGCAAAGACGTCATTTCATCCAGGCAACCGGCGCAGGCGCCGCAGTGCTGGCCCTGCCTGCGCTGCGCGCGCAAAGCTGGCCCTCGGGGCCCATCCGCATCGTCGTTGGTTTTCCGCCCGGCGGCGGGGCCGATGCGCTGGCCCGCGTGGTGGGCCTGAAACTCAGCGCCCTGTGGAACCAGCCCGTCGTCATCGAAAACAAGGCCGGTGCGTCCGGTACCCTGGCTGCCGAATACGTGGCCCAGCAGGCGAGCGACGGCACCACCTTGCTGCTGACCACCATCAACAGCCATGCCCTGGCGCCCGCCGTGCTGCCAAAGCTGCGCTACCACCCGGAGCGCGACTTCGTGCCGGTGGCGCTGCTGGGCCTGACGCCCAACCTGCTGATCGCCGGGGCCGTCCAGCCGGCCAGGACCGTGAAGGACCTGGTGGCCTTGTGCAAAGCCAAACCGGGCGTGGTCACCTTTGGCTCGGCCGGGCCTGGCACCGCCCAGCACTTCGCGCTGGAGCTGTTCAAGCTGCGCGCCAGGGTCGATGCGCTCCACGTGCCCTACAAAGGCAGCGGGCCGCTGTTGACCGACCTGGTCGGCGGGCAGATCCAGTACAGCTTTGAAACGATGACGGCCGCGACGCCCCACGTCAAGAGCGGGCGCGCCATCGCGGTGGCACAAACCCGCAGCAAGCGCGTGAAGGCCTATCCCGATGTGCCCACCATGCAGGAGCAGGGCTTTGCCGGCTTTGAAACCTTCAACTGGTACGGCATTTCCGGCTCAGGCAAGCTGCCGGCGCCCATCGCGTCGCGCATGAACAAGGACATCAACACCGTGCTGGCCATGGCCGACGTGCGGGAGAAGTTCGATGCTTTCGGTGTGGAGGACGGCGGCGGGTCACCGGAGAAATTTGCCGAGCTGGTGCGAAGTGAAATCGCCAAATGGGCCAAGGTGGCCCAGGAGGCCAACGTACGGGTCGACGGCTGACCTGCCCGCCGCTGTGCCGCAGGGCCGGGCGGCGGCGTTGAAACCCTGTTCTCGGTACTGGAAGTATTAGAGCTGAACCGACGCCTCACCCACGCCGTCGAAGCTCGCCTGCACCAGTTCACCCGGCGCGGCGGGCAATATGCCGCACCAGGTGCCCGTGGTCACCACCGTGCCGGCCGGCACCGTCTGCCCGTCACGCGTGGCATGCCGCAGCCATGCCGGCAAGACCCAGGCCGGGTCCTGCATGGAGTGCGTGCCGCGCCGCTCGACCACCGGCCGCGCGCCAATCCGGATGGTGCAGGACTGCGCGTCCCAGTCACGTGGCGCAAAAGGCACCCATTCGCCCAGCACCAGGGCGCTGTGCGATTGCAGGTCCGCCAGTTTCAGCAGGGCCGGCGCGTCCAGGGCCTGGCGCCAGCGCGAATCGACCAGCTCAATCGACACGGCCATCGCATCGACCAGCGCGGCTGCTTGCGCATGCGTCAAGCCGGCGGCTTCGGTAGCGGTCACGTCGCGGCCGATGCGCAAGGCAATCTCGACCTCGATCAGGCAGATATTGAAATGCCATGCGCCCGCCTGGGCCGGGCTGGGCCACACGCCTTCAGGCGGCAGCGGCGCGTGCGTGAGTGTCGCGTCGCGGGACGGGCCGCCCGATTTCCAGTAGCGGGGGAAGGGCGCAGCCGGCCCCTGCATGGCCCGGGCCACCAGGGCTTGCACCGCATAGGCGTCATCGGCTGTGGTCAGGTGATCGGCGAGCGCTTGCGCGTCAACGGGTTGGTGGCTGCGGCGTGCCTGCAGGATGGCTTCGGCTACTGCGGCCTGGTTTGGTTTGGACATGGGGTTTCTCGTGGTAAGTCGTGGCTTGGGGTGGCTTGGGTATTGTCGCTTTGCCCGGGCGCCTGGCAATGCGCAGAAAGCAATAACAGTTGTGACATCAATGATGCGAAATGCGGCGCTCCACAGGCCTTTCGCATCAACCTCAGGGCTCGCAACCCGGCGGCTTGCATCTACCTGCATGCAGTTTCCCGCGACCTTGTTCCCGCCAAAGCCGGGGCGGGAACCCTGGGGGCGATGGGCAGGCCTGAGTGGCGCCCGGGTTGTGCTGCAACTCTGTGATTCTTTCGCCGCGCAGTGCTGACCGGCATGAGGCAGGAGAGCTGCCCTCATGGGACGACTGGCGTACGGATCACACGGTATTCCCCAGGAGGGCTGGAGGCATGCCGCAGACACTGCAGCAAAAGACTTTCAGCGAAAAGGCCCCGGTTCAGGCGACATGCGCGGTGGCCAGTGCCGCCGCTGCGGCTCGCGTCTCAACCCCCAGCTTCTCGAAGATGTGCTCCAGATGCTTGTTCACCGTGCGGTGGCTCATGCCAAGAATGTCTCCAATATCTTTGTTGGTTTTTCCCTTGGCCAGCCATGACAGGACTTCGGTTTCACGCGGTGTCAAGGCGGCATTGGCCAGGCGTGAGGGGGCCATGCCGTTGGCGCCACGCTGTTCCAGAAGCAGCATGGTCTCCCCGATGCCGACCCTGCCCATGTTGCGCACGGACAGTTGCCTGCCGGCCAGGGTCATCAGTACCTGATCAGTTTTGCCGCCCAGCGCGGCATGCACCGGATCGGGCAACTCACCAGCTGCCGCCAAACCTTCGGGCGTTTGAAGCCACAGGGCGGCCTGCGGTGAGCGCCATGCGACACGTCCCTTGGCATCCACCAGCACCACACCGAATCCGGCCACGTCCACAGCCTCGCGGGCCAGCCGGGTCATGCGGGCGTTGCGGGTATGGGTGTGCAGGCGCGCCACGACTTCCTGCGCGCGCAGGGGCTTGACCACGTAGTCCACACCGCCGCAGGCAAAGCCTTCCAGCACATGAGGCGTTTCAGACAGGCCTGTCATGAAGATCACGGGAATGTGTGCCAGTGCCGGGTTTGCCTTGATGCGCCGGCAGGTGTCAAAGCCGGACAGGCCGGGCATGACGGCATCGAGCAGGATGGCGTCGGGCGCCACCAATTCAAGACGCTGCAGCGCAGCGTCGCCGTCCCTGGCCACCAGCACGGTGTAGCCCTCGCCTTCCAGCGAATCGCAGAGCATGCCCAGGCTGCTGGGGGCATCGTCGACCACCAGGACGACGGGGCGCTGCGGGTCAGGGTTCGCAGGCATCTTCCTCCTCCGTCAAATGATCCAGCAGGGCTTCAAGCTCGCAGCGGCTGACGAAGCCGCGCAGCCTGGCGCAACTGGCGGCGAGTGTGGGGTCTTCGGCCGTAAATCGGTCCAACAAGCGGTGCAGGCCATGAACATGGCCAAGCCGTACCAGCCGGATGAGTTCGGCACGGGCGTCATCCGGAAGGTGGAGGACTTCCCCGGCAGGGCTGCTGGAGAGCAGGACCGGCAGCACGCCAGAAGTCATCCACTCCAGTCCCAGGTGGCGCTGCAAGGCGTCCATCAGCTCCGACTCCAGCACCGGCTTGCCCACAAACGCCTGGCATCCCGCGGCCTTCAGCAGTGCCGCCTGGTTCTCGAACACATTGGCTGACACCACAATAATGGGCACGGTGTCATAGCCCTGGTCGCGGATCTGTGCCGCTGTTTGCCAGCCGTCCATGTCATCCATGCTGATGTCGAGCAGGATCGCATCGGGCAGCTCATCCTTGAGGCTATCTATGCACTCCATGCCGCTGGCAGCCTCATGGACTTCAAATCCCAGGGGGGTGAGCATGCCTGCCAGCATCTGGCGCTGCACCGGCTGGTCGTCGACGACCAGCAGGGTTCTTCGTTTGCCGAAGAAGCCTGCGATCTGGTGGGGTGGATCCGCCAGCGGGCCGGGGTCATCAATCTCTCGCAGGTACAGGCGCACGCTAAAGGTACTGCCTTTGCCTTGCTCGCTTTGCAGTGAAAGGTCACCGCCCATCAGTGCGGTGAGCAAGCCCGTGATGGTCAGTCCCAGGCCGGTTCCCGGCTCGCCCCGGCGGCGGCCGGCAGCCCCGCGCTCAAACGGCAGGAAGATACGCTGTTGGTCCTGCGGCGCAATGCCGATGCCGGTATCCACCACGTCAAACCGGATCACTTCACGCCGGCAATCCACATGCAGGGTCACGCTGCCTGTATCGGTGAAGTGAACCGCATTGCTGAGCAGGTTGATGATGATTTGACGCAGACGCTTGGCATCAGCCTGCACCCAGGCTGGCATGCGGCCGCTGTGGGTGTAAATGAAATCCACGTCTTTGGCCTCGGCCTGGGGGCGCACCATGTTCACCAACCCGTCAAGAAAATCCGGCAGGGGCAGGGGCGTTGGCTCAAGCCGCAGCCGGCCCGCCTCAATGCGGGCCAGATCCAGCAGCCCGTCCACCAGGGCCAGCAGGTGCTCTCCGCTGCGCTGGATGGTTTGCACCGCTTCGCGCGGGGTGTTGGCCAGCGCCTCGCTTTTGAGCAGGATCTGCGAATACCCCAGGATGCTGTTGAGCGGCGTGCGCAGTTCGTGCGTCATGCCTGCCACGTAGCGCGTCTTGGCCTGGTTGGCGGCCTCGGCAAGTTCCTTGGCGGTTTGCAGGGCGGCATCCGTGCGTTGATGCGCCTCGATCTCGCGCGAGAGCAACTGGTTCTGCCGGTTGGACTCGTCTTGCGCCATGCGCCGGCTTTCGCTGCCCAACACCACCCACCAGCTGCAGACCGCCGCGATCAGCAGCAACACGGCGAACACCTTGACGAATGCCGACCGCAACATGTCAAAAGCGTCAGTGGAGGCGGATAGCGCTGTTTCCTGCAAGTACACCATGCCCATGACCGTGGCAATCAGGGCGCACAGGGACAGCGTGACGACCGTGAAGTGGCCCACGCGGAAGTTGACCCGGCTCGATAACGACTTCGGCAGCAGTGAACCGAGAAACTGCTCGGCCTGCTCGGCGGCCCGTGACCGGGTCTTGCAGCGGTCGTGGCAGCGGGACTCCAGTGTGCAGCACAGGGAGCAGATGGGCGCTCCATAGGCCGGGCAAGTGGCCATGTCTTCCGCTTCGAAGGAGTTTTCACACACATGGCAATTCACCATTTGGCCCGATATGCCCGAGGCCTGCGGCTGGCGGGCGATGTAGTAACGCCCATTGGTGAGCCAGGCCAGCAGAGGTGACAAAACCAGCGCGGTACCGAGTGCAATGAACGGTGAAAAGGCCTCTGCCTGCCGGCCCATGGCGCCGGTGTAGGCCACCACTGCGACCACGGCAGCCAGCAGCATGGAGCCCAGACCCACCGGGTTGATATCGTATAAATGCGCCCGCTTGAACTCGATGCCCCGTGGGCTGAGCCCCAGGGGTTTGTTGATGACCAGGTCAGCCACCAGCGCGCCCACCCACGCAATGGCCACATTGCTGTAAAGCCCCAGAACTTTTTCCAGCGCAGAGAAGACTCCCAGCGTCATCAACAGCAGTGCAATGGCCACGTTGAACACCAGCCACACCACACGGCCTGGATGGCTGTTGGTCAAGCGCGCAAAAAAATTGGACCAGGCGAGCGACCCGGCATACGCATTGGTGAGGTTGATCTTGAGTTGGGACACCACGACGAACACCACCGTGGCAGCAAGCACCCAGGTCGGGTCTGTGAACACATACGCGAAGCCGGCCAGGTACATCTGTGTGGGCTCCACCGCGCTGGACGCCGGCAGCTCATGCTGCAGCACCAAAAAGGCCAGGAACGCACCACCCAGCATCTTGAGCATGCCCGGCACGATCCAGCCCGGCCCCGCCACCAGCACGGCGGTCCACCAGCGTTTTCGGTTGAGGTGGGTTTTCTCGGGCAAAAAGCGCAGGAAGTCCACCTGTTCACCGATCTGCACCACAAGCGAGAAAGCCACGGTCGCTGCCGCACCAAACATGAGCGGATCGAACTCGCTGCTGCCCGATGTGCGGCCGGCCAGACCCGTGAAATCAGAAAATGCCTGGGGGTTTTTCCAGAACACCGCGAGGTAGGGCAGCAACAGCAGCACGCCCCACAGCGGTTGTGTCCACATCTGCAGCCTGGAAATCAGCGTGATGCCGCGAACCACCAGGGGCACGATCAGCAAGGCGCTGATCACATAGCACCAGACGATCGGAATCTCCAGGTACATCTGCAGCGCCAGCGCCATGATGGCCGCCTCCAGCGCGAAGAAGATGAAGGTGAAGCTCGCGTAGATCAGCGAGGTGATGGTCGAGCCCAGGTAGCCAAAACCGGCTCCCCGGGTCAGCAGGTCCATGTCGACCCCGTAACGGGCGGCGTAGTAACTGATGGGCAAACCCGTGAGGAAGGTGATCAGCCCCACCAGCACGATGGCCCACAGCGCATTGGTGAAACCATAGTTCAATGCAATGGCGCCACCAATGGCTTCCAGCGCGAGAAATGACACGGCACCGAAGGCCGTGTTGCCGACCCGCCATTCTGACCACTTGCGAAAGCCGCGCGGTGTGTAGCGCAGCGCGTAGTCCTCGATCGATTCGTCAGCGACCCAGGCGTTGTACTCGCGGCGAATGCGAAATATTTTCTGCGTGGCAAGGGTCAAGGGTGAACTCCGTCGAACGGATGAGATATCCGCAACAAGTGGGCAAGCAGTGCGCAAGAAGTGTGCCCGTCACTGGCGAGACCAGGCAAGGCCGGCGACTACGTTGATTGACGTATGGGGCCCCGGCGCCTTTGTGCACATGATCCATTCACCCCTGACCCTTCAACCCGTTCCATTCAACTCTTTCCATCAACCGCAGGAGCTCACCATGTCCAAAGACGATCGCGATACACCTTCCCTCATCAACCGCCGCCGCCTGGTGCAGGGCATGGCGGCCGCGCTGCCGCTGACAGGCCTGCCCCTGTGGGCGCAGGCTCAGCAGTTCCCTACGGCCAAGGTGAATACGACGAAGCTGGCCATCACTGACACGGAAGTCACGGTGGGGCAGCTGCATTCGTCCTCCGGCACCATGGCGATTTCGGAGACGGGATCCATCCAGGCCGAGCAGCTTGCGATTGACCAGATCAATGCCATGGGCGGTGTGCTGGGCCGAAAGATCAAGGTGATCAAGGAAGACGGCGCGTCTGACTGGCCCACGTTTGCCGAGAAGTCCAAGAAGCTGCTGGTGAACGACAAGGTCGCCGCCGTCTTCGGCTGCTGGACATCGGCCTCCCGCAAGGCTGTGCTGCCGATCTTCGAGAAGGAAAACGGCATGCTGTACTACCCGACGTTCTACGAAGGCCTGGAGCAGAGCAAGAACGTGATCTACACCGGCCAGGAGGCCACGCAGCAGATTCTTTACGGCCTGGACTGGGCGGCCAAGGAGAAAAAGGCCAAGACCTTTTTCCTCGTCGGCTCCGACTACATCTGGCCGCGCACCTCGATGAAGATCGGGCGCAAGCACATCGAGGGGCATCTCGCCGGCAGCAAGGTGGTGGGCGAGGAGTACTACCCGCTGGGCCACACCAACTTCAACTCGCTGATCAACAAGATCAAGGTGGCCAAGCCCGACTGCATCTTCATCGCCGTGGTCGGTGGCTCCAACGTGGCGTTCTACAAGCAGCTCAAGGCCGCCGGCGTCACCGCCGACAAGCAGTTCCTGCTGACTATCTCGGTGACTGAAGATGAAGTGCTGGGCATCGGCGGCGAGAACATGAACGGCTTTTACGCCTCGATGAAGTACTTCCAGTCGCTGGACAACGCCAACAACAAGGCCTTTGTGTCGGCCTTCAAGGCCAAGTACGGCAAGGACGCGGTGATCGGCGACGTGACGCAGGCCGGCTACCTGGGCCCCTGGCTGTGGAAGGCCACGGTCGAGAAGGCCGGCAGCTTCGATGTGGACAAGATCGCCGCCGCGTCCACGGGCATTGAGCTCAAGACCGCGCCCGAAGGCTACGTGAAGCTGCACGACAACCACCACCTGTGGAGCAAGGCACGCATCGGCCAGGCGCAGACCGACGGGCAGTTCAAGGTGGTGGCCGAGTCTTCGGCACTGATCGAGCCCAACCCCTTCCCCAAGGGCTATCAGTAAAAACCTGACTTCTGACCGGTTCGTTCCCGCCATCCGCGGGTGCGGGCCGGCAGGGGTATTCAAGAGCGCGCACTGTCACTGCGCCACGCCACGCCACGCCAGCCGAATTGGAGTTCACCATGACACTTTCTGAAATGCTCAACATTGGCCTGATGCAGGGCTTTGCCGGTTTGAGCCTGTTTTCCGTGCTGTTGCTGATGGGTCTGGGACTGGCCATCATCTTTGGGCAGATGGGTGTCATCAACATGGCGCATGGCGAGTTCATGACCATAGGCGCTTACACCATCTACCTGTTTTCGCACCTGGCCGAGGCCTACGCGCCCAGGCTCGTGCAGTCCTACTTCCTGTTCGCCATCGTCGCGGCCTTCCTGCTGGCCTTCGCCGTCGGCTGGCTGGCCGAATGGGCCTTCATCCGGCATCTCTATAAACGCCCGCTCGACACCCTGCTCGCCACCTGGGGCCTGTCGCTGGGCATGCAGCAGATCTTTCGCTCGTCGTTCGGCGCCAAGGAAGTCAGCCCCACGCTGCCCGACTGGCTGATGGGCTCCTGGGCCCCGGCCCCGGGCCTGGACATTCCCATCAACGGCATGTTCGTGATGGCGCTCACCCTGGTGGTGACCTGTGGCGTGCTGCTGGCGCTTTACAGGTCGCGCTGGGGCCTGCGGGTGCGTGCCACGGTGGCCAACCGCGTGATGGCCAATGCCACGGGCATCAACACCCGCAAGACGGACCGCCTGACCTTTGCGATTGGCTGCGGCATTGCCGGTGTGGCCGGCGCGGCCTTCACCACCATCGGGTCAACCGGCCCTACCAGCGGTTCGCTGTACATCGTGGACGCGTTCCTGGTGGTCACCTTTGGTGGCGCTGCCAGCCTGCTCGGAACCGTGGTCTCCGCCTTTGGCATCGCACAAACCCAGTCCATCGCCGAGTTTTTCATGACCGGCTCCATGGCCAAGGTACTGACCCTGATGACCATCGTGACCATTCTGATGCTGCGCCCCCAAGGCTTGTTTGCGGCCAAGGTGCGGCGCTGATGGCGTCCCAGCAACTGATATTCAACCGGAGTTTCCTATGAACAGCCTCAAGCAGTGGGTGGAACGAAACAGGATGGGCAGCGTGCTGTTGCTGGCGGTGGTTCTGCTGGTGATATTTCCATTGAGTCTTGACCTGTTTCGCCTGAACCTGGTGGGCAAGTATTTGAGCTACTCATTTGTAGCCCTGGGTCTCGTGATGCTCTGGGGCTATGGCGGCGTGCTGAGCCTGGGGCAGGGAGTTTTCTTTGGGCTGGGCGGTTACGGCATGGCCATGTTTCTCAAGCTCGAAGCCAGCGATCCCGTCACCACCAAGATTCAGTCCACGCCCGGCATTCCCGATTTCATGGACTGGAACCAGATCACCGCACTGCCGCTGTGGTGGGAACCGTTCCGCTCCTTTCCCCTGACCCTGTTGCTGATCCTGGTTGTGCCTACTTTTTTGGCTTTTATCATCGGCTATGCCATGTTCAAGCGGCGTGTGGGCGGGGTCTACTTCGCCATCATCACGCAGGCCGTGGCCCTGATCCTCACGGTGCTCATCATCGGCCAGCAGGGCTACACCGGCGGCGTCAACGGCATGACGGACCTCAAGACCATACTGGGCTGGGATACCCGCACCGACAGCGCCAAATACATCCTGTACTTCGTCACGGCCGGCCTGCTGCTGGGTGCCATCGTACTGTGCACCTGGATCCAGAAGAGCAAGCTTGGCACGCTGCTGCTGGCCATGCGGGACAAGGAGGACCGGGTGCGTTTCTCCGGCTACGACGTGGCCATGTTCCGGGTGTTTGCCTTCTGCTTTGCCGCCATGCTGTCTGCTGTTGGGGGCGCCATGTTCACGCTGCAGGTGGGGTTCATGTCGCCTTCGCTGGTGGGCATTGTGCCGTCGATCGAGATGGTGATTTTTGCCGCGGTCGGCGGGCGGATGTCGCTGGTGGGCGCGGTGTACGGCGCCTTGCTGGTGAATTTTGGCAAGACCTATTTTTCCGAGAGCTTTCCCGACCTGTGGCTGTTCCTGATGGCCGCCATGTTCCTCGGCGTGGTGCTGGCTTTTCCGGACGGGCTGGCCGGCGTCTACAACAACCGCATCAAGCCCTGGTTGGCCAGGCGCTGGGCGGCGCGCCAGAGCATCCAGGCCCCACCCGCAGGACCCACCGAATCGCCAGCCATGCCCGTGACCGCAGCAGGCTTGAGTCAGCCCAGCCCGGCAGCCGTGAGCATGGCCCAGCCGCTGCCAGTCATGCCTTCGGGCCTGAGCGGCCAGCAAACCTGAATCCGCGGAGCCTGCGATGAAAAATACTGATTTCGTGCTGTCGGTAGAAGACCTGACCGTATCGTTCGACGGCTTCAAGGCCATCGACAGCCTGAACCTCTACGTCGACCAGAACGAGCTGCGCGTGATCATCGGCCCTAACGGGGCCGGCAAGACCACGCTGCTGGATCTGATTTGCGGCAAGACCCGCGCCAGCGCCGGCCGCATCAAGTTCAAGAACGACGAGATGACCAGGCTGCCCGAGTACCAGATTGTCCGCTCGGGCATTGGCCGCAAGTTCCAGACGCCTTCCATCTACGAAAACCTCAGTGTGTTCCAGAACCTGGAGGTCTCGTTCCCCCGCGGGCGCGGCGTGTTTGGCGCCTTGTTCTTCAAGTGCAGCGAGGAAGTCAAGAGCCGTGTGCAGGCCGTGGCCATGGAGATTGGCCTTGCAGCTCAGTTGGACACGGAAGCCGGTTTGCTGTCGCACGGTCAGAAGCAGTGGCTGGAGATCGGCATGCTGCTGATGCAGGACCCCGAGCTGCTGATGCTGGACGAGCCCATCGCCGGCATGAGCGTGCGCGAGCGGGAACTCACGGCCGAACTGCTCAAGCGCATCTGCAAGGGGCGCGCCATGATCGTCATCGAGCATGACATGGAGTTCGTCAAACGGATCGCCGACAAGGTGACCGTCATGCACCAGGGAAAGATCCTGGCCGAAGGTTCGATGGAAAAAGTGCAGGCCGATCCGCGCGTGATCGACGTCTACCTGGGCCACTGAGGAATCAAGGGGAATCACCATGCTGAACGTCAACAAGCTTCATGTCAGCTACGGGCAAAGCGAGGCGCTGCACGGCATCACCTTCTCTGCCAAGAAGAATGAAACCGTGGCCATCATGGGCCGCAACGGCATGGGCAAGACCACGCTGTTCAAGTCGCTGATCGGCATCCTGCCGCTCAAGTCGGGAACCATAGACATCGACGGCAAGGACATCTCCAGGGACGAGAGCTATCAGCGGGTCGCCAAGGGGGTGGCCTATGTGCCGCAGGGCCGCATGATTTTCCCGACGCTCACCGTCGAGGAGAACATCCAGACCGGGCTGGAAAATGCGCGCCACAAGCAGATTCCGGAAGAAATCTATGCGCTGTTTCCGGTGCTTTTCGACATGCGCGGCCGCAAGGGCGGCAACCTGTCGGGCGGGCAGCAGCAGCAGCTGGCCATTGCCCGCGCGCTGGTCACCAACCCCAAGGTGCTGCTGCTGGACGAACCTACGGAAGGCATTCAGCCCTCCATCATCAAGGACATCGCCAAAGCGCTCAACGAAATCCGCAAGATGCGTGAAATCACGATTGTGGTTTCTGAGCAGGTGCTGAGCTTCGCGATGGATGTGGCCGACCGCCTGTTCGTCATCGAGGGCGGGCAACTGGTGCACGAGAGCACGCGGGCCGGCACCGATACGGCGCGCATCAAGCAATTCCTTTCTGTCTGAGTTCGCTTTTCCTCCTTTTTATCTTCCTTTTTTTCTCTTTCCTCACCACCCGTTTCAGGAGTCATGACATGACAGATACCTTGATCAAAGTTGACCTGACCAAGTCGCCCACCGAAAACGAAAACATCCACAACCGCTGGCATCCCGACATTCCCATGGCCTGCTGGGTCAATCCGGGCGACGACTTCATCCTGGAGACCTTCGACTGGACCGGTGGTTTCATCAAGAACAACAACAGCGCCGACGATGTGCGCGACATTGACCTGACCACGGTGCATTACCTGTCGGGTCCGGTCGGCGTGAAGGGTGCCGAGCCCGGCGACCTGCTGGTGGTGGACCTGCTGGACATCGGCGCGAAACAGGACAGCCTGTGGGGCTTCAACGGCTTCTTCAGCAGGAACAACGGTGGCGGCTTCCTGGTCGACCACTTCCCGCAGGCGCAAAAGTCGATCTGGGATTTCAAGGGCATGTTCACCAGCTCGCGTCACGTCCCCGGCGTCAACTTCGCGGGCCTGATCCACCCCGGGCTCATCGGCTGCCTGCCCGACAGGCCCATGCTGGACATGTGGAACAAGCGGGAGATGGACTTCATCGCCACCGACCCCGACCGGGTGCCGGCCCTGGCCGTTCCCCCCTCGGCCGGTACGGCCCACATGGGCAATATGACCGGTGCGGCGCGCGACAAGGCCGCCGCCGAAGGTGCGCGCACCGTGCCGCCACGTGAACACGGCGGCAACTGCGACATCAAGGATTTGTCGCGCGGCTCCAAGGTCTTTTTCCCCGTCTATGTCGACGGCGCGGGTCTTTCAGTCGGTGACCTGCACTTCAGCCAGGGCGATGGTGAAATCACGTTTTGCGGCGCCATCGAGATGGCCGGCTGGGTGCACATGAAGGTCAGCCTGATCAAGGGCGGCATGGCCAGGTACGGTATCAAGAATCCGATCTTCAAGCCCAGCCCGATCACGCCCCATTACAACGATTACCTGATTTTCGAAGGCATCTCGGTCGACGAGAAGGGCAAGCAGCACTACCTGGACGTGCACGTCGCCTACCGCCAGGCCTGCCTGAACGCCATCGAGTACCTCAAGAAGTTCGGCTACTCCGGCGCGCAGGCCTACTCCATCCTTGGCACGGCGCCGGTACAGGGCCACATCAGCGGCGTGGTGGATATTCCCAACGCCTGCGCCACGCTGTGGTTGCCCACGCAGATATTCGACTTTGACATCAACCCGAACGCGTCCGGGCCGGTCAAGCACATCGATGGCTCGATTGACATGCCCTTGTCGCCCGACCTGGTCTAACCTGAAGCAAGGCAAGCCCCATGCCCACCTATGACTACGCCTGCCCCCGGTGCGGAGGCTTCGATGCGCTTCGCCCGGTGGCTGCGCGCAACCAGGCGGCCGCCTGCCCCGTCTGCGGCGGCGTCTCGCCGCGGGTGCTGGCCAGCGCGCCGGGGTTGGCCCTGATGGAGGGCAGCACGCGACGTGCGCTGGAGACCAACGAGCGCGCCCGGCACGAGCCGAAAAACTCTGGCGACTATGCGCGGCTGCGACATCCTGCGGGCTGTGGGTGCTGTTCGACGGGCAAGCGCGGGGCCACGGTCACGGCGCCCAACGGCAACAAGGCTTTCCCGAGCAAGCGCCCCTGGATGATCAGTCACTGATCCCAACCCTGTCAAAACCCATGAGGCCAACATGATTCACGGCGATATTTCAAGCAGCAAGGACACTGTCGGCGTCGCGGTGGTCAACTACAAAATGCCGCGCCTGCACAGCCAGGCCGACGTCATGGAGAATGCGCGCAACATTGCCCGCATGGTCGAGGGCATGAAGCAGGGGCTGCCCGGGCTGGACCTGGTGATCTTTCCGGAGTACAGCACCCACGGCATCATGTACGACAGCAAAGAGATGCATGAGAACGCGGCCACAGTGCCTGGCTTCGAAACCGATATCTTTGCAGCCGCCTGCCGAAAGGCCAAGGTTTGGGGCGTGTTCTCGCTCACCGGTGAACGGCATGAAGACCATCCGCGCAAGGCGCCGTACAACACCCTGATCCTGATGAACGACCGGGGCGAGATTGTCCAGAAATACCGCAAGATCATGCCCTGGACTCCTGTCGAAGGCTGGTACCCGGGTGACCGCACCTACGTCAGTGAGGGACCCAAGGGCCTGAAGGTCAGCCTGATCATTTGCGACGACGGCAACTACCCGGAGATCTGGCGTGATTGTGCAATGCGGGGGGCCGAACTGATTGTGCGCTGCCAGGGCTATATGTACCCGGCCAAGGAGCAACAGATCCTGATCTCCAAGGCCATGGCGTTTGCCAACAACACCTATGTGGCCGTGGCCAATGCGGCGGGCTTTGATGGCGTGTACTCCTATTTTGGACACTCTGCGCTGATCGGCTTTGACGGCAGAACGCTGGGCGAGTGTGGCGAGGAGGAAATGGGCATTCAGTATGCGGCGCTGTCCAAGAGCCTGATTCGCGACTTTCGCCGCAATGGCCAGTCAGAGAACCATCTCTTCAAGCTGGTACACCGCGGCTATACGGGGGTGATCAATTCGGGTGATGGGGACAAGGGTGTGGCCGCCTGCCCCTACGACTTTTATGCCAACTGGCTGCGTGATCCCGAGGGCACGCGCAAGATGGTGGAGTCGTTTACCCGCACAACGATAGGCACGGATGAAGCGCCTATTGACGGGATTCCCCATCAGGGCACCGAAGTCGCGTAGGGCCGGCACCCGGCCAGGGTGATGGTCGGTGCACAGCACACGGTTTGCCCGGAGGTTTGAATTTCCTGAACTGATGAAAGTGGCTCAGGAATGGCTGCCATCCACGCCGCACACCAGGTCGCCTTCCGGATTAGCCGCTACGGCGCGCTCGTTCTTGGCCCGGGCCACTTCCATGTCGCGCGGCAGCGTCACGCCATTTTTTACGGCCAGAACCTCCGCCATCACACTGACGGCAATTTCCGGCGGTGTCTTGCTGCCGATGTAAATGCCGATGGGGCCGCGCAGGCGCGACAGCGTGGCTTCGGTCTGGCCGAAGTGCTCGATCATGCGCTGGTGCCGTGCCTCGTTGTTGCGCCGCGAGCCGATGGCGCCTACATAGAACGCATCGGTGCCCAGGGCTTCCAGCAAAGCCAGGTCATCGAGCTTGGGGTCGTGCGTGAGCGCAATCACGCAGCTGCGCCGGTCGGGCTTGAAGGCCACCACCACATCGTCCGGCATGTCGCTGAGCACTTTGGCGCCCGCTACCTGCCACGCGCTGCGGTATTCTTCGCGCGGATCGCAGACAGTGACGGCAAAGCCGCTGAACAGCGCCATCGTGGCGAGGTATTCGGTCAACTGGCCGGCGCCAATCAGCAACATGCGGTATTCAGGGCCGAAGGTGTTGACGAGTTCCGTGGCCGAAACGCTGAGCGCTGCAGGTGCCGTGGCCTGCGCCAGCGTCACCGAGCCATCGGCCAGGTGCACGCTGCGCTGCATCAGCTGCCCGGCTTCCAGCGCCTCGACCAGCTGCGCCAGGTGGCCGACATCGGGGTCGTACTCCAGCACCAGCTCCAGCGTGCCGCCGCAGGGCAGGCCAAAGCGGTGCGCCTCGTCGGCGGTGATGCCGTACTTGATGAAAGCGGGCGGACCCGACGGGATCTGCTGGCTGCCAGCACCAGCACCGCCGGGCTGGGCGGCCGCCGACGCGTAGGCGCGTGTGTACTGGTAAATCAGGTCGTCTTCGATGCAGCCGCCGGAGACCGAGCCCACCACCGCGCCGTCTTCACACAGCGCCATGATCGAGCCCACCGGTCGCGGCGACGAGCCCCAGGTGCGTACCACGGTGGCCAGCAAGGCGCGCTTGCCCGCCGTGCGCCAGTCGCGCAAGGTCCGCAGCACCATCACATCGAGATTTTCCATTCACTATCCTTGACCGACATTGCCGAATTTTCAACGGGGCCACAATGCCACGAGCGCAAGCAGCACGACCACCACCGCACCGCCGACCCAGACCCACATGGGCACGCCCGCATTGTGCGCGCCGCCCGCCGGTTCCGCATCCACATCGCCCATCACCATTTTGGCCGCATAACTTTCAGGGTGCTGGCGTTGCATTTCTCCGTCAAAACGTTTGAAGAAATCTTCCGCCATCGATTTGGCCGCACCGTCGATCAGCCGCTGCCCGAGCTGCGCAATCTTGCCGCCTACGGTGGCATTGACCGTGTAGGACAGCTCGCAGCCGTCCGCGTCCGGCGTCAGCGTGACCGCCGCGCTGCCTTTGCCAAAGCCGGCCGGGCCGCCTTGCCCTTCAAACGACAGCCGGTAGCTGGCCGGCGGGGTGATGTCGCTCAGCGTGATCTTGCCGGAGAATTTGGCCGACACGGGGCCAATCTTCAGCGCCATGCCGATCGCATACTGGTTCTCGCCAGCGGCTTCGACCTTGTCGCAACCCGGTATGCAGGTTTTGAGCACGGCCGGGTCGTTCAGCGCATCCCACGCTTGTTGCTGGGTCACGGCCAGTTGACGGCTTCCTTGCATGTCCATGGGGAGATTCTTTCAAGTTTTCAGTTTTTTTTCAGGTTTTCATCAGGGCGGCCAGGCTGGCCGCCAGCTCTTCGAGCTTGGCTAAATTGTGCACGGCCAGCATGCCATGCGCGTGGGCATGCAGCACGGCCGCGCCGCGTGCCAGCGGCGCGTAGCCGTCAAAGCGCAGCAAGGGGTTGAGCCAGAGCAGGCGGCGGCTGCGCCGGCGCAGCCAGGCGAGCTCTTTCGCCAGATCGGCCGGCTCGCCGGTGTCCAGCCCGTCGGTGATGACCAGCACAATGGTGCGCCGGCCTACCAGGCGGCGCGCATGGTGCTCGCGCAGGCTGGCCAGCGACGCGCCCAGCTGCGTGCCGCCGGCAAAGTCTTCAATCGCCAGACTGGCATGCGCCAGCATCTCGTCGGTGTCGGACTGGCGAAATGCCGGTGTCAAATCGGTCAGGTGCATGCCGAAGGCAAACACATCGCGGTGCGGATGACGGCGCGTGGCCGCGTGCAAAAAGGCCAGCAGCAAACGCGCATAGCGCTCCATTGAGCCCGACACATCGACCAGCACCAGCAGCGGCAGGGCCTGCTCGCGCCGCTGCCGCCGCGGCAGTTGCATCAGCTCGCCGCCGGTTTGCGCGGCCCGGTGCATCACGCCCGGCCAGTGAATGCGCGCGCCCGAGGTGGCGGGGCGGCTGCGGCGCGAGGCAAACATGGGCAAGGGCAGTTTGATGTCGCGCGCCAGCCGCTCGACCAGGCGGTACTCGGTGGCCGACAGCGCGTTGAAGTCGGCATGCTGCAGGCGTTCAATGTCGCTGGCCGTCATGGCCGCATCGAACTCCACCTTCTGGTCTTCGGCGCGGGGCTGGGCCTGCTGGCCAAAGGTCTTTTGCGGCGACAGCGCCTCGCGCACGCGGGGCCGGCGCTTGCTCGGTTCGGCCTTGCCTTCGGCGCTGGGCAGCAACTGCGCCAGCAGCTTGTTGGCGACTTTCGGGTCCTGGAAGTACACATCGAACAGTTCGCGAAAGACCAGACGGTCCTGCTCGCGGCTGACCATGACCGCTTCAAAGGCGGCGCTGAGGTCTTCCTTGTCGGCAACGCCGACCGCCAGCGCGGCCTCCTTGGCCAGCGCGATGCGCTGGCTGTCAATTTTCACGCCGGCGCGGCGCAACGCCCGGCCAAAACCGGTGATGTTGTCGGCCAGCTTGCCGGCTCTGGCGTCGCCTAACAGCACGGGGGAGCCCTCACCCCAGCCCTCTCCCGGAGGGAGAGGGAGTGAACCCGGTGAAAGAGAGAGGGACGTGCGGACTTACTCCCTCTCCTGCGGGTACTCCGGCATAGAGGATGAAAAGCGGACTTGCTCCCTCTCCCCCTGGGAGAGGGTTGGGGTGAGGGCGAGTGCGCATCATCCCGCCACCTCCTCGGGCTTCAGCAACTCAACCGCCATCCCATGCGTCAGCGCCGCTACATCTTCACGCTGCTTGAACAGAATGCCTGCCGTATCGGCCACCACTTCGGGGTCAACCACCAGTGTGTCGAGCGCGACCAGCGCCCTGGCCCATTCGACGCTCTCGGCAATGCCCGGCGCCCGCTGGAAGGCATTGCCGAACGGCGAGCGGCGCAGCCGGTCGACAAAGCCGGCCACCTGCGCAGACAGCTGCTCACCGGCCTCGGGAACCTGGGCCCGCACAATCGCGAGTTCGCGTTCGCGGTCCGGGTAGTCGAGCCAGTGGTACAGGCAGCGCCGCTTGACGGCGTCGTTGAGTTCGCGCGTGCGGTTGCTGGTGAGGATGGTGACGGGCGTCACCTCGGCGCGCACCGTGCCGATCTCCGGAATGCTGACCTGGTACTCGCCCAGGTATTCCAGCAAAAAGGCTTCGAAGGGTTCATCGGCCCGGTCCACTTCGTCGATCAGCAGCACCGCGCCCGGCGGGGGCGTTTGCAGCGCCTGCAGCAGCGGGCGCCGGATCAGGTAGCGGTCCTGGTAGACCTCGCGTTCCACGTCGGCGGCGTTGTCGTGCCCGCCGCCGCCGGGCCGCCCCAAGGCGGCGGACGCCCCCTCGGGGGGCAGCGAGGACACGCCAGTGCCGAGCGTGGGGGCTCTCAATTCCACGGCCCGCATGTGCAGCAACTGGGCCGCATAGTTCCATTCGTACAGGGCTTCGCGCTGCTCCAGCCCGTCGTAGCACTGCAGGCGTATCAGTTGCCGCTGCAGCGCCACGGCCAGCGCCTTGGCCAGCTCGGTCTTGCCCACGCCGGGCTCGCCTTCCAGCAGCAGCGGACGCTGCAGCCTGAGGGCCAGAAAGACCGCCGTCGCCAGCCGGCGGTCGGCAAAGTAGCCGGCGCCCTGCAGCGCCTGCATCAGCGCATCAATGCTTGGGAAAGGTGTCATAGAAATCGGCCTGCCGGTTTTTCATGGGCTATCAATTAAATAGCTACTTGCGCCCGTAAATCAAGGGCTGAGAGCAATTTGGTTCAGTGAGGCCCTTGCCCCGGTTGTCATCCCGGACTTGATCCGGGATCCATGCATCCGCATTCTCCAGCCAAAAGCCGGGTTCATGGATTGCGGGTCAAGCCCGCAATGACAGCCTTCGCCACCCCGCCTTGGCCTTGCCCGGTTAGCCCAGCGCCTTCGCCACCCCGCGCTGCGCCTGCACGCTGATCAGGTTGGCGCGGTACGCCGCTGTGGCGTGGATGTCGCTGTTGAGGTCTGTTGCGTCAATCTTCACGGCGGCGGCTGCTTCGGGCGTGAAGCTTTTGCTCAAGGCAGCTTCCAGGCCGGCATGGCGGAACACGCCGTTGGCCGCCCCGGTGATGGCCACGCGCACACCGGCATCAAACTGCGCAATGAACACACCGACCAGCGCAAAGCGCGAGGCCGGCTGCTTGAACTTCATGTAGGCCGCGCGCTTCGGAATCGGAAAGCTGATCGCGGTGATCAACTCGCCTTCGTTGAGCGCGGTCGCGAACATGCCGAGGAAGAAATCGTCGGCGGCAATCTTGCGCGCCGTCGTGTGAATGGTCGCGCCCAGCCCCAGCACCGCGCTGGGGTAGCAGGCGGCCGGGTCGTTGTTGGCCACCGAGCCACCCAGCGTGCCCATCGCGCGCACCTGGCGGTCACCGATGTGCGCTGCCATGTCCGCCAGCGCGGGCAAGGCCGCTTTCAGTTCGGCGTTGTCGGCCACATCGGCGTGGCGCGTCATCGCACCGATCACAAAAGCATTGCTGTCGCGCTTGATGCCGGCAAGTTCCTTGATGCCGCTCAGGTCGGCCAGTTGCTCCGGGCTGGACAGGCGCATCTTCATCGACGCCAGCAGGGTCTGGCCACCGGCCAGCGGCTTGGCGCCGGCGGCTGCGAGCTTCGCGGCGTCAGCCAGGGTGGTGGGGCGTTCCAGGGTGAATGCATACATGGTGGGTGCTCCTTGGAAGGGTTCAGTGTTTGGCGGCCTGGATGGCTTCCCAGACACGGCCGGGCGATGCAGGCATGTCGAAGTCGGTCACGCCCAGCGGCTTGAGCGCATCCAGCACGGCGTTGATCACCGCCGGCGGCGACCCGATGGCGCCCGCCTCGCCGCAGCCCTTGGCGCCGAGCGGGTTGTGGCTGCACGGTGTGCACAGCGTGGCCAGCGTGAAGTTGGGCATGTCGTCGGCACGCGGCATCGCGTAGTCCATTAGCGAGCCGGTCAGCAGCTGGCCGGATTCTTCGTCGTACACGCAGTTTTCCATCAACGCCTGGCCAATGCCCTGCACCAGGCCTCCGTGCACCTGGCCTTCGACGATCATCGGGTTGATGATGTTGCCGAAGTCGTCCACCGCGGTGAAGCGGTCCACCCTCACTTCACCGGTGGCGGGGTCGACCTCGACTTCGCAGATGTAGGTGCCGGCCGGGAAGGTGAAGTTGGTCGGGTCGTAAAACGCCGTCTCGTTGAGGCCGGGCTCCAGCTTGTCGAGCGGGTAGTTGTGCGGCACGTAGGCCGTCAGCGCCACCTGGCCGAAGGTCACTTTCTTGTCGGTTCCCTTGATGGTGAATTCGCCATTGGCGAACTCGACGTCGGCGTCGCTGGCCTCCATCAGGTGGGCGGCGATTTTCTTGGCCTTGGCCTCGATCTTGTCCAGCGCCTTCATGATGGCCGTGCCGCCGACCGCCAGGGAGCGGGACCCATAGGTGCCCATGCCGAAAGGCACTCGCCCGGTGTCGCCATGCACCACGTCCACCTGCTCGACCGAAATGCCCAGGCGGGCGGCCACGACCTGGGAGAACGTGGTCTCATGGCCCTGCCCGTGGCTGTGCGAGCCGGTGAACACGGTGACGCTGCCGGTGGGGTGAACCCGCACCTCGCCGCACTCGAACAGGCCGGCCCGGGCACCCAGCGCGCCGGCGATGTTGCTGGGCGCCAGGCCGCAGGCTTCGATGTAGCTCGAGTAGCCCATGCCGCGCAGCTTGCCCTTCGCCTCGGTGGCCGTTTTGCGCCGGGCAAAACCGGCCACGTCGGCCAGTTCGTTGGCGCGCTCCAGCAAGGCGCGGAAGTCGCCCACGTCGTACTGCAGCGCCACCGGCGTCTGGTACGGGAACTGGGTGACCATGTTGCGCCGGCGGATTTCATCCTGCGCCAGGCCCAGCTCCCAGCCGGCGCGCGTGACCAGCCGTTCCAGCAGGTAGGTCGCTTCGGGACGGCCGGCGCCGCGGTAGGCGTCCACCGGCGCGGTGTTGGTGAACCAGGCATCGACCTCGACATAAATCTGCGGCGTGGTGTACTGGCCGGCCAGCAGCGTGGCATACAGAATGGTCGGGATGGCCGGCGCAAAGGTTGACAGGTAGGCGCCCATGTTGGCGTCGGTGTGCACGCGCAGCGCGAGGAACTTGCCGTCCTTGTCGAGCGCCATTTCGGCATGGCTGGAATGGTCCCGGCCGTGGGCGTCGCTGACAAAGGCTTCGCTGCGGTCGGCCGTCCACTTGATGTTGCGGTTGAGTTTTTTCGAGGCCCAGGTCAGGCAGACATCTTCGGCATACAGGTAGATCTTGGAGCCGAAGCCGCCCCCCACATCGGGCGCAATCACGCGCACCTTGTGCTCCGGCAGGCCCATCACAAACGCGGTGAGCAGCAGGCGCTCGACGTGCGGGTTCTGGTTGGCCACGTACAGCGTGTATTCATCCGTCGCCCGGCTGTAGGATCCGATCACGGCGCGCGGCTCCATCGCGTTGGGCACCAGCCGGTTGTTGGTCAGGTCAAGTTTGGTCACATGCGCCGCCCCGGCAAAAGCCGCATCGACCTGCGCCTTGTCGCCTATCGCCCATTTGTAGCAGTGGTTGTCGGGTGCGGCGTCATGCAGGGCCGTGGCTTTCGCGGCATCCGTGACCTTGACCACGGCGCTCAGCACGTCGTAGTCCACCTCGACCAGCTCGGCGGCATTTTTGGCCTGCTCCAGCGTTTCGGCCACCACCATGGCGACATGGTCGCCGACATAACGCACCTTGCCCTGCGCCAGGATGGGGTGCGGCGGCTCCTTCATCGGGGTGCCGGAGGTGGAGGTGATCAGCCAGCCGCAGGGCAGGCCGTTGATCTTGTCGGCCGCGACGTCCTCGCCGACAAACACGCCCAGAACGCCCGGCGCGGCCTTGGCCTGCGCGGTGCTGATGCTGTTGATCCGGGCATGCGCATGCGGCGAGCGCACAAACACCGCGTAACTCTGGTTGGCCAGCGTGATGTCATCGGTGTATTGGCCGCCACCGGTGAGAAAGCGGTAGTCTTCCTTGCGGCGAACGGACGTGCCGATCGTCGGCAGGTTGATGAAGTCGGATGCACCCATGTCGTGTACTCCCTGGGAAAGATGGCTAACTTGGTTTGGCCTTGGCTCTCGCGCTGGCGGGACGTTTCATCCATGCCGGTAGCGGGAACCGGCAGTGCTGTTGCCTCCGGTCTCTCAGGTCGCCATCGCCACCGCGCCTTGCTGCACGGCCTTGACGATGTTCTGGTAGCCCGTGCAGCGGCAGATATTGCCTTCCAGCAGTTCGCGGATTTCGGCTTCCGTGGCCTGGGGGTGGTGCGTGCACAGGTCCACGGCGTTCATCACCATGCCGGTGGTGCAAAAACCGCATTGCAGGCCGTGGCACTCCTTGAAGGCGGCCTGCATCGGGTGCATCGTGCCATCTGCCTTGGCCAGGCCTTCAATGGTGGTGATCTCGGCACCGGCCGCCTGGGCCGCCAGGATGTTGCATGACTTGACGGCCCGCCCGTTCATGATGACGGTGCAGGCGCCGCATTGGGCGGTGTCGCAGCCCACATGGGTTCCGGTGAGCTTGAGATGCTCCCGCAACACCTGCACCAACAGGGTGTTGGGCGGGGCCTCAATGCTGGACGATTTCCCGTTGACTGTGAGTTGAACTTGCATGGGCGAGTCTCCTGTCTGCTATTGGCTTTGGCTGAGGATGTTGCAGGCTCATTGTTGGATCACTGACGACAGACATCCCTAGGTTAAACCCTAGCATGCGTGCCGGGCCCGGGTGAAATTCTCAAATTGGAACAATACGTGTCAGGCTTGCAGGCCGGCCAAGCCGGCCAGGCCGGTTGCGTGCGAAGTTTCCACGCAGCCCGTCTGGCACTGTACGCCTGCCGCTGGATTTGACAGGGCGTACCCGGTGCGCATTGCGCGCAAGGTACCCAAGGCCCTCAATGGGGCGCTTGAACGGTCACCAAGTCATCCCCGCCGCCCTGGCCGCCTGGCGTGTCAACGGGGCGGCGTCTTCAACGCGCCATGACATCAGGCGCTGGCCGCCGCCATCCAGCTTGGCTGCGGGCCAGATTCATGCCCAATTGCACCACCGGGCCATGATGATGGCCAGGCGGGATGCAGTCGGGCTCAAATCCGGTTCAATCGGCGTACACGCCAGCCTTCTTGATCACCGGGCTCCATTTGTTGATCTCGGCCTCCAGGTGGCTCTTCAGGGCGGCCGGGGTCATCTTGTCCAGCGGCACGATGTCCGAGCTCAGTTCGGCCAGGCGCTGCTTGACCGTCGGATCCTGCATGGCCGCGCGCAGAGAGGCGTTGATCTTGTCGAGCACCGGTGCCGGCGTGCCCTTGGGTGCGTAGATGCCGTGCCACACCTTGACCTCAAAGCCCTTGAGACCCTGCTCGTCCAGCGTGGGCACATTGGGCAAAGCCGACAGGCGCTTGAGCGAGGTCACGCCGAACACCTTGACGCGGCCATCCTTGATCATCGGCACGGTTTGCGTGGTCTGGTCGCACAGCAGGTCCACCTGGCCGCCCAGCAGGTCATTGATGGCGGGGCCGGTACCCTTGTAGGGAATGGTGTTGAGCTCCACGCCGATCTGGCTCATGAACAGCAGGCCGCACAGGTGCGACACGGCGCCCAGCCCGGCATTGGCCAGCGACACCTTTTCCTTGTTGGTCTTGACGTAGGCCAGCAGCTCATTGAAGTTGTTGGCGGGAAAGTCCTTGCGCGCCAGCAGCGTCATCGGCACATCCACCACCTGGCCGATGTACTCGAAGTCTTTCAGCGGATCGAAGCTGAGCTTTTTGTACAGCGCCGGCGCGGTGGCCATGCCCATGTGGTGAATAAAGAGGGTGTAGCCATTGGGGGTGGATCGCGCCACCCGGGTGGCCGCAATCGTGCCGCCGGCGCCGACGGTGTTTTCAACGATCACCGTCTGGCCCAGGGACTTGCCCATGGGAATGGCGATCATGCGGGCCAGCACGTCGGTGGGGCCGCCGGCAGCGAACGGCACCACCAGGGTGACGGGTTTGTCGGGGAAGGCCTGGCTGAAAGCCGGCAGGCTGGCCGACAGCGCGAGCGCTGCCGTACAAGCCGCCAGCGCGGTTTTGACGGTGTTGAGTTTGATCATGATGTGTCTTCCTTGCTGTAAATGCTGTAAATGGTTGCTGCCGGGCCGGCCGGCGAGAGCGGGGCGCTGCCACCCTGTGATCTCATCTTGGGCGCTGAGGCCAGACTGCGCAATCGGAAAAACCCCTTGCCTGATCCCTTGCCAGAGACGGTCCGCCGGTTCATCGATTCATGGATTACCGGGAGCCTGCGCCAGCAGCTGGCGGGCCCGCCGCACCACCGGGGCGTCGACCATCCGGCCATCCAGCACGAACACGCCGCCGCGCTCGCTGTCATTGCCTTCAATGACCCTACGCGCCCAGTCCAGCTCGGCCGCGCTGGGCGCCAGCGCCGCATTGACCGGGGCCACCTGGGCAGGGTGAATGCACAGCTTGGCGCCAAAGCCGCCGCGCCGGCTGCGGGCAGCGGTTGCCTGCAGCGCTGCGAGGTCGCCGATGTCGGGGGTGACGCCATCGACCGGCGCCGCCAGTCCGGCGCGGCGCGATGCCAGCACCAGGGCCAGGCGTACCGACACCAGCTCGGCCTCGTCCGGTTCGCAGGCCAGCCCCAGGTCGGCCTGAAAGTCGAGGTTGCCAAACGCCAGCCGGACGACCTGCGGGCTGTGCGCCAGCGCATCCGCGGCCGCCAGTCCGGCGGCCGACTCCACGAGCGGCAGCAGGCCGCACGCCGGGCCAACCGCGGCGGCCACCTGCGCGAGGTCGGCGGCGGATTCGGCCTTGGGCACCATCACGGCAGCCAGGCCCTGCGCGGCCAGCCGGCCCACCAGTGCCAAATCGCCGGCATGCCAGGGCGTGCTGCCGGCGTTGATGCGTACCAGCAGGCGCGCGCGTTCCGCCGCGCCCAGGCTAGAGAACACCTGCACCAGCTGGTCGCGGGCGGTTGCCTTGGCATCCGGCGGCACGGCGTCTTCCAGGTCCACGATCACCGCACCGGCGCCGCTGGCCAGCGCCTTGGCAATGCGCTCCGGCCGGTTGGCGGGCACAAAAAGCAGGGCGTGCGCGCGCGCCACTGCGGGTGCGATAGCTATAGTGGTTGCGAGGGCGGGCGCCGGGACGGTGGTCATGCCACACCTCCGAGCAGCGGCCCGAGCCGCGGGCACTGCGCCACCGCCCACAGGCCATCGATGGCTGCCTGCATGTCGGCGGGCGCGGCGGCACTGCTGTAAGCCGCCAGCCGCAAGGCCTTGGCGGTGATCTCCTCGCGGCTGAGGGTGTTGCCGGGGTCGCCCTTGGGCTCATCGACGCGGCCCTGCAGCACCCGGCCATCGGTCGTGGTCACCGTGACCTTACCAATCCAGCGCTGCGGGTAGGCGCGGTCCACTTCGGCGTCCAGCACCATGCTCACACGGTCGCGCAGGCTTTGCGTGGCGGCATCGTCGAAGTGCTGGTCGAACTCGGCCAGGCCGGCGTGCTTGAAGCGCGCCACCAGCGCCAGCACCGTGCCCATGGAGAATTTGCTCTGGTGCACGGTGGCGGGATGCGTCACCGGCCCGAGGACGTCAAGGGCGCCCTGATGCACATGGGTGACCACGCTGGCCAGGTCGTCGGGCCGGAGGTGGTGGGTTTGCATCACCTGCAGCAGCGCGTCGGCGGCCGGGTGCGTGTGGCGGCACGAGGCGTGGTACTTGAACGAGGTTTCGGCCGTGGCCCAGCGGGTGCCGAGACCCGCGGTGAGCCGGGCGGGGTCGGCATCGCTCGACATGCCGGCCGCCATGCCCTGCGGGCCTTCGAAGATCTGCGCCGCCCCGGTAAAGCCGCCCTGCGCCAGGTAGGCCGACATCAGCCCCGCGGCGGCGGCATGCGCGGTGTGCAGCTGCTTGGAGTCGGCCGCGGTACGCAGGAATTCCCACAGGCCGGCCGACTGCGTGCCGGCCAAACCGAAGGCGTGCCGCATCTGCTGCGCCGTGAGCCCCAGCAGATGGCTCACCGCTGCGGCGGCGGCCAGCGTGCCGGCCGTTCCGGTGGTGTGGAACACCTTGTAATGCGAGCGGCCCAGGAACTCGCCCACCCGGATCCCGACCTCGTAGCCTGCCACCGAGGCCGTCAGCAGCTGCCGGCCGCTGGCGCCCAGCGCCTGGGCCACCGCCAGCGCCGCCGGAAACACCACCGTGGCGGGGTGAAACACCGAGCCATTGTGGACGTCGTCCTGCTCGGCCACATGCGAGGCGGCCGCGTTGACCATGGCCGCCAGGTAGGGGCTGGTGCAGCTGCGGTTGATCAGCACTTCGGAGGCGCCGGCGGGCAGCGCGCTGCCGCTGCGCGTTGGCTGCGGCCCCATCTGCGCGGCAAAGCGCGCGATGGTCTCCACCGGGCGCGCGCCCTTTCCGGCAAGCGCCGAGCCGAACCAGTCGACCAGCAGGTCTTCGGCCTTGCGCACCACCGGCGCGGGAATGGCCTCGAAAGTCAGGCTGGCGGCAAACGCGGCCAGCTGGGCGGTGGGAGAACTCATCGGGTCATCCTTGTGAATGCAATCGGTACAAGGCCCATAGGGTTAAACGGCCTGGGCCGCGTACAGTTGGGCGATGGCGGCCTCGTCACGACCCAGCTCGCGCAGGATGGTGTCGGTGTGCTGGCCGACGGCGGGGATGGCGTCCATGCGGTAGTCAAAGCTGCTGTTGCGGCCCGGCGGCAGCAGCGCCGGAATGTCACCCGCCGGTGAACCCACGTTTTGCCAGCGCTCGCGCGCCTTGAGCTGCGGGTGCGCCCAGACCTCGGCCATGCTGTTCATGCGGGCATTGGCAATCTGCGCTTCGTCCAGCCGTGCCACGACCTGGGCGGTGCCGAGCTGGGCAAAGGTGGCCAGGATGATGGCCTTGAGCGCATCGCGGTTTTCGTTGCGACGGGCGTTGCTGTCAAAGCGCGGGTCGGTGGCCAGGGGGGCATTTCGCAGCACGACCTCGCAAAAGACTTTCCATTCGCGTTCGTTTTGCAGGCCCAGCATCACCGTGCCGCCGTCACCGGCCTGGAACGGGCCATAGGGGTAGATGCTGGCATGCGAGGCGGCGGTGCGCGGCGGCGGCGGGGCGCCTTCAAATGCGTAATACAGCGGGTAACCCATCCATTCGGCCAGCGATTCGAGCATGGACACGTCGATGTGCGAGCCTTTGCCGGTCCCACCCCGTTTATCGCGCAGCAGCAGCGCCGCCAGCACGCTGGTGTAGGCGTACATGCCGGCGGCGATGTCGGCCATCGAGTTGCCGGCCTTGGAGGGCTCTTCGGCCGTGCCGGTGATCGACAGCAGGCCGGCCTCGCTCTGGATCAGCAGGTCGTAGGCCTTCTTGTCGCGGTAGGGGCCGTCTTCGCCGTAGCCCGAGATGTCGCAGACGATCAGGCCGGGATGGTCCTGGCGGAGCGCTTCATAGCCCAGCCCCATGCGCGCGGTGGCGCCGGGCGCGAGGTTTTGCACCAGCACGTCGGCCTTGGCCAGCAATGCCTTCAGCACGGCCAGCGCCGCGGGCTGCTTCAGGTCGAGTGTGAGGCTTTCCTTGGAGCGGTTGGTCCAAACAAAGTGCGAGGCCTGGCCGCGCACGCGCTGGTCGTAGGCGCGCGCAAAGTCGCCCACGCCGGGGCGCTCGATCTTGATCACGCGGGCGCCGAGGTCGGCCAGCTGGCGGGTGCAGAACGGCGCGGCGATCGCGTGTTCGAGGGAAACGACAGTGATGCCGTCAAGCGGTCGGGTCATGGAGGCCTCCGGAAATCAGAAGGAGCGGGGCAGGCCCAGCAGGTGCTCGGCCACGTAGCTCAGGATCAGGTTGGTCGAGATCGGCGCCACCTGGTACAGCCGCGTTTCGCGGAACTTGCGCTCCACGTCGTATTCGTTGGCAAATCCGAAACCGCCGTGGAACTGGATGCAGGCATTGGCCGCCTCCCAGCTCGCCTTGGCCGCCAGGTACTTGGCCATGTTGGCCTCGGCGCCGCAGGGCTGGCCGGCATCGAACAGCGCACACGCCTTGTAGCGCATCAGGTTGGCGGCCTCGACCTCGATGTAGGCCTCGGCAATCGGGAACTGCACGCCCTGGTTCTGGCCGATCGGGCGGCCGAACACCACGCGCTCGCCCACATATTTGGTGACCCGGTCGAGAAACCAGTAGCCGTCGCCGATGCACTCGGCGGCGATCAGCGTGCGCTCGGCATTCAGTCCGTCCAGGATGTACTTGAAGCCCAGCCCTTCCTGGCCGATCAGGTTCTCTTCGGGGATTTCCAGGTTCTCGAAAAACAGCTCGTTGGTCTCGTGGTTCACCATGTTGGGAATCGGCCGCACCGTCATGCCGGATTTCTCGGCCTGGCGCAGGTCGACCATGAAGATCGACATGCCTTCGGATTTTTTCTTGACCTCGGCCAGCGCTGTGGTGCGCGCCAGCAGGATCATCCAGTCGGAGTGCTGCACGCGCGAGATCCAGACCTTCTGGCCATTGATGACGTAGCGGTCGCCCTTCTTGATGGCCGTGGTCTTGATCTTGGTCGTGTCGGTGCCGGTACTGGGCTCGGTCACGCCCATCGACTGCAACCGCCATTCGCCGCTGGCGATCTTGGGCAGGTACAGCTCCTTTTGCGCGGTGGAGCCGTGGCGCAGCAGCGTGCCCATGTTGTACATCTGGCCGTGGCAGGCGCCGGAGTTGCCGCCGGAGCGGTTGATCTCTTCCATGATCACCGAGGCCTCGGCCAGGCCCAGGCCGGAGCCGCCATATTCGCCGGGGATCAGCGCGGCCAGCCAGCCGGCCTTGGTCAGCGCATCGACAAAGGCCTCGGGGTAGGCGCGCTGCTCGTCGATCTTGCGGTGGTATTCGTCCGGGAACTCGGCGCACAGGGCGCGCACGGCATCGCGGATGTCCTGGTATTGGTCGGTGGCGGTCTTGATCATGACGGTCGTAGGGTGTTTGGTTGGAGGACTGTTCAGGCGAGTTCGGCCGTGCCCTGCATGGTGAGCCAGCCTTCGTGGTCGGCGGCCCAGAGCTTCACGGTTTTGCCATCGGCCGAGGGCTGGCCATGCAGGCGGAACGGGTGCAGGTCAAAGGTGGGCAGCACCGCCTTGAAGGAGAAGCTTTTGACAAAGGCACCCGGCACATGGCGGCGCACCAGGTCCACCAGCAGCGTGGCAATCAGCGGGCCGTGCACGATCAGGCCGGGGTAACCCTCGACTTCGGTCACATAGCGGCGGTCGTAGTGGATGCGGTGGCCGTTGAAGGTCAGCGCCGAGTAGCGGAACAGCAGCACGTCGTCTGGCACGATCTCGCGCTGCCAGGCGGCGCCCTGTTCCGCGGCGGCGGGTGGCGGCACCGAGTCACCGGGCAGCGGGTTGGCGCGGTACACAATGTCGTGCTCCTCGGTCAGCGCCAGGCCGTGGGTGTTGTGCAGCTCATGCCTGACCAGCACAAACAGCAGGTCGCCGGTGCGGCCGGCCTTGTGCGTCACGGACTCGATGCGCGAGACGCGCCGGGCCGCATCGCCCACCACCAGCGGGTTGCCCGGCTGCCAGTTGAGACGGCCGCCGGCCCACATGCGGCGCGGCAGCGGCACCGGTGGCAGGAAGCCGCCGCGTTTCGCATGGCCGTCCGGGCCGATCTCGCTCTGGCGATGCTGCGGCAAAAAATACAGCCAGTGCCACAGCGGGGGCAGCGCCGTGCCGGGCACGGGCGGTGCATCGTCGCGGTCCAGCGTGGCCGAGAGCGCGCGGACCGGCGCGGCGGTGATGTCGTCGGCCAGGGTTTCGGTCTTGCCGACCCAGCCTTGCAGGTGGGCGAGGGTGGCGGCGTCGAGGGTGCGGATGTCAGTGCTCATGATCAGGTGGGGGTGGGTGCGAGGTTGAAGTTCAGGGCAGTCCAGAATCAATTCACAGGGTCAATCGACCGAGGCGCCGGAGGACTTGACGATGCGCGCCCATTTGGCGATGTCGTCGTTGAGCACCGCGGCGAACTGCTCCGGCGTCACCGGCCGCTCGGGCGGGCCCGCCAGTTCGACGCCCTGCTGCTCCAGCTTGTCGCGCAGGTCTTTGGCGGCCAGCGCTTTGGCCATGCCGTCCTGCAGCCGGGCCAGCACGTCCGGCGGCACGCCGGCGGGGGCGAACAGGCCGATCCACAGCGTGCCGTTGTAGCCGGGCACGGTTTCGGCAATGGTCGGCACATCGGGCAGCACCGGCGAGCGGTTGGCGCCGCTGACGGCCAGCGCACGCAGCTTGCCCGCCTTGATGTGCGACAGCGCGGACGGCAGGCTGGCAAACAGCATGGGCAGCTGCCCGCCCAGCACGTCGTTCAGCGCCGGGGCCACGCCCTTGTAGGGCACATGCTGCAGGTTGATGCCGGCCATGCTGCCCAGCATTTCACCCAGCAGGTGGTTCAGCGTGCCGTTGCCGGCCGAGGCGTACTGGTACTGGCCCGGTTTGCCCTTGTTGGCCAGCGCGGCCAGCTCGGCGACCGACTTCGCCGGAAACGAAGGGTGCACCAGCAGCACATTGGGCACGGCGCCAATCAGGCTGACGGGTTTGAAATCGCGGACCGGATCGAAACCGGCATTCTTGTAGAGCGCCGGGTTGATGGCCTGGCTGCTGCTGATGGTCATGAGCAGGGTGTAGCCGTCTTTCGGCGCCTTGGCCGCCGCCTGGGTGCCGATGTTTCCGCCGGCGCCGGGGCGATTCTCCACGACGGCCGGGGTGTTCAACACCTCGCCGAGTTTCTGGCTGACCAGCCGGCCCACGATGTCGTTGGTGCCGCCGGCGGCCTGCGGCACGATCATGACGATGGGGCGGTTCGGGTAGGGGGACTGGGCGAGCGCGGACGTGCCCACCGCCAACAGGCCCGCGGCTGCCGTTGCGGCAGCGGCGATAAAAAACCGGCGGACTGATATTCGATGACAGACCCCATCAGGCATTCTTTTGTCTCCTTGAAGGTCCGTATGGTCGCCGCAGCCACTCCCCAGCGCAATCACTGATTTTCAAACCAAGGCTTCGGATTTATTGAAGGCTTGCCGGGTTTGCGCTAGCATGACACGATGAAATTTGATCTCACCGATCTAAGGCTGTTTGTGCTGGTTGCGGACGAGGGCAGCCTGACGCGGGCGGCCCAGCGCCAGCATCTGTCACTGGCGGCGGCCAGCAGCCGCATCAAGTCGCTGGAAACCCAGGCGGGCCAGCCCCTGCTGTACCGTGAAGCCCGTGGCGTGCGCCTGACGCCGCCCGGCGAGGCGTTTTTGCACCACGCCCGGGGGGTGCTGCGCCAGGTGGACCAGTTACGCGTCGACCTGCAGGAATACGGGGGTGGCCTGCGCGGCCATGTGCGGGTTTTCGCCAACACCACGGCGGTGACGGATTTCCTGCCGGAAATCCTGCCCGGCTTCCTCGCGGACAACCCCCGCGTGAACGTGGACCTTCAGGAAAAACCGAACGCTGAAATCGCCCGGGGCGTGCTGGACGGCCGTGCCGACATCGGCATTGTGGCCGGCAGGGTCGACACGCTGGGGCTGCAGGCCATTCACTTCAGCACCGATCGCCTGGTGCTGGTCACGTCGCGCCAGCACCGCTTTGCCGGGCGCAAGACCATCGCTTTTGCCGAGACACTGGACGAAGACGCGGTGGGCATGCACCACGGCAGCACGCTGCAGACTTTTCTGGCCACGGTGACGGAGTCACTGGGCAAGCCGCTCAAGCTGCGCATCCAGCTGGCCAGCTTTGATGCGATGTGCCGCATGATAGGCAGCGGTGTGGGCGTGGGCATCGTGCCGGAGTCGGCGGCCCGGCGCAACCGGGATACGATGAACCTGGCGCTGATCGAGCTCACCGACGAGTGGAGCGTGCGCGAGCGCTACATCCTCGTGCGCGACCAGGCCGCCTTGCCGGCCTACGCCCTGGCGTTGATCGACACTCTGTGCGCGCATTACCAGGCCTGACGCGGCTGACGCGGCTGACGCGGCTGATGCGGCCTCAGTCCGGCAGCACGGCCGTCACTTCAATCTCGACCCGGGCCCGCGCTTCCACCAGCCCGGCGACCTGCACGCAGGTCATGGCCGGGAAGTTTTTGCCCATGATTTCGCGGTAGACGCCGCCCAGCTCCCTGAGGCTGGCCACATACTCGTCGCGGTCCACCACGTACCAGGTCATGCGGACCATGTGCTCGGGCCCGGCGCCGCCGGCCTTCAGAACGTCTGCAATGTTTTGCAGCGTCTGGCGGGTCTGCGCGACGAAATCATCGCTTTCAAACTCCTGCCGGGCATTCCAGCCGATCTGGCCGCCGACGAACAGCAGCGCGCCGCGCGCGAGGATGCCGTTGGCGTAGCCCCTGGGTTCGGCCCAGTCGGGCGGTTGGATTTTGGTGATCATGTGGTCTCCGGGGGTGTTTTCAGGTAGGGCAGCAGGGCGTCGCGCAAGGCGTCGGGAATGGGCACCGGCTTACCATGCGGGACTTCCGAATACACCACGACGCCATGGGCCCTGACCCGCAGGCTGCTGCCCCCGTGGGCGGACGGCTCGCCGTGAATTTCATAGTGCATGCCCACGCTGGCGTTGCCGACTTTGGTCAGCTCCAGCGTCATCGTGAGCTGGTCGCCGTGGCGGCACATGCCCAGGAATTCGGTTTTCAGGTCCACGATGGGCACGCCTGCGCCGCCGGCGATCAGCACGTGTTCGGGAAAGCCGATGTGGTTCAGAAAATCCTCCTGCACCTCATGCAACAGGTAGAAAAACTGCGGGTAAAAAACAATCCCCGCCGGGTCGCAGTGGTGAAACCGGACCTGCTTTTGTGTCGTGAATTTCATGATTGACGCAATTTGAAACGTTGCAGTTTGCCGGTTTCGGTCCGCGGCAGGCTGCCCACGAATTCGATCTGGCGCGGGTATTTGAAGGGCGCGAGCGTGGCCTTGACGTGGTCCTGCAGGCTCTTGACCAGGGCCTCGCCGGCCTCGTGGCCGGGCCGCAGCACCACAAAGGCCTTGACGATCATGCCGCGTTCCTCGTCGGGCAGGCCGATCACGCCGCACTCGGCCACGGCCGGGTGCTTGAGCAGCGCGTCTTCCACCTCGGGGCCGCCCACGTTGTAGCCCGACGTGATGATCATGTCGTCGGCGCGGGCTTGGTAGAAGAAGTAGCCGTCATCGTCCTGCACAAACGCATCGCCGGGGTAGTTCCAGCCGCCCTTGACATAGTTCGCCTGGCGCGCATCGTCCAGGTATTTGCAGCCAGTCGGCCCCATGACCGCCAGCTTGCCGACGGTGCCATGCGGCACTTCCGCACCCTGGTCGTCCACCACCCGGGCGGTGTAGCCGGGCACCACCTTGCCGATGGCGCCGCGCCGTACCTCGGCACCGGCGGACGAGATGAAGATATGGAACATCTCGGTCGCGCCTATCCCGTCGATCATTTCAATGCCGGTGGCGTCCTTCCAGAGCTGGCGTGTGGCGTCCGGCAGGCCCTCGCCCGCACTCACGCAGATGCGCAGGCTGGGCACGCCGAGCTGTTTGGCAAACGGCGCCATCTGGCGGTAAAAGGTGGGCGCCGTGTAGCACAGGGTGGCGCCGACCTGGTTCATCAGCTTGACCATGACCTCGGGCGTGTAGGCCACGCTGGGGTAGTACACCGAGGCACCAGCCCACATCGGGAAGATCAGCATGCCGCCCAGCCCGAAGGTGAAGGCGAGTGGCGGCGAACCCATCACGATGTCGTCAGGCCTGGCCTTGAGCACATGGCGCGGCCAGGCTTCGCAGGCGGCGAGCACATCGCGGTGCGTGTGCACGGCGGCCTTGGGCTTGCCGGTGGTGCCGGACGTGAAGGCCATCATCGCAATGTCGTCGGCGGCCGTCGGGCAGGGCGTGAAATGGCCGTCTTTCTGTGCGGAAAGGACCGCCAGCGAACCGGGCTCGTTCATCAGGTTGAACGGCACGATGGTGCCGAGCAGGCCGCCCTGATCCCTGGCGGCCTGCAATTCCTGCAGCAGGCTGGCATCGCACAGTGCCAGCGACGGCCGGGCCTTGTCAATGATCTCGCCGAGCTCCTTGGCGCGCAGCAGCGGCATGGTCGCCACCGCCACCAGCCCGGCCTGCACCACACCCAGCCAGGCCAGCGCCATGCCGATGGAGTTGCCGCCGCGCAGCAGCACGCGGTTGCCCGGCACGAGGTGAAAGTCTTCCGTCAGCACCTGGGCGATGCGGTTGACGCGCTCCAGTGCGTCGGCATAGCTCAAGGTGATCCGGTCCGAACGCAGGAAGGGCTTGTCGGCATGTCCTTGCGCCCTGGCCCGGGAGAACAGCACGTCCACCAGATTGGCCTGGTCGGGAATGCGCAGTTCGGGCGGGTAGACCAGTTTCGGCCACTGGTCGGGCGTTGGCAGGCGGTCGTGCACGAAGCAGTCGGTCTGCGCAGAGGGCGCCTTCGAGGCTGGTGCGTGTGTGGGCGTATTCATGATTGCAACACCGCCTTGCCGATGATGAGTTGCTGGACCTCGGTGGCGCCTTCGTAAATCCGCAGCGAGCGGATGTCACGGTACAGGCTTTCCACCTTGCTGCCCACCTTCACGCCCTGGCCGCCATGCATCTGCAGCGCCATGTCGATCACCCGCTGGGCGTTTTCGGTGGCCGTCATTTTGGCCATCGCGGCAGCCACGGTGCGGTCCCGGCGGCCTTCGGCCTCCGTGGTGGCGGTGATGGCAGTGGTGGCAGTGGTGGCGGCGTTGTCCGGATGCTCGCCCGGAGCGTTGTGATGGTCGCGCATCCAGGCGGCGCGATAGGTCAGCAGCGCCGCTGCGTCCACCAGGGCCGCCATCTCGCCGAGTTTGGCCTGGGTCAGCTGAAAATCCGCCAGCGTCTGACCGAACATTTTTCGCGCCTGGGCAAACTGCACGGCCTCGGCGAGCGCGCGGCGCGCCATGCCCAGCGCGGCGCCGGCCACGGATGCCCGGAAAATGTCCAGCGTCTGCATCGCCAGCTTGAAGCCGCCGTGCAGCGTGCCCAGCTGCGTGCTGTCGGCCAGCCTGCAATGGGTGAATTTCAGCGTGGCCAGCGGGTGGGGCGAGATCACCGCGATCGCCTCGCCGCTGTCCAGGCCCTGTGTCGGGGCATCGACGATGAAGGCCGTGATGCCGCGCGTGCCGGCGTCGGGTTCGGTCTTGGCAAAGGTGACGTAGAAATCAGCGATGCCGCCGTTGCTGATCCAGGTCTTGCTGCCGTTGAGGGCCCAGCCGTCGCCCGTGTGGGTGGCGCTGGTTTGCATGGCGCCGACGTCGGAGCCGGCGTCGGCCTCGCTCAGCGCAAAGGCGGCGATTTTCTCGCCGCGGGCCACCTGTGGCAGGTAGGCGGCCTGCTGCTCGGGTGAGCCGGCCAGCGTGATGGCGCCGCTGCCCAGCCCCTGCATCGCAAACGCGAAGTCGGCCAGCGGCGAGTGGAAGGCCAGCATCTCGCGCAAAATGACGAGCGCCCGCGAGTCGAGCTGGTCGAGCGCGCCGCCCAGCACGCCGTCTTTGCCCGCGGGCACGCAGTAGCGCAGCCACTGGTGGGCGCCCAGCAGCCGGACCCACTCCCGGCAGGCCTGGCGGTCGTCACGCTCGTCGATGTGCTGGTGGGGGATCCACTCGGCCAGCCGCTGGCCGAGATCACGGTGCACGCCGTCAAAAAACGGCAGTGCCAGATGTGCTGTCGTCGGGTTCATGCTGAAAACCTCCTTATGACTGTGGACTGTGCCCGGCGCTCAGTCGCCCTGGAACACCGGTTTTTGTTTGGCGGCAAAGGCTTCGTAGGCGCGCGTGAAGTCGCCGGTCTGCATGCAGATGGCCTGTGCCTGGGCTTCGGCTTCTATCGCCTGGTCCAGCGTCATGGCCCATTCCTGGTGCAGCATGGTCTTGGTCATGCCGTGTGCAAAGGTCGGGCCGCTGGCCAGTTCATGGGCCAGCTTGTGGGCCTGGGCCAGCACCTCACCGGGCTCATGCAGGGCATTGAAAAAGCCCCACTGCAGGCCTTCCTGGGCGTTCATGGCGCGGCCGGTGAACAGCAGTTCGGAGGCGCGGCCCTGGCCGATCAGGCGCGGCAGCAGCGCGCAGGCGCCCATGTCTGCGCCCGCCAGGCCGACGCGGGTGAACAGGAAGGCGGTCTTGGCCTGCGCGGTGCCCAGCCGCATGTCGGCCGCCAGCGCCATCATGGCGCCGGCCCCGGCGCAGATGCCATCGATGGCCGCGATGACGGGCTGAGGGCACAGCCGCATCGCCTTGATCAGGTCGCCGGTCATGCGCGTGAACTCCAGCAGTTCGGGCATGCTCATTTTGGTCAGCGGGCCAATGATCTCGTGCACATCGCCACCCGAGCAGAAATTGCCGCCTGCGCCGGTGAGCACCACCGCCTTCACGTCGGTGGCGTAGTTCAGCGCGCGGAACAGGTCGCGCAGTTCGGCGTAGGAGTCAAACGTCAGCGGATTTTTGCGCTCGGGGCGGTTCAGCGTCAGCGTGGCCACGCCGGCGTCGAAGGCGTAGGCAAAGTGCCGGGCGTGGTAAGTGGCCAGCGCATCGAACTGCGCGTGCATGGGGTTGGCGGGGACTATGTAGTGTTTCATGCGGTTTCCAGTTTGGTTTCGTTCTGCTGCATATGGTGGTGCTTGACCTTTCCCAGCAGCTTGTGGAGCGATTCGACTTCACGCGGCGACAGGCTTTCAAAGGCCGCCACAATCCAGGCCTCGTGCTGGCGCGCCATCTCGTCAAACAGCTTGCGCCCGCGCGGCGTCAGGCGCACGCGGTAGGCACGGCGGTCGCCTTCTACGTCCACACGTTCCACCAGCCCTTCGGTGACCAGCTGGTCGGTGATGCCGGTGACGTTGCCGCCGGTCACCATCATGCGGCGCGACAGCTCGTTCATCTTCAGGCCCTCGGGGCTGCGCTCCAGTTGGGCCATCAGGTCAAATCTCGGGAGCGTCGTGTCGAACTGCTCGCGCAACTGGGTGCGCACCTGTTTTTCCACCAGCTGGGTGCAGGTCAGCAGGCGCAGCCAGAGCCGCAGGGCTTCGGGGTGTTCGCTGTGGCCTCGTGCTTCCATGTCCATAGAGCTGCTCCTTTTTGTTCTGCTGTTTTCCTGAAGGCTGCCTGCCTTGGTCATGACTGGGCCGCAAGCGCTTGTTGTTTTGAAATTTCACGGTACAGCTGATCCCGGCCGCTCAGGTACTGTTTGGGCCAGTCCACGGCCTGGCTTTGCAGCTTGGCGGCTTCGTGCAGCGTCCAGGCCGGATCGGCCAGGTGCGGTCGGGCCAGCGCGCACAGGTCGGCACGGCCGGCGGCAATGATGCTGTTGACATGGTCGACTTCGGAAATTGCACCCACCGCAATGGTCTGTATGCCGACCTCATTGCGGATGCGGTCGGCAAACGGCGTCTGGTACATGCGGCCATACACCGGTTTGGCCTGGCGCGTGGTTTGGCCCGAGGACACGTCGATCACATCGCAGCCCGCGTCCTTGAACAACCGGGCCACCACGATCGCGTCGTCGGGCGTGTTGCCGCCCGGCGCCCAGTCGTGCGCGGAGATGCGCACGCTCATGGGCAGGTGTGCGGGCCAGACCGCGCGCATGGCGCGAAACACCTCCAGCGGGTAGCGGCAGCGGTTCTCGATGTTGCCGCCGTACTCGTCGCTGCGCAGATTGGTCAGCGGCGTGATGAAGGCCGACAGCAGGTAGCCGTGCGCGCAGTGCAGTTCCAGCCAGTCGAAGCCGGCGGCGGCGGCGCGCCGGGTGGCGTCCACAAACTGCTGCTTGAGCGTTTCCATGTGGCTGTGCGTCATGGCCTGTGGCGTCTGGTTGCGCTCGCCATAGGGCACGGCGCTGGCCGACACCACCGGCCAGTTGGCATGCGCGCCCCCTGCGGGCAGCGGTTCATCCATCTCTTCCCAGCCCACCTGGGTCGAGCCCTTGGGGCCGCTGTGGCCGAGCTGCATGCCGATTTTGGCCGTGCTCTGGCCGTGCACGAAATCCACAATCCGCTTGAAGGCGGCTGTTTGCTCGTCGTTCCACAGCCCGGTGCAGGCCGGTGTGATGCGGCCCTCGGGATTCGGGCTGGTCATCTCCACCATCACCATGGCGGCGCCGCCGAGCGCGCGCGCGCCCAGGTGCACCAGATGAAAGTCTTGCGGCACACCGTCAATGGCGCTGTAGGTTGCCATCGGCGAGCACACAATGCGGTTCTTGAGCTCGGTGCCGCGCACCTTGAACGGCGTCAGCATCGGCGGAATCACCGGGCCGCCCGACAGCCAGGATTCATAGCTTTCGATCCATTTCGCATCGCGCAGCCGCAGGTTTTCGTGGCTGATGCGCTGTGAGCGGGTCAGCAGCGAATAGGCGAACTGCTCGATCTCCATGCCGCTGTAGCGGTTGACGTTCTCGAACCACTCGGTGGAGTTGCGCGCCGCGTTCTGGATCTTCAGCACCTCGACGGAGCGCCGCGCCTCATAAGCCTGCAGTACCTCGTCCATGCCGTGGCCGGTGTTGAATTCCTCAGCGCTCGCGCTGAATTCATTCGCCAGGTCGATCGCGTCTTCGAGCGCCAGCTTGGTGCCGCTGCCAATCGAGAAATGCGCGGTGTGGGCCGCGTCGCCCATGAGCACGATGGGCACGCGCTTTCCCTCCACGGTTTCGTGGTGCACCCAGCGCTCGCAGACCACGCGCGGAAAGCGGATCCAGATCGCCGAGCCGCGCACATGCGTGGCATTGTTCATCAGGGCATTGCCGTCCAGGTATTTGGCAAACAGGCGCTCGCAAAAGGCGATGCCTTCCTCCTGGCTCATCTGGTCCAGGCCATGGGCCTTCCAGACGGCTTCGGGGGTTTCGACGATGAAGGTCGAGGTGTTCTCGTCAAACTTGTAGGCGTGCGCGGCAAACCAGCCGTGCTCGGTTTTCTCGAACGCGAAGGTGAAGGCGTCGAAGGTCTTGCGCGTACCCAGCCAGACAAAGCGGCAGGCGCGCAGCTCGACATCGGGCTTGAAGGTCTCCGCGTAGCGGTTGCGGATGCGGCTGTTCAGCCCGTCGCTGGCCACCACCAGGTCAGCCTGGTACTGCGCGGCAATTGCCTGGTCGTCCTGCACGTCGGTTTCAAACACCAGTTCGACACCCAGTGCCAGGCAGCGCTCTTGCAGGATATTGAGCAGGCGCTTGCGGCCGATGCCGCAAAAACCATGGCCACCCGAACGCACGCTGCGGCCCTTGAAGAACACCTCCACATCATCCCAGTGGTTGAAGGCGTCGCCAATCAGCTGCGCGCTGACCGGGTCGGCCACCCGCAGATTGCCCAGCGTCTGGTCTGACAGCACCACGCCCCAGCCAAAGGTGTCAAAGGGACGGTTGCGTTCAACCACGGTCACCTGGTGTGCCGGGTTCTGCAGCTTCATCAACAGGGCGAAATACAGACCTGCGGGGCCGCCGCCAAGGCAAAGGATGTGCATGAATGTGTGCTCGTTCGATTAATCTGACCTTAATTGTTTAGGTTTAAAGTAAATTCGTCAAGCGGTTTTTTACCGGCCGGCCATGGCGGCTTTCCGGCCAGTCAGAAAGACGGAAAAGTTGATTCTGAAAAAGAGGAGCAGGGGCGCCGGGCACCAGGCGTCAAGGCGCCAGGCCGGGTCAGGGCGCCTGAAAGCCCCCGGCGCGGTAGGTCAGCACCAGCGTGTCCCGGTAGCCGTCTTCTGCAGGGCCGTCGCCCGGCAGGATGGGCGTGGTTTCGTGAATCACGCGGGCATCGTCCAGCAGCAGCGTAGTCAGCGGCTCCTGCATCACAAAGCGCACGCCGTCCGGGCCGTTCGCGTCAAACACCCGGGTCTCGCCGCCCTTGACGCCATGGCGTGCCACCAGCAGCACCACCACAAAGTCGACGCCATCGCGGTGCGCGCCTTCCGGCGTCGGGCGTCCGACGCCGCCGGCGGTGTCGATGCGGAACTGGTGCGCCTCGATATACCAGCGCGGCACGGGACGGACCTGGGCAAACAGCTTTCCCAGGCTGGCCAGCAAATCTGTCCAGGCGGGCGCCTCGGCCACGGCCGGCTCCACCGGCTCGAACCAGCGCTCAAAGCCACCATGCAGGGCGTTGTAGTCGGTGGGCTGCCAGTGGGCGCGGTGCGGCGCCTGCGTGAGCGCGCCACCCGGCAGTTCCTGGACAAAGCAGGCATGCCGGCGCTTGCGGTAATGCCCGCCGTCCTTGAGGTGGGCGTCGGGCGGCAGGCGGTTCCAGGAGTCGGTCAGCTGTTGCCAGCCCTGCCTCCATGCGGGGCTGTCGAGGTGCAGGCTGGTGGTGAGGCCGGCCGGGTAGAGCAGGCTCAGGCCATCCTGGCGAAGGGCCTGATCAGCGGGTTTTTGAACGGTGGCGATATTGAACATGCTGGCTATTTTGCTTTACCGCGCGCTTCGGTTGCCGTTCAGGCGCCAGGTGGGGCGGGAAGTGGTACCGGAGCAGGCGCGGGAAGGCCGAAAAGAGATGGCAAAAACGGACCAAAAAAGATATCAAAAAAGAGATGGAAAAAGAGATGGAAAAAGAGATGAACCCTGGCTGCAGACAGAGGTCAAAAAGCTGCTCATAATGAAGGTGCTGTTTATCAGAGGAGTCTTTCATGCTGTACAAATTCAAATCCAAAGATGCCGGCAACGTGATCATGCTGGAGCCCAATGGCCGCCGGGTTCTTGAAATCATCGGCAAGGACGCCGGGCCCAAGGGCATCATCCTGCCCGAGGAGATGCCCGCGGCGATTGAGGCGCTCAAGGCGGCCATTGCGCTGGAATATGCAGGCGATGAACAGGTCGGTACCGTACCGGGCGATGGGCTGGGCCTGCATCAGCGCGCCCTGCCTTTCATCGACATGCTCGAGCGCAACCACAAGGCCGGCCACGAAGTGGTCTGGGGCGTGTAGGGTTTGCCGCAGGGCGCCGGTTCATCCCGCAAAAAAAGCCCCGGTGACGGGGCTTTTTTGCATGCGGCGGCAAGTGCGATCCCCGCACGGGCCGCGCTTTTTCCGGCTAGTCGATCTTGGCGCCGGAAGCCTTCACCACCTGGGCCCACTTCTTGTGCTCCGCGTCGATGAAGGCCGTGAACTGTTGTGGCGTGTTGCCGCCCGGAATCGCGCCCTGGGCCAGCAGTTTTTCCTTGATGGCCGGCGTGTTCAGTGACTTGGCCACTTCCTGCTGGATGCGGTTGACGATGTCGGGCGGCGTGCCCGCAGGGGCAAGCAGGCCAAACCACGAGCTGGCATCAAAGCCCCTCAGCGGGCCGGCCTCCGCCACAGTGGGCGTATCGGGCAGGGCGGCAGACCGCTGCGCGCTGGTCACGGCGAAGGCCTTGAGCTTGCCAGCCTTGATCTGCGGCAGGGCCGAGGGCAGGTTGTCAAACATCACATCCACATTGCCGCCAACCAGATCCAGCATGGCCGGGCCGGAGCCACGGTAAGGAATGTGCGGCATGAAAGTCCCGGTCATGCTCTTGAACAGCTCCCCTGCCAGATGAATCGATGTGCCGTTGCCGCTGGATGCCATGCTCAACTTTCCAGGATTGGCTTTGGCGTACTTGACAAAGTCGGCGACGTTGTGGATGTTCAGCGCGGCTGCCTTGTCTGCGTTCATGACCATGACGTTGGGAACGCCCGCCACCAGTGTGATGGGCGCGAAATCTTTTTGGGAGTCAAACGGCATCTTGCTGTAAAGCGCCTTGTTGATGCTGTGCGTACCCACCGTTCCCATGAGCAGCGTGTACCCGTCGGCGGGTGATTTGGCCACCAGGTCTGCACCAATGTTGCCGCCGGCCCCGGCGCGGTTCTCGACCACAAACGGCTGGCCGAAGGCTTTGGACAGCTCAGGCGCCATCGCACGGGCCAGAATGTCCGTGGTGCCGCCGGGCGCGAAGGGCACCACGATTTTGACCGGCTTGGCCGGCCATGTGCTTTGTGCCCAGGCAGCGGGTGCTGCTAAAACAATAGCGGATAGCGCGCAACTGGCGAGGGCAAGGCGTCGATTTTGTTTAAAGGAAAGATTCAAGACGGTCTCCGGTGGATTGTTATGCGCTGCAGCCCGCAAAGATACTGTGCCCGCACCGGTGCTTCAAGAGGGTAAATCCGGGCATGAAAAAAGCCGCCGGGCTTGACCCCCGGCGGCTTGGCAAATACGGCGAGGGCCGGCCTGCTCAGTCGGCAAACTTTCCGGCAGCCTCGATCACGGGTTTGAGCTTGGCGATCTGGTCTGCCACGAAAGCCTTGTGGGCGGCCGGCTCGACGCGCTTGTCGGCGACAACGATCGCGCCCAGGCCTTCCTGCTTCTTGATGAAGTCAGGGTCTTTCAGTGCCAGCTTCAGAGCGGTATTGAGCTGGGCCAGCACGGCAGGGGGTGTGCCCTTGGGCGCATACAGGCCATGCCAGATGGTCAGATCAAATCCCTTCAAGCCCATGTCCTGCAGCGTCGGATAGTCCTTGAGCAGTTTGTTGCCGGACAGGGGCTTGGCCGTGGTCACGGCAAACGCCTTGACACGGCCGGCCTCGATCTGGCCGGTGGTGTTGGTGGTCTGGTCGCACATCAGGTCGACCTGACCGCCCACCAGTGCGTTCATGGCCGGCGCGGTGCCGCCGAACGGGATGGTGGTCATGGCGTCGTTGGCCTTGATGGCCGATTGCCACATCAAGCCGCACAGGTGCGAGGCGGAACCCAGGCCGGCGTGGGCGATGTTCAGTTTGCCGGCATTGGCCTTGATGTAGTTTTCAAAGTCACGGTAGTTGTTGGCCGGCAACTGGGGCTTGCCGATCAGGGTCATCGGCACTTCGTTGATCATGCCGACGTATTCGAAATCATCCAGCGGCTTGTAAGACAGTTTGCGGTACAGGGCGGGTGCGGACGCCATGCCAATGTGGTGAAGCAGCAGCGTATGGCCATCAGGGGCCGCCTTGGCGACCTTGGCCGCGCCAATGGTGCCTCCGGCGCCGTTGACGTTTTCCACCACAAAATTGGCGCCACCGCCCATGGATTTGCGCATGGCTTCGGCCAGGTCGCGCGCCACCCGGTCGGTGGGGCCGCCGGCGGCAAAAGGAACCACAAAGCTGATGGGCTTGGAGCCCGGGAAGGTTTGGGCGTTGGCGAAGAGGGCTGTCGCGGCGACGGCCAAGACTAACAAGCGTTTCATACGTGTCTCCTTGAAAATGAGCCTCGAGTGTAAGAGTGGCGCAGGGCACATTTACAGTGGGAACTACGTAAGCAATATCCTCTACACGGGGGCGATGTACCGCACGAAAAGAGTGAAAGCGTGGCCTCCCGTCTCCGGGCCGACCCCCTTCTTTCAGCCCGCTTTTTTTATTCTCCTTATTGATAGCTGCGGGCGTCCTCAATCACCTTGCCGTCGTTGGGAAGGCTTCCAGGGTCCATCAGCTGCACCGTGCCGCGCAGCTTGGTGACATCGCGTATGGCCTCGCTGATGCGCTGGTCCAGCCCCGCCTGCGCTGCGGCGCCCCCTGCGATTTCGACCTGAAGGGTCATGCTGTCATTGGCCATCTCGCCGTTGACCACCAGCCGGGCCTTGCTCACCTCGGGAAAACGCCGGGTAATGTCGGCTATCTGGCCCGGATGCACAAACATGCCGCGTACCTTGACGGTCTGGTCCGCCCGACCCATCCAGCCCTTGATGCGGGTGTTGGTGCGCCCGGTCGGGCAGCGGCCCGGCAACACGGCCGACAGATCGCCGGTGCCGAAGCGGATCAGCGGGTAGTCGGGGTTCAGCGTGGTGACCACGAGTTCGCCCACTTCACCCTCGGCCACCGGGGTGCCCGTGCCGGGACGGACGATTTCCACAATCACGCCTTCATCGAGCACCAGGCCTTCGCGCGCTTCGGTCTCGTAGGCAATCAGGCCCAGGTCGGCCGAGGCATAACACTGGTAGCCGGCAATGCCGTGCCCGGCCAGCCAGTCGCGCAGGCTGGGCGGAAAGGCCTCTGCCGAAACCAGGGCCTTGGTGACGGTGGGCAGGGCCACGCCCATCTCGGCGGCCTTGTCGACAATGATTTTCAGAAAACTCGGCGTGCCGATATACCCTGCCGGTTTTAATTCGGCCATGGCCTGCACCTGCTGCTCGGTTTGCCCGGTGCCGCCCGGAAACACCGTGCAGCCCAGCGCATGGGCGCCGCTTTCCATCATGGAGCCGGCCGGTACAAAGTGGTAGCTGAAGCAGTTATGAATCAGCTCGCCGGGGCGAAACCCGGCGGCAAACAGGGCGCGTGCCAGGCGCCAGTAGTCTTTGCGCGTACCTTCGGGTTCGTAAATCGTGCCGGGGCTGGCAAACACGTGCGGCATGTGGGGGCCATAGCGCAGCGCACTGAAGCCGCCAAAGGGGTCCCCGCTGCCGGTTGTCAGGCGTTCGGCCTGCTGCAGCGCCAGCAACTCGTGCTTGCGGGTCACCGGCAGGTGCGCCAGCGCGGCGCGGGAGGTGACGGTGCTGGCATCGACCCCCCGCAAAATGCCGGCAAAGGCCGGCGCATGGGACTGCGCATGCGCGATCTGCTGCGGCAGCGCGGCCATCAGGGCGGCTTCGCGTTGCGAAGGGGGTTGCACTTCCAGTGCGTCGTAATGTGTTGTCACTCGAAATCTCCCAAATCCTGCGGCCGGGCGGAGTTTTTCGCCCGGCCGTCCCAAGGAAAATTAGCTCCCCTGGGGGGCAGCGCAGTACGCGAAGCGACAGGCTCGCGCGCGGCATACCGAAGCGGCCCGCGGCAAGTCCTGCGTAGGCCAGTCCAAGCCGCGGAACCGGCTTTGCCGGGCCGCAGGCGGGCGGCCCCCTCGGGGGGCAGCGAACCACACGAAGTGAAAAGCGTGGGGGCCATATCAACGGAAGGTAAGGTCTTAAACCAGCAGGGGCCGCGGAACCGGCCTTGGCCTGTCCTGAGCCTGTCGAAGGGCCGGGCCGCAGGCGCAGCGGCCCCCGAGGGGCTGGAGCCCGCGGCTCCAAGCCTGCCTGCGCAGCCTTGGACGGGCGACAGAGGTGAAGCGTCTCGCGAGCCGCGGCCTGCAAGGCCTCGCGCAGTACGCGAAGCGACAGGCGCGCGCGCGGCATACCGAAGCGGCCCGCGGCAAGTCCTGCATGGGCCAGTCCAAGCCGCGGAACCGGCTTTGCCGGGCCGCAGGCGGGCGGCCCCCTCGGGGGGCAGCGAACCACACGAAGTGGGGAGCGTGGGGGCCATATCAGGCCAGCCAGCGCTTGCGGCGCTTGTAGCTCTTGACGTCCTTGAAGCTCTTGCGTTCCCCGCCGCCCACACCCAGGTAAAACTCCTTGACGTCTTCATTGCTGGCCAGGTCGGCCGCCAGCCCGTCCATCACCACGCGGCCGCTTTCCATGATGTAGCCATAGTCGGCGTATTTCAGCGCCATGTTGGTATTTTGCTCAGCCAGCAGGAAGGTGACCTTTTCTTTCTGGTTGAGGTCTTTGACGATGTTGAACACCTCTTCGACAATTTGCGGCGCCAGCCCCATCGAGGGCTCGTCCAGCAACACCATGGATGGGCTGGCCATCAGGGCCCGGCCAATCGCGCACATCTGCTGCTCGCCACCGGAGGTGTACGCGGCCTGCGAGGTACGCCGCGTTTTCAGGCGCGGAAAGTAGTTGTAGACCTTCTCCAGGTTGGCGGCCACTTCGGCCTTGCTCTTGCGGGTGTAGGCACCGGTCAGCAGGTTCTCTTCAATGGTCAGGTGGGCAAAGCAGTGCCGGCCCTCCATGACCTGCACCACGCCGCGCTGCACCAGGTCGGACGTCGAGAGGTTCTCAATGCGCTCGCCACGCAGCTCGATCGAGCCCTTGGTGACTTCTCCCCGTTCCCCTTTGAGGAGGTTGGAAATGGCGCGCAGGGTCGTGGTCTTGCCTGCGCCATTGCCACCCAGAAGGGCGACGATGCGACCCTGGGGCACCTGGAGCGACACGCCCTTGAGCACCAGGATCACGTGGTTGTAGATGACCTCGATGCCGTTGACGTTGAGAACGATGTTGTTGGAGTCCATAAGTTTTGCCTTTACCAATCGGCAGCGCTGCGCGCAATGCTGCCGATTGGCCTGTCATTGCGGGCCATCCCGGCTGTCATTGCGGACCCGATCCGCAATCCATGACAGCGCTCCTGCACGCCACCATGGATGCCGGATCAGGTCCGGCATGACACCTGAAACCCGACATGACAGGCTTACATCAGGACTGACAATCAGCCGGGGTGCGCGGCGTCAGCTTCTTCTCGGCTGCATATCTGGCGGCGGTGGATTTGACCAGCGGCTTGATGATCTGCTCATCGGCCTGCAGCCAGTCGGAGGTGAATTTCCACTGCTTGCCGTCCCAGGTGTGGATGCGTGCCCAGGCGGCACCCATGTGGTCGGTGCACGAGGTGCTGATCGGGCGCATCACGCCGGCAAAGCCCAGCGCGTCCAGCTTGGCCTGGGTCAGGTTGAGGTTTTCCAGGCCCCAGCGGACCTGCTCGCCGGTCATGACCTTGCCTTTGCCGAAGCGGTCCTGGGCGGCGCGTATGCCTTCCACGCCCAGCATGGCGCTCATGGCGCCGCGCATGTAGAGCACCTGGCCGACTTCGTCTTTCGGTCCGGTGCCCTGGCCTTTTCCATGCACCATGGCCAGCATGTCCTTGACCACCTTGGACTGGGGTTCGGCCCCGTGCTGCAAGGTCACGGCGTTGTAGCCCTTGGCGCCATCGGCGACGTCTTTTACATCGGGTTCGGCGCCGGCCCACCACACGCCGTACATCTTCTCGCGCGCATAACCGGTCGCTTGCGCTTCCTTGATGGCGGTGGAGTTCATCACGCCCCAGCCCCATAGCAAGGTGTAGTCAGGCCGGGCCTGGCGGATTTGCAGCCAGGTGGCTTTTTGCTCTACGCCGGGTGCCGTCACGGGCAGCAGTTGCAGGTCAAAGCCGAGCTGTCTGCTGCGTTCCTGCAGCAGGGCGATGGGCTCCTTGCCATACGGGCTGTCGTGGTAGACCAGCGCGATTTTTTTGCCCTTGAGTTTGTCAAGGCCACCTTCTTTTTTTCCAATCGCTTGCAGAATGGTGTCGGATGCCACCCAGTAGGTGCCGGCGAGCGGGAAGTTCCACTTGAAGGTGGTGCCATCGGCGCTTTCACTGCGGCCATAGCCGACGGTGACGACCGAGATCTTGTCTGCCGGTGCCTTTTCGGTGATGGCAAAGGTGGCGCCCGTAGACAGGGGCTGTACCAGGGCAGCGCCACCGTTTTTGCCTTTCAGGCGCTCATAGCATTCCACGCTGCGGGCCGTGTCATAGCCGGTTTCGCACTCTTCAAACGAGAGTTTGACGCCATTGAGGCCGCCACGGGCGTTGACCAGCTTGAGGTAGTCGACATAGCCGTTGGCCCAGGGCGCGCCGTTGGGCGCGTAAGGTCCGGTCCGGTATGACAGCACCGGAATGAACTGCTCTTTGGCCTGGGCCAACGCGCCGGTGGACACCAGGGACGAAGCGCCGGCAGCCACTGCCGCAACGGCGAGAATCAAATTGCGAACCTTCATTGTTGTCTCCTAATAATTAAAAGCAAAGCACCCGAAAACTGATATCCCGACAAGTGATCAATTACCAAAAAAATGCGCTCGTTTCATGGGTAGCCCCCAATCAACCCTGGTCCTAATGAGGAAACGGCCAGAGCCGCAACTTCTGTTTGCCGATCGACCAGAGCTTGGCCAGGCCGTGCGGCTCCACGATCAGGAACCAGACAATCAGGCCGCCAAAAATCATCAGCTCGGCATGGGAAATGCCTGCGGTTGAGATTTCAAATCCAAGCAGCTGTGCGAGTACCGGCAGGAACTGATTCAGCGCGATCGGCAAGACGGTGATGAAGGCCGCACCCAGAAAGCCCCCCAGGATGGAGCCCATGCCGCCAATGATCACCATGAACAGCAGCCGGAATGACTGGTCCACCGAGAATGCCGCCGGCTCCCATGCGCCGAGGTAAACAAAGCCCCAGAGCGCGCCCGACATGCCGACGATGAACGAGCTGACCGCAAAGGCGCTGAGCTTGGCGTACATGGGCCGGATGCCGATCACGGCAGCGGCCACGTCCATGTCGCGAATCGCCATCCATTCCCGGCCAATGGCGCCGCGCACCAGGTTTTTGGCCAGCAGCGCCATCACCACCAGGATGGACAGGCAGAGCCAGTATTTGCTGTGCGCGCTCTCGATCGGAAACCCGAACACCTGCAGGTTGGACACCGAGACGGAGCCAGAAGGGGAGTCCAGCGTGAACCACTTGATGCGCAGGAACATCCAGTCGGCGAAGAACTGCGCGGCCAGCGTTGCCACGGCCAGGTACAGACCCTTGACCCGCAGGCTGGGCAGGCCGAACAGGATGCCGAAGAAGGTGGCACACAGTCCGCCCAGAATCAGGGCCGGGATCAGCGGCAGGCCGGGCAGGCGCACAAAGAAGTTGTAGGCGCCGTAAGCCCCTACCGCCATGAAGGCACCCGAGCCCAGCGAGATCTGGCCGCAATAGCCCACCAGGATGTTCACGCCCAGCGCGGCCAGCGAGATGATCAAAAAGGGAATCAGGATGGCGCGAAACAGATAGTCGCTGGCCAGCATGGGTACGGCGATAAAGGCAAACAGCAGAAACAGGGCTACCACCAGCCTGTCCTGTGCGATCGGGAAGATCTGCTGGTCTGCCCGATACGTTGTCTTGAATTGGCCGTTTTCTCTGTAAAGCATATTAGTGCGCCACCGTTAGATCGCGATGAAAGAAGTGATGAGCTGGGACGGCCGCCGCGCCGGGCCGCCCCAAGCAAGGCCAGCCCCCCCCGGGGGGCAGCTCAGTACACGAAGTGAAAAGCGTGGTGGCCACATCAACGGAAGGTGAGGCCTTAAACCAGCAGGGGCCGCGGAACCGGCTTAGCCGGGCCGCAGGCGCAGCGGCCCCCGAGGGGCTGGAGCCCGCGGCTCCAAGCCTGCCTGCGCAGGCTTGGACGGGCGACAGAGGCGAAGCGTCTCGCGAGCCGCGGCCTGCAAGGCCTCGCGCATTACACGAAGTGAAAAGCGTGGGGGCTGTCATCTATACGCGATCGATTATTTTTTCGCCGAACAATCCCTGCGGCCTGAACAGCAGGAATCCGAGCGCCAGCACATAGGCAAACCAGATCTCGATGCCGCCGCCGACAAAGGGGCCGAGGTACACCTCGGACAGCTTTTCGCCGACACCAATGATCAGCCCGCCGATGATGGCGCCCGGCACCGAGGTCAGGCCGCCGAGAATCACCACCGGCAAGGCGCGCAGCGCCACCGTGGTGAGCGAGAACTGGACACCCAGCTTGCTGCCCCAGATCATCCCGGCCACCAGTGCCACCACGCCTGCCACGCACCAGACGATGACCCAGATGCGGTTCAGCGGAATGCCGATGGACTGCGCGGCCTGGTGGTCATCGGCCACCGCACGCAGGGCGCGGCCCGTCGCGGTTTTCTGGAAAAAGAGGCTCAGCAACGCGACCAGTGCCGCGGCAATCACAGCGGCAATCAGGTCTTCCTTGTTGATCAGGATGCCACCCGGGAACATGCCGTCGGCGACAAAAATCGGCTCCTTGGGCATGCCGATGTCGATCTTGTAGATGTTGCTGCCAAACAGGGTCTGGCCCAGGCCTTCCATGAAGTAGGCGATGCCCAGCGTGGCCATCAGCAGCGTCGCGCCCTCCTGGTTGACCAGGTGGCGCAGCACCAGCCGCTCGATCAGCCACGCTACCGCAAACATGATGAGGCCGGCGATCACGAAGGCGGCCGCGTTGGCGAGGATGAGGTTGTCGATGCCCGTCCATTGCGGGATCCATTCGGAGAATCGGGCCATGGCCAGCGCGGCGAACAGCACCATGGCGCCCTGCGCGAAGTTGAAGACGCCCGATGCCTTGAAGATCAGCACAAAGCCCAGTGCCACCAGCGAATACAGCATGCCGGCCATCAGGCCGCCAAAGAGTGTTTCCAGAAAAAAGGCCATCTCAATACCCGTGTAATGTGGCGCTGCCACGTGGTTTTATCGCTTCCCGCCTTTGGGGGGAGGTCGACATGGGGGCTCGCAAGCTTTGAGCGAAGGCGTGCAGCTTGGCGCCCACATCAGCGGCCGCCGCAGAACCGGCTTTGCCGGGCTGCAAGCGGCGTCCCCTGCAAGGGGAGAGGCGGCTACGCGCAGCGAGCCCGCAACAGGGGTGTGCCATTTCCATCAGTGCTCCACACCCAGGTAAGCCCGGATCACGTCGGGGTTGTTGCGGACTTCATCGGGGGTGCCGTCGCCAATCTTCTTGCCGTAGTCCAGCACCACCACGCGGTCGGAAATGTCCATCACCACGCCCATGTCGTGCTCGATCAATACCACGGTGGTGCCGAACTCGTCGTTCACGTCGAGGACAAAGCGGCACATGTCCTGCTTTTCTTCGACGTTCATGCCGGCCATGGGCTCGTCAAGCAGCAGGACCTGCGGCTCCATGGCCAGCGCCCGGCCCAGGTCGACGCGTTTTTGCAGTCCGTAGGGCAACTGGCCGACCGGTGTTTTGCGGAAGGCCTGGATCTCGAGAAAGTCGATGATTTTCTCGACCGCCTCGCGGTGCATGATTTCCTCTTTCTCGGCCGGGCCAATCCGCAGCGCCTGCAGCAGCAGGTTGCTTTTGATCTTGAGGTTGCGGCCCGACATGATGTTGTCCAGCACGCTCATGCCCTTGAACAGCGCCAGGTTCTGGAAGGTGCGGGCCACACCCATCACCGCGACCTGGTGGCTGTTCATGTGCTTGAAGGTCTGGCCGCGAAAGGTGATGGCTCCCTGCTGGGGCGAATAGACGCCGTTGATGCAGTTGAGCATGGAGCTCTTGCCTGCGCCGTTGGGGCCGATGATGGCGCGTATCTCGTGCTCCTTCACATTGAAGGAAATATCGGACAGCGCCTTGACGCCGCCAAAGCTCAGGGAGATGTTGCTGACGTCGAGAATGACGTCGCCGATTTTCTTGTGCATCAGATAGGTACCCCCACGCTTGTCACTCCGTGTACTGCGCTGCCCCCCGAGGGGGCCGCCCGCCTGCGGCCCGGCAAAGCCGGTTCCGCGGCTCGAGCTGGCATTTGAGGGGCGTGCTGTCGGTTGTTATTCATGCTGCTGCCTTCACGGGCGCGAAGGTTTGGGTGTCGCTGATCTTCAGCGTGGCGCTGACGCTGCCGCTGCGGCCGTCTTCAAACTTGACCACGGTTTCAATGAACTGCTCGGTTTTGCCGCCGTACAGGGCATCGACCAGCGGCTGGTATTTCTCGGCGATGAAGCCGCGGCGCACCTTGTTGGTCCGTGTCAGCTCGCCGTCATCGGCGTCGAGTTCCTTGTGCAGTATCAGGAAGCGGCTGATCTGCGAGCCGGCCAGCAGCGCATCGACGCTGAGGTCGGCATTGACCTTCTCGACGCACTCCTTGATGAGCTGGTAGACCTCCGGCTTTTGCGCCAGGTCGGTGTAGCCCGCATAAGGCAGGTTGCGCCGCTCGGCCCAGTTGCCCACCGCGTCGAAGTCGATGTTGATCATCACGCAGACCTTTTCACGGCCGTCGCCGTAGGCCACGACTTCCTTGATGTGCGGGAAAAACTTGAGCTTGTTCTCCACGTATTTCGGCGCAAACAGGGCGCCGTCATTGGCGCCACCCTTGATACGGCCCACGTCCTTCACCCGGTCAATGATCTTGAGATGACCGCTGGCATTCAGAAACCCGGCGTCGCTGGTGTGGTACCAGCCGTCGGCGGTCAGCACCTCGGCCGTGGCCGCCGGATTTTTGTAGTACTCCTTGAGCAGGCCGGCCGACTTGACCAGGACCTCGCCGTTGTCGGCCACCCGGATCTGCACGCCTTGAATCGGCACGCCGACCGTGTCGGCCCGCGCCTCGTTGTCGGGCTGCAGGCAGACGAACACGGCGGTTTCCGTGGAGCCATACAGCTGCTTGAGGTTGATGCCGATGGAACGGTAAAAAGTGAAGAGGTCCGGGCCAATGGCTTCGCCGGCGGTGTAGGCCACCCGCACGCGCGAAAAGCCCAGGTTGTTGCGCAGGGGCCCGTAGACCATCAGGTTGCCCAGGCCATAAAGCAGGGTCTGGATGAAATTGACCGGCTTGCCGTCCATGAGGGCGGGACCCACTTGGCGAGCCACCCCCATGAAGTAATTGAACATGCCGCGCTTGAGGCGCCCGGCGTCCTCCATGCGGATCATGACCGTGGTGAGCATGCCTTCAAACACCCGCGGTGGCGCAAAGTAATAGGTCGGTCCGACCTCCTTGAGGTCAATCATCACCGTGCTGGCACTCTCGGGGCAGTTCACCACATAGCCGCAGGCCAGCCACTGCGCGTAGCTGAAGATGTTCTGGCCAATCCACGCCGGCGGCAGGTAGGCCAGCACTTCTTCGGCGCTCGTGAGCTTGTCAAATTCTGCGCCGGCCTGCGCACGGTCCAGCAAGGTCGCGTGCGTGTGCACCACGCCCTTGGGATTGCCGGTGGTGCCCGAGGTAAAGAACATCGCCGCCACGTCGTCGGGGGAGGCCTTGTCGACTTCCATGCGGAACCAGCCAGGCTGGCTCACCGCCAGCGCCTGGCCGGACTCAATCAGCCGGTCCAGGGATGTGAGTCCGGGCTCTTCGTAATTGCGCAGGCCGCGCGGGTCGTCAAAAATGATGTGGGCCAGGTCCGGGCAGCGGTCACGGATTTCCAGCAGCTTGTCGACCTGCTCCTGGTCTTCCACCATGGCGAAGCGTACGTCGGCATTGGTGATGGGGAAGACGCATTCGGCGCCCACGGCATCCTGGTACAGCGGAATGGGAATCGCCCCCAGCGACTGCGCGGCCAGCATGGTGGCATACAGGCGCGGCCGGTTGGCACCGATCAGCGCCATGTGTTCGCCACGCCCCAGGCCGGCCTCGTGCAGGCCGCAAGCAATGTGTTCCACCAGCTCGGCCATGCCGGCCCAGCTGTGCGCCTGCCAGATGCCATATTCTTTCTCGCGCATGGCCGCGGCGCCCGGACGCTCGGCAGCATGTTTGAGCAGCAATCGTGGGAACGTGGTCTGCATTCCGGTTCCTTGTCTCTTTCTTTTTTGTGCAGCCTTTCTGTCGGAAAAGCCGCTGGTGTAGAGCGAATAGTAGGACTGCATTTGACGTCATGGTGTCATTGCGACGACAATTTGCGGGTAAGTCCTAGTGGGGTGTCCCCGGTCCGGACTATCCCTGACGCGAAGCAATACCCAATACCCAATACCTGATACCCAATACCCGTTGCCCTGATGCGAACCCCGAACCTAGTACTTCGACACAGAGGCATCGGAACAAAATGAAAGCGATGGATTCGAGCCCAAGCCCAGGCGCAAACCGCAGACATAGCTGTAGCTATGGCGAGGATTTGCAACGACGGCATGGGTTCGAAGGCGCGCTTTCATGTTTCGATATTTCTGGGTCGGAGTACTAGTGCGCACCATGTCCACCGACACCTCCCTGCATCAGCGCCGCAGAACGCCCACCGCGGATGAGCTGCAGGGCATTCCGTGGCTGCGTCTTCTGCAGCCGCCTGAGCGCGCGCGTGCTGTCGCACAGTTGCAGGTGGGCGATGCGGCCCCCGGCGACTATGTCTGCCGCATCGGCCGGCCCGTCACATACTGGTTCGGCGTGGTGGAGGGGCTGCTCAAAATGAGTACCGACAACGCGCAGGGAACGACCATCACCTTTGCCGGCTTGCCGCCCGGCGGCTGGTTTGGCGAGGGCACAGCGCTCAAGCGCGAGCCCTACCGCTACAACATCCAGGCCCTGCGCAAGAGCGTTGTGGCCGGTCTGCCCATCGACTCGTTTCACTGGCTGCTGGACCATTCCATCGGGTTTAACCGCTTTGTGATGAACCAGCTGAACGAACGGCTGGGGCAGTTCATTGCCGCGCGTGAAATCGACCGCATGAACAACCCCGACCTGCGCGTGGCGCGCAGCCTGGCGGCACTGTTCAATCCGGTGCTGTATCCCGGCGTGGGCGATATCCTGCGCATCACGCAGCAGGAGATGGCCTACCTGGTCGGACTGTCGCGCCAGCGCGTCAACGAAGCGCTGAGCGCACTACAGGCGCAGGGCTTCATTCGCGTTGAATACGGCGGCTTGCGCGTGCTGGATCTTGCGGCCCTGCGCTCCAGCATCGCTTCAGACAAGAAGTAAATGCCGCCCTTCATGCAAGAGCCAGGCAAGCTATAAAATAAATAGCAAATGCAAGATCCATCCAAACCCGGAGCGGGGCCCAAACCAGGTGGCACGGCCGTGCGTATCCCGAAGGCCGCCGCCCCGGCCGCCACCGCTTCCGCATCGTCCACCGTGCGGCTGAACAAACGCATGGCCGAGTTGGGCCTGTGCTCACGCCGCGAAGCCGACGACTGGATTGCCCGTGGCTGGGTGCTGGTCAATGGCGCGCCCGCCGTGATGGGCCAGCCGGTCGCCCCTGACGCGCGCATCGAAGTGGATCGCCAGGCCGAGCAGCAGCAGCGCCAGCAGGTCACCATCCTGATCAACAAGCCCGTTGGCTATGTCAGCGGCCAGGCTGAAGACGGCCATGAGCCTGCGGTGGTGCTGGTACAGCCGCAAAACCGCTGGCGCGAGTGCAACAGCCGCATGCGCTGGGGTCCCGAGCAGTTGCGCGGCCTGGCGCCGGCCGGTCGCCTGGACATTGACTCCATCGGCTTGCTGGTGCTGACACAGGACGGGCGCGTGGCGCGCCAGCTCATCGGTGAAAACTCGGAGATAGAAAAAGAGTACCTGGTGCGGGTCAGCTATGGCGCCGAAACGAGCAACGTGCAGGCGGTGTTCCCGCGTGAAAAGCTGGCCTTGCTGCGCCATGGCCTGAGCCTCGACGGGCAGGCCTTGCGGCCGGCGCAGGTGGACTGGCAAAACCCCGAGCAACTGCGGTTTGTGCTCAAGGAAGGCAAGAAGCGCCAGATTCGCCGCATGTGCGAGCAGGTGGGGCTGTTTGTGACCGGACTCAAGCGCGTGCGAATCGGTCGGGTCAACCTCGGCCATTTGCCGGTAGGCCAGTGGCGCTACCTGGCTGCGCACGAATCTTTTTAGCCTTTGCCATCAGGGTAGTGATCGGCAGCGGTCGGTAGCGCTGCGGGAACGCCAGAGTTCCCCCCTCTCATTGCGTCGGGCAGCGCTGCAGGCTCACTCTGTCCTACGGCAATGCACGTCAAAGGCTGTCAACCTTTTCCCTGACGCGGCCTAAAGTGTCTTTAAGGGCCTGGCCATGTCCCACAGGCGCAGCAGCCCGGCGACGTCATTAAATCACCCGCCCACCCACTCTCACTCACTCACTCACTCTCACCCCCACCTGCCCTCACCATGCCACTCATTACCTACCTCGCGGAAGACAACGAGACGGTCCTCGAGAATCTGATCGAGACGCTGCAGGAAATCTGCGCGCTGAAGGTCAACGGTTTTGGCGCCACCGAGGCGGAGGCCCACCGCTGGCTCACCTCGCACAACGGTGACTGGCACCTGGCGATCGTCGACCTGTTTTTGAAGGAGGGCAGCGGTCTCGGTGTACTGGCGGGCTGCCGCAACCGCGAGGCCTTCCAGAAGGTGGTCATGCTGACCAACTACGCCACTCCCGAGATCCGCAGGCGGGCCACCGCGCTTGGCGCGGATGCCGTGTTTGACAAGTCCGGGGAGCTGGATGACCTGTTTGCTTACTGCATCAAGCAGACGGAGCAGCAAGAGCAACGGCGATAGCGGTGGCCGGATTCCGCGCTTGATGCCGATGGCCCGTCAATGCCCCACAGATAGGAGCATGGCGGCCATTTCAGTGCATCACCAGGAAATTGTCAGTTCAATCGGGTTGAGGGAATTCATGGGCTGGCCGGCAACGACCGCCAGCTGCGTGCGGTCGGCCTGGCCGGCCGCGGCATTCTGAGGGTATTGAGCTGTTTTGCGGGTCGAGGCGCTGGCAATGGCCTGCACATCCACAGTGGCCGGGCAGCTGATGCGCAGGGTGCCGGCCTGTCCTTCGGCCTGCCCGCGGTGGGTGCAGCGGTGGTCTGCAGTGGCCTCTTCGCTGAAGGTACGCAACACAATGGTGACGCCAAACGTTCCGGAACTGCTGCTTTGCGCGTGGGCCGGGCTGAACATCGCCAGCAGGCACTGGAGGGTCAAAACGGCAAAGGCGGTTGTGAAGGTTCGCATGGCACTGACTCCCTGAAACTATCAACGATTGCCTGAATTCTAATTAAATTGATAAATTCGAGCAATATCTATTTTGAGTTGTCAGTTTAGGTTATCCGTGTGAATTCTCACGAAAACAGGCAAAAATATGGGGATTTGCCTTTTAAATTGATAAATACACAAAGCATCCATCGAATTTGTCAATTTATGGCGTGCTCAGGAGGTCCCTGAAAACCGTGTGAATCGGGAGCGGGCCCGAGCCCGGGTGGTTTTCCTTGCGAACTGTTCAAGATCAAGAAATGGCTTTAACCCAAGCGAGAAGGGGTTTTATTGCTATAAAAATAATAGCTATTGATGGCCCTTGGCTTGACCAGGAGCGGTTTTCAGCAGGGAATCAGCGAGTTGGCGATATTCCCCGTCGGCCGCAGGTGCAAACCGGTGAGGGATTGGGGTCGGGATACTGGCCGTGTCGAGGCCGGCTGATGCGCGGTGGACGACAGCGGCACGGCGCCGCTGCCCTGCCAGCCCGTAGCCGGCGCAGCGACCCCAACGACTCAGTAGCTGATGGTGATGGTCTGGGGGGCGGAGGCGGAGCAGGCCGATGTGGCGCAGATGCCTGCCTGGTTGGCAGCGATGTTGCCATTGACCAAGTAGGTCTGGGCGGCGCCGGTGCCTGTGCCGCTGGCAGCGCTCAGCGACAGGCTATAGGCCAGGCCGAGTAGTGTGCCACCGGTGGCGCCCAGGCTCATGGTGTATGGCAGTCCGCTGGTGCAGCGCGTGGCGAACTGCGTGCTGCCTGTCGCGGCCGTCGACTGGAACGAGGTATAGCTGAAGCTCATGGTGCCAGGCGGTGTGCTGAACTGGCACTGCGGATTGGTGGTGATGATCACCGGCATGGTGGCTGGCGTGGCTGTCGCATTGACCCCCGACGTCACCGAATAGGTGAGGGTCGCGGTCATGGTGTCGGTGTAATCCGCCGCGACGGCCGACTGCTGGGCAGCCACCCGGTTGTAGTAGGGAAGGGTCAACGAGGCCGATGTGCCGCTGCCAAAGTTGAGTGTTCCGGTGAACGGCGCGCTCCCGCCGGGCCCCCAGCGGCTCGAATAGGCGGCATCCTTGTAGATGTCGTATTTGAGGTATTTGTTCGTCGGGTAGTAGGCGCGATTGTTTTGTCCCTGGGGGTAGAGCCCATTGGTGCTTGCCAGTGAATAGGTGGTCGTGGTGGGGTCACCCGACGCGCGTGAGCAGTTGATGGTGACACTCGACACATTGTCGTTCGGCACTGTCGAGATCGGATCGTAAACCGATGTGAATCCATTGCCAGAGACGCTGCAGCTGATCGTGGCGTGGGCGGTGCCCGCGGCCAGGAGTACGCCCCAGGTCGCTGCCGCCAGCAGGAAATGGTGCAGAGTCACCGCTGCACTCCCCCGATCCGGCACGGCATCGCGGTGTGTTGCTTCGGAAACCTTTTTACACATGACAATCATGATGGGTAACATTATGTTACGTAAGGGGTGACTTCGGTCCATTTCCAGTGTGAGTCGGGGTAGATGGTTGAGCAACTCGTGACAAAAGCCTCAATGCGCGGGGTAACTGCAGACCCTGTTCGCGGATTATCACGGCGCGCGCCCCCTTTGCGCAGTTTTCTGGAGCTGGCCATCCGGAGACGCTTCACCGTTTGACGCCGATGCAGCGGACGGGGCCCACCCGGGTGATGTCCTCCAGATTGCCGGGCGGCAAGGCCACGTCGAAGGTACAGCTGTTGCCGTTCCACTTCAGCCGCAAACGGTTGGCAGATTGCAGGCCGGTAACAAAAGCCTCCCCACGCCGGGCGACAAAGAATTCCTTTTTGTCGCCCACCAGTTCGATTTCTGCACCGGCGGGCGCGGGTTCGCCGTCGTCGAATTCAATGCGGATCAAGGCGCCCCGGCCGGATCGCACGGGGAAGGTGATCTTGACCGCGCTGCGCAGGGCCGGCACGGCTTCCTGTTCAATTGAGTCCAGCTCGGCGCTGATCGGCAGTTCGGTCGGATCCAGGCGCACGCTGTTGCGCTGGAACGGCAGCAGGCGCGGCAGGAGCGCTACGCCGCTGCTGTTGGTGCGGGTCAGCGTGCTGCCCTGAAAGCCCACACCCACATTCGCATAGCCCGGTACTTCGACAATCGCAAAGCTGTCTTGCACGCGGCGTGTGGCGAAGACTTGCCCATCGGCCATGACGACGCCGCCGAGCAGGCCCAGGCGCACGTTCTGCTGGTTTTTCGCACCACTGACGTCGGCTGAGAACAGTCCTTTGGTTCCCTGGTAATAAGCGCCGCCCTCGGCGTAGCCTCCGTCGACGCGCGAGCCCAGCGCGGTTCGCCAGCCCCAGCCGGTTTCGGCACTGAGGGCCCGGCTGGCGTTCACATAGCTGTCGGTGCTGCCGCTTCGGCGGGTCGCACCGGAGGCGATCGTGATGCGGTTGTCCAGCGGCACGATCAGGAACGCACCGAGCGAATTGCCGGAAGACACGCCGCTGAGCCGGGTGGCGCTCAACGTCAGGGCGCTGCGCTGCCCCAGCCGGATGGTGTAGCTCAGGCTCACGGTATTGAGCTTGCCCAGCTCGTAATTGTCAAAGCCGGCATAGCTCAGGTTCAACGCCCCGAACTTGTCGCTGCTGTAGCTGTAGCTGGCGGTGGTTTGCAGGCGGGGCGATGCCGTGTCAATACCGAGCTGCCGGTAGCCACGCGATGCGCCTTGCGCGCTGAAGGCCACGCCGTGGCGCAGGCCGCTGCGCTCTACGCCGACCAGCCAGTTGTGGCCATTGCCAACCGTGTCGCTGCGGCTCACCGCCAGTGCGGTTTGGCCCAGCATCTGGAACGGCAGCGCGTAGCTCACACCCGCGCCCGCACGGCTCAGCGAGGAGGACCACTCCCCGTTGCCTTCCACCGTCAGGCTCTTGCTCAGCCCCTTGCGCCAGAGGCCGGCGATGAAGCGCGGGCCATAGTTGGCATTGTCAGTGCCCAGGTTGTTGCGGACGGCGCCCAGCTCGAAGCTCCAGTCCGTCAGGTTCTCCTCCAGCAGATTGGCATTGCTGAAAAAGGACTGGGTGATCACGGTTTCGCGGCCCAGGATGTCGCGCACCACGACCCGCGCTTCGCCCGCGCCCGTCAGTGCCGGGAAGTTGTCGATGCTGAAGGGCCCCGAGGGCACCCGGGAGGTTTGCCGGAGCGCATCATTGACATACAGCTCCACGGTGCTGGGCGCGGCAGACAGCCCGGTGACGGTGGGGATGGGCTGCGTCACGAAGCCCGGTTGCAGGGCAAAATTCTTGGCGAACTGAAAGCCGCCAAAGTAAACGGAGCGGCCCGAGATGCCCGTGCGCGTGATGCTGTCGCCCAGCCGCAGCGTGCTGTTGCTGTCCAGGAAGTTCCGGGTGTAGGTGGTCTCCAGCCGCCGCCACGAGGCATTGAGCGTGGGGTCCTGGCTGACCAGGTTGCGGCCAACGTAGCTGCTGGTCACCAGGCCCCATTGCCCCGAAAACCCGAGCTCCGTCAAGGCGCCCAGGTCCTTGGTGCGCAAGTCATCGCTGCCCGTGACGCGGCTGCGGCTGGTGGTGTAGTTCAGGTCGTAGTTGGCAAAGACGGCGGGAATGGTGGGCGACAGCGGGGGGCGCAGTGCGGCTTCCTGCGTCAGGCGCACGGCGTTGAAGGCCGCCGGCGAAAACACCAGATCGACCGACTGGGTGGCAAAGTTGAGTCGCGCTTCAAATCCCGGAATCGCCGAAAGCGGGTACCACTGCTGGCCCTGAAACTGGATGTCCTGGGCGCTGGGCTGGTGGTTCAGGCGCCACTCGTCGAAGGCGTCTGACGGCGCATACAAAATGCCATTGCGCTCGAGCAGGGTCCAGACGCCGCCTTTGGTGTTGTTGATGAACACTTCCAGCGGAAGCAGCCGGTCATTGGCTGACCGGGCAGTGGCCGGAACGTTGGACGGCGGTGTGGTCTGGCCCTGCGCTGCGGCGCCCGCGCAGAGACTTGCCATGACAAGGCAGGCGCGCACATGTAAAAGCCGGCAACGCCCCCTTGTCATACGGTGCTGGATCAGGGCAGCGTGATGCTGGTCGTCAGGCTCTGTCCGTCGTCGAATGTCACGACCAGCTGCGCCGGGCCTGCGGTGACGGCTTTCTCGCTGCGCAGGCTGATGGTTTTGCTGGCGCCGGGCAGGATGTAGCTGCCGCCCTCAAACCGCGCCAGCGCCTGGTCGCCGCGCATGACCGCGGCCTCGCGGATCTGCGCATAGGCGGTGCCGCTGTTGCTGCACTGCAGACTGATGGTTTTGGCGTCCGCACGGCCGGTGTTGCAGTTCATCTGGCGCTTGGCGGCCGGGGGCGTGATGAAGACGGGCATGCTCAGGGCCAGCGCAATGGGGACCTGAATGCCCGATGCGGGCAGGGCTTCAGGTACTTCGCGGATGATCATGCGGTAAGTCAGTTGCCGGCTCGCATCGGCCGGCTTCAGCAACGCGAGCCGCACCACCTGCCTGGCTTTGGGCGCCAGCTTGATGATGGGAGGAGCCAGAATCAGGTCCTCGGTGAGCACCAGTTCATCGGTCCCGTCCGGTTTCTGGCTCCAGGTATTGATGTCGGCCTGCAGCACGACTTCGGTATCGGCTTCGTTGGTCAGCGTCACGGCGATGGCCCGGTCGCGGGGCTTCATGTAAAGCCGAACGGGGGTCACGGAAAAAACACCAGCAGCGGCAGGGGCCCAGGGGGCCATGAGACTTAACAGGAGGAGGAAGCTGACAAGGTGAAGGTGGCTTCGGCGCTGCAGGACGTTCATCCTCAGAAGGATACCAGCATCTCAACGGGGCCCGAGCGGCCATCCGCACTGGCCAGACGTATGGAAGTCAGGGTGCCGTGGTCGTCTTCAACGCGTGAGCGCGCCTGCATTTGCAGCGGCGTGTCTTCGGTATTCACCGCGTAGAGCCGGCTCTCAAAAGCCCAGCCCTCGTCCCCTTCATCGCCGGCTGCGGCAAACTGGCGCCGGTCATCGAGGCGGCAGGTCAGGCCGGCGACCCGATCGGCGCGGGACAGCTCGCTGCGGCAATAGTCCGGCAGCAGGGAATCGCGGGCCGGCCGATAGCCGGGCATGAACCTGCTGGTGCTGGTGCTGGTGGTACTGGTGCTGGTGCTGGTGGTTGTGCGTGCTGCAATCTCGACAAACACGTTCGTCGTGCACCGCACCTGGACCGAAGAACTGGCCGTGCCTGAATCGCTCGCACTGGTGCAGCTGTTACTGCCGGCACTGTTCAGCGTGATCTGCACGCTGAACTGTCCACTGGCGCCACCCGCAAGGCTGCTTGCGGCTGCCAGCATCAGCGAAACCCCGAGGATGAGCTTGTTGGACATATGCATTGACGCCGGGAGCGGGCGATCCTGCGGTCTATATTAGTTAGATAGCGGCCAGGTAGATCAGCTTCTTAGTAGGTGATGGTCAGGGTACGGGTTTTGTTGGTCGCCGCGCTGTTGGTACAGGCGCCGCCGGCGGTGGCACATTTACCGGCCTGGTTAGCGGCGATAGAGCCGGTCACGCTGTAAGCCTGGGCAGCGCCGGAGCCGGTGGCACCGGAGCCGCTCAGTGCCAGCGTGTAGGCGAGGTCAACGGCATCATCGGTAACCGAGGTTGAGTCCAGGGCCAGGGTATAAACCAGGTCTTTCGTGCACTGGACGGTGAAGCCGCCTGCGGTGGTTTGTGCCTGGGCGCCAGTCTGGAGCGAGGTGTAAGTAAAGGCAACGTCCGAGGTTTTGACGTATTTGCAGGTGCCGGTCAGGCTGATGGAAACATCGAACTGGCCGGATGCGGTGGCGGCCTGAACGGGCAGGGTTGCAACGCTGACAAGGGCCAGGGCAAGCAGTGCGAGAAGTTTTTTCATGAGGATCTCCGGTTGAATGAAGCGAAAATAAGAAAGGGTTGAATCTGTATGTGACTGAACTGTAACCAGACATTTCACAATTTTCCAGTTCAAGGGCGGTTAAAACCCGCATATGTCGGGAATTTGTCACGCTAAACCATTGAAATTATTGGGTTTATGCCAAATTACGACAGAACAGGCCGGCGCCAGGAGTTGTAAATAATCCCCAACCCCGTGCGCATCACCCAGATTCTGCCATTCAACATGTAACAAGCTAATTACATTTAATCCTGACCATGCACAAACAAACCTTGTCCTTTCAAGCCGAAGTTGCCCAGCTCCTGAACCTGGTCACGCATTCGCTGTATTCGAACCCAGACATCTTCCTGCGTGAACTGATCTCCAATGCCTCCGACGCCTGCGACAAGCTGCGTTTTGAGGCGCTCAATGACGCCGCACTGTATGAGGGTGACTCCGAGCTCCAGGTGCGCCTGCGCTACAACAAGACGGCCAATACCCTGACCATTACCGACAACGGCATCGGCCTGTCCGAAAGGGAGGCGATCGAGAACCTCGGCACGATTGCCAAGAGCGGCACGCGGGATTTCATGGCCAAGCTGTCCGGCGACCAGAAAAACGATGCGCAGCTGATCGGGCAGTTCGGCGTGGGCTTTTATTCGGGCTTCATCGTGGCCGACCGGATCACCGTGGAAAGCCGCCGTGCCGGCCTGCCGGCGACTCAAGGCGTGCGCTGGAGCAGCGAGGGCACCGGCGAGTTCGAGGTGAGCGAGATGGAGCGCGCCGAACGGGGCACCAGCATCATCCTGCACCTCAAGGACGACGCCCGCGACTACCTGAACGCCTGGAAGCTCAAGGGCATCATCAACAAATACTCCGACCACATCTCGCTGCCCATCCTGATGCAGAAAGAAGAGTGGAAAGAAGGCGAAAACGGCCAGCCCGGCGAAATGGTCGTCACGGGTGAATGGGAAACCGTCAACCAGGCCGCCGCGCTCTGGACCCGTGCCAAGAAAGACATCACGCCCGAGCAGTACGACGAGTTTTACAAGCAGATCAGCTACGACAGCCAGGCGCCGCTGGCCACCACCCATAACCGGGTGGAGGGCGGGACCGAATACACCCAGCTGCTGTTCATTCCGGCCAAGGCGCCCATGGACCTGTTCAATCGCGACAAGGCCGCGGGCGTGAAGCTGTATGTACGCCGTGTTTTCATCATGGACGACGCGCAGGCGCTCATGCCGACCTACCTGCGTTTTGTGAAGGGCGTGGTGGATTCCGCGGATCTGCCCCTGAATGTGTCACGCGAGCTGTTGCAGGAAAGCCGCGCCGTCAAGGCGATTCGCGAAGGCAACACCCGGCGCGTGCTGTCGATGATTGAAGACCTGGCCGCCAATGACGCCGACAAGTTCAAGGCGTTTTATGCCGAGTTTGGCGCCGTCCTCAAGGAGGGCCTGGGCGAGGATTTTGCCAACCGCGAGCGCCTGGCCAAGCTGCTGCGCTTTGCCAGCTCGACGACCGACACCGTCAGCGTGGGCTTTGCCGACTACAAGGCCCGCATGAAGGAGGGGCAGGACGCGATTTACTACGTCACGGCCGACACCCTGGCTGCCGCAAAGAGCAGCCCGCAACTCGAGATCTTTCGCAAGAAGGGCATTGAGGTCCTGCTGATGGCCGACCGCGTGGACGAGTGGGCGCTGAACTACCTGCACGAATTCGACGGCACGCCGCTGCAGTCGGTGGCCAAGGGAGCGGTAGACCTGGGCAAGCTGCAGGATGAAGACGAGAAGAAAGCCGCCGAAGAAGCGCAAACCCACTTCAAGCCCATCCTCGACAAGCTCAAGGAAGCCCTAAAAGACAAGGCCAAGGACGTGCGTGCCACCACGCGCCTGGTGGATTCGCCCGCCTGCCTGGTCGTGCAGGATGGCGACATGTCGACCCAGCTGGCCCGCATGCTGAAGCAGGCCGGCCAGGCTGTGCCGGAGGTCAAGCCGATCCTGGAGGTCAACGCACAGCATCCGCTGGTGAAAAAGCTGGAGGCCGGTGAGCACTTTGACGATCTGGCCCACATCCTGTTCGACCAGGCCTTGCTGGCCGAGGGCGGCATGCCGGAAGATCCGGCTGCGTATGTGAAGCGGGTCAACGCGCTGCTGGTTTGACCTTGGTTTAAGGCTCGCCCAGGGCTGGTTTAATTGCCGGATGCTTACTGGTGAATGGTGAATGGTGAATGGTGAATGGTGAACTTAAATCAAAAATAGACCAAATCTGGAATGCCTTCTGGTTGGGAGGCATTGCCAACCCGCTGAAGGTGATTGAGCAGATCACCTACTGCTGTTTCTGCGCTGGCTTGACGACCTGCACACGCTCGAAGAAAACAAGGCCAACCGACTCAAGCGGCCCATGGAGCGCCGCGTCTTTCCTGAAGGCACCCACCGCGCCGCGCTGGCCGAACTCGATGCGCTGTTCGCCTCGCTCCAGCGGCGAGCGTTCAGTGGTGAATTGACCCGGCCTGTTGCATCGGCCATCTCGGAGCGCGAAGCTCTAAAGCATGTTTGACGGAGCCCGTCAAAAACGCTGCAGCATTAAAACGTTTAATAGTTGTTCTTATGAGCTCAAAAATATCTCTGTTTGACTTGCTAAGAGATATTTTTGTTCTTTAAGGAACAGTTTCTCTACTCGTAGGAATTTCTAATGCTGGCAAAAACTCTAAGCAATAGAAACTGTTCTTAGGAGGTCAAAATTCTAGACAAGGACTGAAATTTACAGTAAAGTGACCTTATAGGGTCAAATAATGCAGCTTAAGGTTCAAAATCTTTCCGAATTGGCGCAAGGGCTCATCGTGGAGCGAAAGCGCCAGGGCTTGTCTCGGGAGCAGGCTGCCGCAGTGTGCAATGTGAGTGAGTCTTTTATTCGCGACGCTGAAAGCGACCCGGGCCGCTGTTCGCTGACGAAGTTATTGCAGCTGACCCAAGGGCTGGGCCTGACGCTGACGCTGACAGGCTGGCAGATTGGGGGAACTACCAGTGATTCCCACCCCAATACCAAAGTCAGCACCTCATGATCCGCCTGCGCGTCTGGGCCAACGTCAGGCCCATGGGCTGGTTTGGCCATGAAGCTGGCGAATACTTTTTCGAGTATGACGCGCAGTGGCTGGAGCAGCCGGGTGCTTATGTGCTTGCACCGCAATTTACGCTGGTTGGCACTCGCTTCACAGGGCCGCTGGTCCGCAGTTTTTTTGAAAATCTGCTGCCCGAGGGCACTGCACTGGACGACGTCATCGCCGCTTTGGCCTTGCGTGACCCTTCGCCGTTTGAGCTATTAGGTCAATTGGGCAAGGAGTTGCCGGGCGTTTTGTCCTTGCTGCCTGAAGATGGGCAGTCTGCCATGCTTCAGCAATATCGTCCCTTGCCCTATGAGGAGTTGAGTGAACGCATCCGTGGCCAGAAGCCACTGCTGGTGTCCAACGAGCAGACCACCATGTCGCTGGCCGGTGCGCAGGAAAAGATGGGGTTGCGCTTTGACAAGCGCACAAACCAACTGTCTGAAAGTGTGGGTACGTCGCACACCACCCACATACTCAAACCCGATACACGTCAGAAGCGCTACCAGCCCAGCGCGCTGAATGAATACGCGTGCATGAAGCTGGCGCGGGCCCTGAAGTTGCCGGTGAATGACGTCTGGTTCCTGCGTGTGCCTGAACCCGTGTACCTCGTGGAGCGCTATGACCGCGTGAATCTGGCCGGCAACATCGTTGGCCTGCATCAGTTTGACGGTTGCCAATTGCTGGGCCATGGGTCGGGCTGGAAATATGAGCGGCAGGGTGGCCTGGCGAGTGTCCCCAAACTGGTAGCCGCCTTGCGCGCTTTACCGGTCCGCGGCAGCGATCTGCTCAAGCTGCAGCAGTGGGTCATGTTCAATTACCTGATCGGCAATGCCGACGCGCATGCCAAAAATCTGTCGGTGCTGGTGGACGAAAAAGGTTTCCGCCTGGCTCCGTTTTACGACCTGCTGTGCGTGCGGGCGTACGGCGACACGGGTCTTGCGCTGCATATTGGTGACGAGGACGCGTTCGATGCGGTGGGCGCGCACTCATGGGAAGCCCTTTGCAAAGACTGCGGGTTTCGCCTGCCCGAGACATTAAAAGGTTTCCGCAAAATGGCGCAAGATCTTTTGCCGGCCTGGCAAAAGACAAAAGCGGCCATCATCAAGGACGTTGCACCCGAAAAACGTGAGCTTGAGTTGCTGGAAAAAATGACAGACGTCTTTGAAATGCACAGTGCGCATGCGATCTCGATGACAGGCGGCTGAGTTCACGGCACAAAAGAACGGGAAAAGAGTGAAAACAAAACCATGGCAAGCTCCAATTTGCCTCACCCCCTAGACGTCCGCAGCGCCCCGCAGGTGAAACTTGTCCGGTGAGTACCCGGCGAGTGTCCGGCGACCCATGCGTCAGCACCGCGCGGTGCAGGGGGCATGCCGGCTTATCGGCTTATCGTGAAAGTGAAAGTGAAAGTGAAAGCACTCGTTAAATCACTCGGGTCGAGTCACTCAAAGCCGCACAGCTGGCGTGCGGAAGCGGCCTCCGGGCTCGCCAGCAGGCTGATCAGGTCACGCGCGGCCTGCGGCTGCCGTGCCCTGGCGCAAAGCGCGGCGGTATAGGTGGTGGCCAGCTCGAGCGCCTTGGGCAGGGGCGCCACCAGCATGACGCCCGGCGTATAAATGATCTCGGTGATCTGCGTGCAGCCGAGCAGCCCCGGCTCGTTGGTGTCGGCCATCGCGCGCATGGCGGTCGCGCCGTTGGGAAACACGCGCAGCCGGTCGGCCAGCTCGGTGTCCAGGCCCAGTTGCTTAAGGACGTTCATGACGTGAATGCCCGCCGTCGCCTTGACCGGGTCGGGAAAGTAGATGCCGCGGGCCGCGCGCAGTGCGGTCTTGAGTGCCGCTGGATTGTCGACGTCGGGTACGTCCTCGCCGTTTTTCACGGCAATGCCGGTCTTCACCACCCCCAGTGTCAGCGCGCTGCCGGGCACCACCTCGCCGCTCGCCATCAGCTGGGCGATCAGCGCTTCGGTGAGTATCAGCACATCACAGGGCGTGCCCGCCAGCAGGTTGTCCCTCATCATCCCGACCGCACCGAAGCATGCGTCTATGCTGACCTGGTGCTGCGTCTCGAAGCGTTGTTCCAGTTGCGTGACCAGGCCCTGGGCTGCGCCACCGCTCAACAGGTGAAGGATTGTCATGGTTCGCTTGCCTTGAAGTCCAATGAGGGAGTCCGGGCCATCGGGCGCATCTCGCCCTGTGCAGTTTTTTCCGCCTTTTCAGTCTACCTTGATGTTGGCGCTCTTGATCACGCCCGCCCATTTGGCAATGTCGTCGCGGGCATATTTGTCAAACGCCTCGGGTGTCATCACCAGGGGCACGGCGCCCTGCTTGCCCCAGAGCTGCCGGATCTCCGGCTGGCCCACAATTTTGGAGATCGCGCCGTTGAGCTGGTCCACCACCGCCCTGGGCGTGCCGCGGGGCGCCATCAGGCCGAGCCAGATGGTGGCCTCGTAACCCGGCACGCCCGCCTCGTTCAGGGTGGGCACATCGGGCAGCACCTCGGAGCGCTGCCTGCCGGTGGTGGCCAGGGCCTTGACCTTGCCGGCCTTCACCTGTTCCGACATGGTGGTGACCGCGTCAAACATCACATCGACCTGGCCGCCAATCACGTCGGTACGCGCGCCTGAACTGCCGCGGTAGGGAATGTGCACCAGGTAGACGCCCGCCATGCTTTTGAACAGCTCGCCGGCCATGTGATAGGGCGTACCCGGGCCCGACGATGCGTAGTTGAGCTTGCCGGGCCTGGCCTTGGCGTCCCTGAGCAGGGCTTGCAGCGTGGATGCCGGCAAGGCCGGGTGGGCCACCAGCACGAGGTCGGAGTAGTTCAGGGGTGCAATCGCCACAAAGTCGCGCATCAGCTGAAACGGCTTGTTCGGAATCAGCGACTCGTTGACGGTGTGGGCATTGGACATCAGCAGCAGCGTGTAGCCGTCGGGTGCCGACTTCGCCACGGTATCGGTGCCAATCACCGAGCCCGCACCGGGCCGGTTGTCGACCACAAAGGACTGCCCCAGCGCATCCTGCAGCCGCTGGGCCATGAAACGCCCATACACGTCGGCCGGGCCGCCCGCTGCAAAGGGCACCACGATGCGGACTGGTTTGGCCGGGTAGGTCTGGGCCAGCAGCGGCGCGGTGGCCACGGCAGACGCCAGGCCGATGCCCAGCGCCAGGAAGCGGATGAAATCACGACGCATGAACTTCTCCAGTGGGAAAACAGGGCCGGGAATGGCGGGGCGGGGGCGAGGTGAAAAGTGAACAGTGAACAGTGAGACGGAGAAAGCAGGGGCAGGGTAGCTCTATTCCACCTTGCCGATGCGCTTGACGACCTCCGCCATGCGCTTGGCATCTTCCTTTACATACATTTCGAAGTCCGGGCTGTCCTGGTACAGCACCGGGCTGCCCGCACCCAGAATCACTTCCTTGACGCGGGCGTCCTGTGCGGCGGCCTTCGCCGCGGCGCGCAGGCGCTGGGCAATCGGCTCCGGCGTGGCCTGCGGGATGAACAGCCCCGACCACTGCGCATACTCGGCGTTGAAGCCGGCGTCCTTCAGGCTGGGTACCTCGGGCAGCGTGCTCAGCGCGCCGTTGCCCCAATGCGCCAGCACGCGCAGCTTGCCGGCCTTGACCTGCTGCAGCACGGTGGCGGGCCCGGATGACACCGCATCAATCTGGCCGCCCAGCAGCGCCACCACGGCCGGGCCGGCGCCGGTAAACGGCACGTGCGTCATTTTTATGCCGGCCGTTTGCGCCAGGATTTCCATCGGCACATGCATGGTGCCGTAGTTGCCCGAGGAGCCGTAGTTGATGGCGCCGGGGCGTTTTTTGGCATCGTCAATGAACTGCTGCGCGGTTTTCCAGGGCGCATCGGCACGCACGGCCAGTACCGTGGGGTCGGCCGTGAAGCGGGCAATCGGCCGCAGGTCGGGCAGGGCAAACATGGCGGGCCGACCCAGCAGGGTATCGGCTTCGGGGATGACGGTCAGCGACGACAGCGCCAGCAGGACGGTGTAGCCATCGGGTTTGGCCTTGGCGGCCATGCCCATGCCAATGCCGCCGCCGGCGCCGGCCTTGTTCTCGATCACCACCGGCTGCCCCAGCTCCCGCGACATCGCTTCAGCCACAGGCCGCGCCACCAGGTCGGCCAGACCGCCAGGCGGGAAGGGCACGATCATGGTGATGGGTTTGGCGGGCCAGGCACCCTGCGCCGCGCACCACCCGGCTGCAGACATGAGAAGGCTGGCGAGCAGCAGCGACCGACGTTTCATGCAATGTTCCTTGTAGAGCGGCAAGCTCCGACGGATTCGGAGGGGCTAATGGAAGCATGCTAACGTCTGACCGCGGTTTTGGCCTCATCGCAATCCCTAGGAGTCCGATTGGCTAAATCATCAGCGGTGTCTCCTGCATCGCTTCGGTCTGCTCTTCCAGCATGTCGACCTGGCCTTTCCAGTAGTCGCTGGAGCCAAACCAGGGGAAGTTGATGGGAAAGATCGGGTCGTGCCAGCGCTGTGCCAGCCAGGCGCTGTAATGCACCAGACGCAGCGTGCGCAGCGGCTCTATCAGGGCCAGTTCACGCCGGTCGAATTCGCGAAACTCTTCGTAGCCATCCACCAGGGCGCCGAGTTGCCGGGTGCATTGCGCGCGGTCTCCCGACAGCAGCATCCACAAGTCCTGCACGGCGGGGCCGGAGCGGGCGTCGTCCAGGTCGACAAAATGCGGCCCCGCCAGCGGCAGGCCCTCGGGCGTCCACAGGATGTTGCCGGGATGACAGTCACCGTGCAGGCGCAGGCTTCGCGCGTCGCCCACGCTTTCAAACACGGTTTGTGCCACCAGCATGGCTTCTTCAAAGGCCTTGCGCCAGCGTGACTCCATGTCCAGGGGCAAATAACCATGGGAGCCATGAGAGCCGTGGGCGCCACCCGCCAGCAGAATATCGCGTGAGGCGTAGCCAAAGGTCTGCAGGTTCAGCGCGGGCCGGTGCACGAATGGCTGGGCGCTGCCCACGGTGTGGATGCGCGCGAGGAAGCGGCCTATCCATTCCAGCACCTCGAGGTTGTCGAGTTCGGGCCGGCGCCCGCCGCGGCTGGGCGAGACGCTGAAACTGAAGCCGCCGAAGCGGTGCAGCGTGGCGCCTTCCAGCACCAGCGGGCCGACCACCGGAATTTCGGCCGCCATCAGCTCGGCGGCGAAGGTGTGCTCTTCGACAATCTGCGCATCGCTCCAGCGCCCGGGCCGGTAAAACTTGACAACCACGATGTCGCCGGCCAGGTCGTCGGAGCCGACCGTGTTTTCCAGATGGACCTGGTAGACCCGGTTTTCATAGCTGGACAGCGCCATCAGGCGTCCATCGCCGGCCAGGCCCACGCTGGCCAGTGCGTCCAGCACCAGATCGGGGGTCAAGGGCTCATAGGCGTGCAGCGCTGCGGGAGCCGTGGCCTTGCTTTTTTCAGTCATACCGCATTGTCGGCGCAGATCGTGGTGCGGGAAAGTGACCGGTTTGGGAGTCCGCTATTCCTGCCTGCCGGCAGCCCAAATGAAGGTGGAGCCGGTTACAAAAGAAAAAAGAAAAGCGGCGAGGCTCGGGAGAGCCACGCCGCCTGCAGCTTGCCGCCGCGCTGGATCACGCGCGGCGGTTGACGCGCGAATCAGACCACCTTCAGCGTCACGTCGATGTTGCCGCGCGTGGCATTGGAGTAAGGGCATACCACGTGTGCTTTTTCAACCAGCGCTTGGGCTGCGGCATGGTCCATGCCGGGGATGTGCACGGACAGTTGAACCGCGATGTTGAAGCCGGTCGGAATTGGGCCGATACCGACCGCACCTTCCACCGTGGCATCGGCCGGGACGGTGATTTTTTCCTGACCGGCCACGAACTTCAGCGCGCCGAGGAAACAGGCGGAGTAGCCGGCGGCAAACAGCTGTTCGGGGTTCACGCCGCCGCCGGCGCCGCCCATTTCCTTGGGCAGCACGAGCTTGACGTCAAGCAGGCCGTCAGACGACCTGGCCTGGCCTTCGCGGCCGCCGGTGGCGCTGGCGTGGGCGGTGTAAACGATTTTTTCGGGTTTGGTCATGGTGGTTCCTTTGAAAGATGCCCCGGAATTGAGGCGGGTTGAAAAGTCAGAAATACAGAAATACAAAAATCAACAATACGGAGGGGGTCTCGGGGTGCTTGAAAGGGGTCGGGGTTTAGGCCCAATACTGTTCAGTCAAGTTAGTCACCCTGAATCGGAATGAGCAAAACCTTGACTTGTCATTGCGGGCCTGACCCGCAATCCATGGATCCCGGATCAAGTCCGGGATGACAAACCAGGGGCAAGGGCTTGACTGAACCGTATTGGGTTTAGGCCACCAGCCGCTGGCGCAGAGCCTGCATCTGCTGTGTCAGGGCCATCAGCTCGGGGATGGAGCACTGGCTGGCGCTGAGGATGCAGCCCGGGATTTTGGCCGCCTGTGCCTTGAGCTTGCGGCCCGCGGCGGTCAGGGTGATGTGCACGCGCCGTTCGTCTTCCACGGCCCGGATGCGGGAAATAAAACCCGACGTCTCAAGGCGCTTGAGCAAGGGCGTGAGCGTGCCCGAATCCAGGTAGAGCCGCTGGCCGAGTTCCGAGACCGTCAGGCCGTCCTGCTCCCACAGCACCAGCATCGTCAGGTACTGCGGATAGGTCAGCCCCAGCTCATCCAGCAGTGGTTTGTACAGCCTGGTCATGGCCAGCGAGGTGGAATACAGCGCAAAGCACAGCTGGTTGTCCAGCAGCAGCATCGCGTCGGCTGATGGGGGGGCGGTTTTGTTGGGCATGGTTGAATTGTAGCGCGCAATTAAATTGCGTGCAAGTTAATTGGTTGAAAGATGTTTCAGCGGCTTCATACGGGCTGGGTAGGGCGCTGCCAGCTTGCGCTGGTGCGCAGTGTGTCCGGCCTGCAGGTCCAGGTGCAGCCATCCAAAAAGAAAAGGCTTCAAAACCGAAGTTTCGAAGCCTTACAGGCTTTGCTCAGCGCAAGGCTGAGACAGCTGGTTTGCAACGGCATCTCTGCCGTTGACGGGGTTTGCAGGGCTTAGTAGCCGCCGCGGCCACCACCGCTGCCGCCGCCATAGCCACCACCGCCAGAACGGCCACCACCGCCGCCGCCGTAGCCACCGCCGCCAGAGCGATCGCCACCGCCGCCGTAACCACCACCACCGCCAAAGCCGCCGGTGCGGGGAGGGCGTGCTTCCATGGGGCGTGCTTCGTTCACGGTGATGCTACGGCCGCCAAGAGACTGGCCATTCATGCCGGCAATTGCGGCTTGCGCTTCGGCATCGCTGCCCATTTCGACAAAACCAAAGCCTTTGGAGCGACCCGTGTCGCGTTCCATCATGACTTTGGCGCTGGTGATGGAGCCGAAAGCGCCAAAAGATTGTTGCAGATCTTCGTCGCGCACTGTGTAAGGCAGGTTGCCGACGTAAAGTTTGTTGCCCATAAGGACTCCTCAAAAACACATAAAAACAAAAGCGATGGGGTCCCGAAAGCACAACAAACTCAAAAGTACCGCCGTAGCGCGCGAAACTGACCGATCACTAACCTGTGCGGGTGCTTTGACACCCGGACTGCTGGATTATGCGCCCAGAACCGCGGGAGTGCCTTTTTTTCATCCCCTCGCCCTTAATAAAAGGGGTTATGCCGTCATGCGCGCCGGTCTGGTGCTGCGCCAGAAGGGCTTTGCACTGCGGCAGACAAGGCCCGAGGCGCTCCCACTAAACTGGAGGCCATGCAAATCCCCAGCACCGCGCGCACCGCAAAACCTTCAAAAGGCACTGGAAAGCCTGCGCCCGCCGCGCAGGTCATTGAAGAGCTGCGCCCGGGCCAGTCGATTGAGCTGCTCAAGGAGCTGCACATCCTGACGCGCGAGGGCAAGCTCAACCAGGACACCCGGCGCAAGCTCAAGCAGGTTTACCACCTCTACCAGTTCATCGAGCCCCTGCTCAATGAGGTGTCGGCCAACAATCCCGCACCCACCCTGGCCGACCATGGTGCCGGCAAGTCCTATCTGGGTTTCATCCTCTATGACCTGTTTTTCAACGTCGCGCACCAGGGCCGCAAAGACGCCGGACACATCTACGGGATTGAAACCCGCACCGAACTGGTCGACAAGTCCCGCGCGCTGGCGGCCCGGCTGGGCTTTGAACGCATGTCGTTCCTCAACCTCTCGGTGCAGCAGGCTACCGCCTCGGCCGACCTGCCCGAGCGCATTGACATCGTGACGGCGCTGCATGCCTGCGACACAGCCACCGACGACGCCATTGCATTTGGCCTGGCCAAGCAGGCGCGGCACATGGTGCTGGTGCCGTGCTGTCAGGCCGAGGTAGCGGGTGTGCTCAGGAAGAGCCGGGCGCTGAACCTGGCCAAAACCCCGCTGGCCGAGCTGTGGCGGCATCCGCTGCACACGCGCGAGTTCGGCAGCCAGATCACCAACGTGCTGCGCTGCCTGCAGCTGGAGGCCAGCGGCTACCAGGTCACGGTGACCGAGCTGGTGGGCTGGGAGCATTCGATGAAAAACGAACTCATCCTGGCCAGCCGGCCCGCCACGCCCAGCGCGGCCAAAACCCGGGCCGCCCAGGCGCGCCTGCAGGAGGTTTTGCAGACCCTGGGGCTGGACGAGCTGACGGCGCGTTTTGCGGTGACCCCCGTGACCCCGCCGGACGCCGCCGTGTCGGCCTGAGCCCAGGCTTTCCGACCCGCCTACCCCGCGGCCGCGTCCAGGCCGCGGTGTGCCGCTGCCAGCAGGCGCAGGGCGCCAATCACTTCCGCCTGGGCCACGGTGGGCGCCATGTCGGCGCGCAGGCTCATGCCGACCAGTTCCTCGGTGCCCGCCATGCTCACGGGCAGGGCCGCCAGCAGGCCGCTGTCGAGGTCCTGCTGCACCGCGCCCCGGGGCGCAAACCAGACCGCATCGCTGCGTACCGTGTAATTGCGCGCCCCGGTCACCGACAGCGTCTCCACCGTGCGCACCAGCGGGCCCAAGCCGCGCGTCAGCAGAAAGCTGTCGGCCGTGTGTCGGATCGCCGTGCCCAGCGTGGGCAGGATCGCGGTGAAGGCCGGCAAGTGCGCCAGCGCATCGGAACTCAGGGCGGCGTCCCGGAGCAGGGGGTGATCGGGCCGCACGGCCAGCACCAGCGGGTCGGCATACAGGTGCTCAAAGGTCAGGCCCACCATGTGGACCGGCTCGGCAAAGCGGCCAATCACCAGATCCAGCTCGCGCTGGCGCAGTTGCGTGAGCAGGGCCGGATTCGGCGCGGTATGAATGCGCAGGCTGATAGCCAGGTCCGCCAGGCCCGCCGGGCGGCTGGCGCCGTTCCCCGCATCCAGTTGCAGTAGCAGCGCCGGTATGAGTTGCGGCGCCACCGTCGGCAGCACGCCCAGTGTCACCACTTCGCTGCCATGCGGGCGGGTGGGCGCAACGCTGGCCACCGCTTCGCGCAGCGCACTCACGCTGGCGCCGGCGTGGCGCGCGAAGGCATCGCCGCTTCGCGTCAGCACCGCGCCACGGCGGCCCCGCTCAAAGAGGCGCACCGCCAGCAGGGCCTCCAGTTCTTTCAGCGTTTTCGAGACCGCCGGCTGCGTGATCGACAGCACCCCCGCCGCCTTCTGCAAACTGCCATGCTGGGCCACCGCCAGAAAGCACTGCAGGTGCCGGAATTTAATGCGTTCATCAATCATGCTTAACTATAACCATTGGTTATGCAAAAGTGCAATAAATATCAATATACATAACTATTGATATTGACTAAAGTCACCCAATCACTTGAACAGGAGACCCCATGAGCACCGAACTTGACAGCAGCTATCTCGCCCCGCGCGACTGGACCGGCCACCCGTCGCATATTTACCCGTACTACAAATCAACCATGCTGCGCGGCCCCAAGCAGCCGCTGGTGCCCATCAAGCAGGCGCTGGCCCAGCTCAACGCGCCGGTCTACGGTAGCGATCAGCTCGGCCCGCTCGACCATGACCTGACCAAAAACGCGGTCAAAAATGGCGAGCCGCTGGGCGAACGCATCATCGTCACCGGCCGCGTGTCGGACGAAGACGGCCGCCCCGTGCGCAACACGCTGGTTGAAGTCTGGCAGGCCAATGCCGCCGGCCGCTATGTGCACAAGGTGGACCAGCACCACGCGCCTCTGGACCCCAATTTCCTGGGCGCCGGCCGCTGCATGACCGATAGCGATGGCCGCTACACCTTCATGACCATCAAGCCCGGCGCCTACCCCTGGGGCAACCATCCCAACGCCTGGCGGCCGCAGCATATTCACTTCTCGCTGTTCGGCGACTACTTTGCCAGCCGCCTGGTGACGCAGATGTATTTCCCCGGCGACCCGCTGTTTGCCTACGACCCGATGTACCAGGGCGTGCCGCCCGACTCGCGCGAATTGATGGTGGCCAAGTTCAGCCTCGACGTCACCCAGCCCGACTTTGCGCTGGGCTATGTGTTTGACATCGTGCTGCGCGGCCCCAAGGCTACGCGTTTCGAATAAGCAGGAACAGCAGCAATAGCAGGAACGCAACCATGACCCAACTCAAGCAAACCCCCTCGCAAACCGTCGGCCCCTACTTTGCCTACGGCCTCACCCCCACACAGTACGGCTACGACCTCAAAAGCCTGTTCACCCCCGTGCTGGCCCAGCCGCATGCGCAGGGCGAACACATCCGCATCACAGGCCAGGTGTTCGACGGCGCAGGCCAGAGCGTCCTTGACGCCCTGGTCGAGATCAGCCAGCCTGATGCCAGCGGCCAGCCCGTGACCTCGGTGGCTGATGCCCAAGCCAAAGGCTTCACCGGCTTTGGCCGCTGCGGCACCGGCACCCTGGCGGACCACCACTTTGCCTTTGACACCGTGAAGCCGGGTGTTGCCGCCCCGGGGCAGGCGCCTTTCA